>CANQBA010000023.1 GCA_947589545.1 uncultured Oscillospiraceae bacterium | reverse complement strand
TACGGAGCCTTCGCTCAAATGGAAACCACGGGACATTCGCAGAATATGCGGGTGTCCAATCGGATACGGATGGAGAAAGGGCTGTTCACTATCTCCCATCCACCCTACGGCTACCGGTTGCAAGGCACGGAACTTGTCATAGTCCCGGAGGAAGCCGAGGTGGTTAGAGAAATCTACAAGGCATATCTGAGTGGGCAAGGAAAGCAGGATATAGCAAAGGCTTTGAACGCGCGCGGCATCACAAAGGGCGTTGAAAACGGACAATGGTGTATGAGCGGAATCGACTATATCCTGTCAAACATCACCTATACGGGCAATCAGATATGGCAGAAGTCCTTCAGCGCAGATGTTATTCCCTTCAAGAAAGTTCCTAACAGAGGGGAAAAGCCAAAGTACTATGTGGAGGATTGTTGCCCAGCTATTATCAGCCAAGAGGAATTTGACCTCGCTCAAGCCCTGACTCAGAAGCGGCTGGAATCAAAAAGCCCACGCACAGACGTGGACTCGCCATTCAAAGGTCATATATTCTGCTCCGAATGCGGATACTCCTGTCGAGCAAAAAACATAAGGGGCAAACGATACTGGATGTGCCGTGGACGAAATATCGGCAAGGAGCTATGCCCGGTACCCCAGGTCTCAGATGAAGATATAGCAAAAGCCATCGAGAGATTTTGCCTGAAGTTGCGTCATGCAAGAGGTACGATCCTTGCCCCTTCGCTCAAAATGCTCCGGGAGCTTCAGGAGAGGGAATTGAGAACCAATAGCAAAATATCGGAAATAGATGCCGAGCTGTCCCAGCTCACAGAGCGGAACCATGTACTCGCCACGCTGAAAGTGAAAGGGTATATGGACCCCGCTCTGTATTTATCTGAGCAGGCCGAAGTGAACAAAAGGATGCGGGATCTGCGTCGGCTGCGACGCAAAATTATGGATAACACCCATGATGACAGGCTGATTCACCAGACGGAAATGATGCTGGAATATTTGGAAACCATGCCTGACACTGGCATCGGTTCTGATTCCGCCATCTTCACTATGCTCATTGACAGGATACTTCTCGCCCCCAACGGCGAGATCCAGATAAAAGCCATTAACGGTATGGTATTCACTGAAAACACGGGAAAGGCGGTGACAAAATGAGCTGGAAACGAGATATCCCCTTCGGATATAAAATGGAAATGTCAAGAATAGTCCCGGATAAAACCGAGGCCGATATTGTCAGGCAGATATTCTCCATGTATCTGGCCGGCAACTCTCTCAAGCGCATATCCGAACAGATGGAAGCATCCGGGACTTGTTACCACGCCGGAACCTGCGAGTGGAACAAGAACATGATCAAGCGAATCCTTGAAAACAGCAGATATATTGGCAGTGAAAACTACCCCGAAATCATTGATCCGCAGGATTTTATCGCGGCAAGAATGCGTAACGCCGAGAAGAAGCAAAATCTCAAGCCATGCCATACGGGAATACAAGCCGTGGAGAAGTTGTCTGTATGTGCCATATGTGGAGCAAGGATGTACCGTAATACACGAAAAAATGCACGTCCGCGTTGGATATGCCAGAATGAACAGTGCAAGGAAACGCTGATTATCACAGATGACGGATATAGAGAATCCATAGACCGCGCTCTCGCACATCTCGCCCTGTCACCCGCTTTGCTGGACCCGTGTGCCCCCGATGAACAGCAGGTAAGCCCGGACGTCCTCCGGCTCAAGAACGAGCTCACGGCCGCCTTTAACCGAGGCTCGGAGAGCCCCGAATATATGCGCTCCCTCATCTTCGCCCTTGCCGCCGAGCAGTACAACGCCCTGCCGGATATGAGCCTCATCCACACCCTGAAGGAGCTTCAGGACAGGATAGTTATCGAGGGCATTACGGAAGATAATCGCAGAGAGATAGAGCAAAAAGCAGTTCGCCGGATTCTCCTTGGCAGAGAGTCCGGCGTTTCCATAGAGCTCATAAACGGAAAAATTATATCCAGTAAGGAGGAGGCAGAGCAATGATCACCCAACAGCGCGTCGCAAAGAACGTCACCATCATGCCGCCCGACCCGGTACTCGTCCAGCGGGACATCCGCAAAAAGCGCCTCCGGGTAGCGCCATACTGTCGCGTCTCCACCGACTCCGATGAGCAGCTCAACAGCTACGAGGCGCAGATCGAATACTACACGGCCAAGATCGCGGACAACCCTGAATGGACCATGGTACGGATGTACGCCGACGAGGGCATTACCGGCACCTCCATGAAGAAGCGCAAGGAATTCCTGCGGCTGATTGCCGACTGCAAAAAAGGCCGTGTCGATCTGGTGATCACCAAATCCGTCACCCGCTTCGCCCGGAACACGCTGGAGGGGCTCCAGACCGTCCGCCAGCTCAAGGGCCTCGGTATCGGCGTCTACTTCGAAAAGGAAAACGTCAACACCCTCTACATGGACAACGAGATGATACTGACGTTCTTCTTCTCCCAAGCCCAGGCGGAGAGTGAGTCCCTCAGTGGCAACGTGAAATGGGGCCATCGGAAGAACTTCCAGGATGGCAAGGTCTACTACCACTACGACAGCTTCCTCGGATACAGAAAAGGGGAGGACGGACAGCCCGTAGTGGACGAGGAACAGGCCAAGATCGTCCGGCGCATTTACTCCCAATACCTGATGGGGTACAGTGTGCGAAAGATATGCACAGGATTAGAGGGCGACGGAATCAAGACAGCGCGCGGCACACTGGAGTGGCACGACAGCACCGTCCAGGGCATCCTGCGGAACGAGAAGTACATAGGCGACGCCATCCTCCAAAAGACATATGTGGCGGACCTGTTCAACCACCAAACGAAGAAGAATATGGGCGAGCTCCCCAAATACTACGTCCACGACTGTCACCCGGCCATCATCGACCGGGTCACCTTTCAGAAGGTGCAGGAGGAGATCGCCCGCCGCGCCGGAAAGCGCAAAACATCCTCCAGAGCCAAAACGGAGCTTGGCAAATATAGCGGCAAGTACGCCCTCAGTGAGATATTAATCTGCGGCGAGTGCGGAAGCCCCTACCGCCGCCAGACCTATATGCCCAAGGGCGAGAAGATATATGTGTGGCGCTGTCTCAACCGTATGGAAAACGGGAAGCGCATCTGCAAGAGCTCTCCCACCTTCAGGGAGGAGGTCCTGCACACTGCCATTGTCGCTGCCATGAACGAAATGTTCTCGCAACAGGCGGCCAGAGACGTCCTTCGGGAGAGCGTGGCGACTGCGTTGGCGTCCAAGCAACCGAAAATGTCCCTTCCTGCCATAGAGAATCGTATGAGAGAGCTGAAAGCACGTCAGGATGAGCTTGTGACCCTCGTCTCCTGTGGGGATGCAACATTCGAGGCGGTTGAAACCGAGTTCAGCAAAATAGGTGAGGAGTGGAATGACCTCAAGCTCCTACACACCAAGCTGGAACTGGAACAGCCCTCCTCCAGCGAAATAGACCGGTGCATGGAGCAGATCACCTCCACCATTGAGCAGATGGACGCAACCATCACCGACTATGATGACATCCGCACCCGCCAACTCGTCAGCACCATCAAGGTAGTGGACAAAGAAACTCTCCTCATCCGCTTCAAGGACGGGACGGAGATCACGCAACATATTGAGAAATAAGGAAACCAAATAACAGCGGAGCCGCAAAAAGCGGCTCCGTTTGCGAAAGGAGTGAAAGTATGACGGCAACAAAAACACGCTCCCGCACCGGCAACTTACGGGGAATGAAAAAGCCGTGGGAATTCGATATCCCACTCGACCATGAGGGTATGACCGTCCGGCATACGCCCAACAACGCCACTGGTGCAAGAACAACCAGACCTGTGGGACACGTCTCAAGCCAGAAGAAGCGATACTCGCCGAAGCATCTCCGGCTGCACAGAATCGCGGTGCGGCCCTCCGTCCTTCTGCTGGCTTTACTCGCCGCTTTTCTGCTCGGCATTACAATAGGGCTGTTGACGAGGCCGACAACGACGGCGCTGGCGGCATCCGATGATGTCTCGCACGTTGAGACTGTCCAGCAAGCCTCCGCAACGCCCGATGAAAGCCCGGCCCAGGAAGCCGCTCCAATAGCAGCCGACCCCGCGCCGGAGCCGATTCGCCACCGTGATGATATTATGAGCGAAGGCCGGCTCCTGAGTTTTGACCTTCAGGAAGTCATGCAAGACTGCTGTGAAAGATACAATGTACCCTACGCTCTGGCTTTGGCCATCGCCGAGGTGGAGAGCCATTTTGACCCGGACGCCAAAAGCTCCACCAACGACTTTGGCCTCATGCAGATCAACGCCATCAACCTCGACTGGCTCCGCGATATGGGCATTGACCCGATGACCACTGCCGGCAATGTAGAAGCCGGCGTTTACATCATCGCCCGGTACCTCCAAGCCTACGGCGACCCGGAGCTGGCGCTGATGGCCTACAACAACGGTCCGGGAGGAGCCAAGAAGCTCTGGAACAAGGGGATCTATCAGACGGGTTACTCCCAAAAGGTCATGGCGGCATTTGCGAAGTGGACAAGCATTCTCGCGGCATGACCTCACGGTATTTTTGAACATCAAGCTGAAAAAAGAAAACTGAGCAATTATTGACAGACTTTATTCGATTGATTTCGTAGAATCGCCTCTTGCGGTTTCCAATCCTCTGTGGTATCATTGCTCATTCTATAAAATCCCCCTTTCAGAATGGGTAAAAAGTTAATGGTGAAAAGCCCTCCTTGCCGCCGATCACCAGCTCGCAGAGGGAAAGGATAAAATCGCTTTTTAAAGGAAAACGGCTCGCCCTCCGGGTGGAAAACGCCGTGTAAAGTTTGCAGGCGCTCATAGCCCGTCATGGGGTGTGCCGATACCCCCAGCACCTTAATGCGGATAGTCTTTCTCGCCGTGCAGACGGTTTCCAGCATGAGGTCAACGATCTCGTCCAGCCTGTCCCGGTCAAGGCTCCTGTCCTGTATCAGAACGTCATAGCTGATGTTGTCCATGATGATCTCCCGGTACACGTCAACCGCGCTCTGTGATTTCGCTTCCGTTCTTTTCCGTTCCTGCGGCTCTGCCGCGTCCCCGAAAGGTGAGGGGTAAGGGGAAAGGATAGGAATGGAATCCGCAAAGAGGACAATGTGGACTTTCAACACCTGTACATAGACGGCTCGAAGTTCGAGGCCAACGCCAACAGGTACAGCTTTGCCTGGAAGAAAGGAACGGAGAAGCAGCAGTACAAGCTTTTCGGCAAGATCACCGCCCTTTTTGAAGAGATGAACGAGACGCTGAAATATTACGGCGTCCATATCCCGGTGAGTAGCGAGTATGCCCCCGAGGGGCTGGAGCTGACCGCAAAGCGTTATTTGGAGGTAATTGGCCTCGATGAGAGCAAGCTCGTCACAGGAAAAGGGCACCGCAAGAGCTTGGAACAGAAATTGTATGAAAAACTAGGCCTGTATAAGGACAAGCTCAGCGAATACGTGGAGAAGCTGACAATCTGTGGCCCAGACAGGAACAGTTATTCCAAGACGAACCACGATGCCACATTCATGCGTATGAATCGGGACTACATGGGCAACGACCAGCTGCTCCCGGCGTACAGCGTGAAGATCGGCGTGGCGGACGAGTACATCGCCGTTCTCGACGTACAGCAGTACAGGTCGGACATGGACTGCTTTGTGCTGCTGATGGAGAAATTCAAAGAGCAATACTGCTTTTATCCAAAGTATCCTGTGGTCAACGCGGGGTACGGGTCTTTCAACAATTACATCTTCTGCCAAACGAATGGTATGGAAAAGTACATGAAGTTCACGATGTACCGGAAAGAAACGAAAGATGCGGCCTACCGGGATGATCCGTTTTGGGCGGTGAATTTCAAGACGGACGGGGATGGAGACCTCGTCTGCCCCAACAACAGAAAGTTTAAGCTTTCCTACCGACAGGACATCAAGGGGAACAAATACGGCCGGCAGGAAGAGGTCTACGAGTGCGAAGACTGCTCGGGCTGCCCATATGCGCGGAATGCAAGAAGACGGAGAAGAACCGGACGGTACGGGTCAACCGTGAGCTGACGGCGATGCACGAGGAAGTTCTCCACAATCTGAACAACACCCACGGAGCGCTGTTGCGGATGAACCGTTCGATCCAGGCAGGGGGGACTTTCGGTATCATCAAACAGGATCGAGGGTACAGGCGGATCCGCCGGCGGGGGCTGGAAAAGGTAAAGCTTGAGCTTCTGCTGGTGGCGATAGGGCATAACCTTTACAAATTCCACAATAAACGCAAACGTCTCCAGACTGCCGCCTGACCTCAGGAAAGCGGTATCCCGTGGGGGTGGGGATGGTGTGCTCATTTTTGACGCAAAACGAATATTTTCCCCCACAAAAAGCGGGGCTGTGAAAAACCGAGCATATACCTGCTCTTTTTCACAGCCCCTTTTTGATATGATTTCTCACAAAAAGTGCAGGTAAACGGCAAGACCCACACGGTGACCCACTACGCGATAGAACGGGAAAGCACCGAGGTTTAGGCGTAAAAGTATCGTATTCCAAAGGCCGGCCGGGAACACTCTCGGCCAGCTCTTGTGTATGGAATTACCCGATGAGATATACAATGACAGCCACTACGGTGGAGGTGAGGCCGATGCAGGCCTCGAAGGGGATGAGCTTCATGCGCTCCTTGATGGACATGTTGACAGCGCCGCCGGTGGCGTGGAAGAAGGAGCCGTGGGGAAGCGAGTCTATGACCGTGGCGCCGGCGTGAATCATGGCCGCGGCGGCAAGAGCGGGGACGCCCGCATCTATAAGCGTGGGAGCGAAGGTCTGAGAGGCGATGGTAGCGCCGGCGGTGGTGGAGGCAGTGGCGGCTGCCATCAGGATACCGGACAAGGGAGCCAGGACAAACGCCGGCATTTTCATGGCCTCGAGAAGGTTGATGACATCATATTGGAGGGCCGATGCCTTGATGATACCCGCGATAGTCCCGGTGCCTATAAGCAGAACGGAGACGCCGATGACCTTGGAAAGTCCGAATTCCATAAAGCTCACGGTATTGCGCCAGTTTTTGGTGGCCAGGATACTCACCGCGCCGCCCACGGGAAGGGCGATCAGGGGGTCGATGGAGATTCCCGCCAAGGGTCTCAATGCCAAAAGGACGATGACCACCACGGGTCCTGCGATGGCGGCAAAGAAGTTCGGCAGGGACTTGCCGCCGGAGGTCTCAACATCGGCTTCCCCGATGGTATCGGAGGACTTTCTGGCAAGGAGGGTGGCTATGACGATAGTCACCACAAGGGCGAAGAGAGCGGGAATGGCGTTTTTCAGCATCAGGGACGTCAGATCCACGCCGAAGGCCTCGGAGGCGGCGATGGTGTTGGGGTTGGGAGATACGATGTTTCCCGCCTTGCCGCCCCCAATCATGGCCAGCAGCACACCGCTCTTGGAAAGGCCCGCCTTTTTGCCGATGGCCAGGGCAATGGGCGCCACGGTGATGACGGAGATGTCCACAAACACGCCCACGGCGCAGATGATCATGGTGGCGATGGAGATGGCGGCAACAGCCCGTTTCTGGCCCAGCTTGTCAACGATCGTCTCGGCGATTTTCTCAGCCGCCCCCGTCTTAATGAGCGCACCGGCCAGGATGCCGGAGGTCATGATGCGAAGGACGGAAGACATCATGCTTGCCGCGCCGGAGACCATGGTATCAACGGTGGTCATAAGCCCGCCGCCGCCCACAAGGCCGCCGATCAGGGCTCCGATGATCAGGCTGTAGGCCGGCTGTACCTTTCGTATGATCAGAACGATAGCTATGGCAAGTCCCAGGAGGGCGCCCCATGTGGAGAAGCTGTAGTCCATATTTGCCGCCTCCTCTCACATTTCGCCCCGAAGGGCGCGGACAAGCCGGAAGGCCTGCTCCACCGCGGCGGTCATGTTCCTCTCGGCGTTGCCGTGATCCATTGCCTCGGCTAAAGTCACCACGCCGCGCAAAATCGGGAAGTAGGCGTCGATCCCGCCGCCGTTGCAGGCACGGGCGTCCTCGGTGACACATCCGGAGAAAGCAATGACGGTCTTTCCGTACTTCTTGGCGATGTTGGCGACCCCGATGGGCGCCTTGCCCATGACCGTCTGCCCGTCAAGCCGTCCCTCGCCGGTGACCACGATGTCGGCGTCCTTTATGTAGTCCTCAAGCCGCGTCTCGTCTAGCACGATCTTAATGCCGGACTCCAAAACGGCGTTTGTGAAGGTCAGAAACGCAAAGCCCAGGCCGCCCGCGGCGCCGGTGCCGGGGTGCTCCTTGTCCGCTTTGGGGAAAGCTTTGACGGCGAGATCCGCGTAGTCGGAGAGCCACTTGTCCATCTTCAGGATCATTGCCGGCGTGGCTCCCTTCTGGGGACCGTAGACCGCGCTGGCTCCGTGCTCGCCGCAGAGGGGATTCGTTACATCGCAGGCAATTTTGAAGGAGCACTCCGAAAGCTCTGGGATCACGTTCCCGTCGGTGATCTTCGCCAGCTCCTCAAGCCCCTTTGCTCCGAATGAAACTTGGTTTCCCTTACCGTCCAGCATCCCGAAGCCCAGGGCCTGGAGCATACCCACCCCGCCGTCATTGGTGGCGCTGCCGCCGATGCCCACGATGAAGCGCCTGCACCCCTTTTTTATGGCGTCCCGGATGACCTCGCCCACGCCGTAGGTGGTGGTGTTCATGGGGTTGCGCTCCGCGTCCGAAACAAGCGTGATACCCGCCGCGCCCGACATCTCCACGATAGCCGTCCTCGTCTCGTCGATGATGCCGTAGACGCACTCCACCGGCCGTCCCACGGGTCCAGTCACGGTGACCTTTTCCGTCCTGCCGCCCATGCCCAGAGCCAGCGCCTCAACCGTGCCTTCGCCGCCGTCGGCCAGAGGCCGCACCGTCACATGAGCCGCCGGATACGCCCTGAGTACCCCCTGACGTATGGCCTCCCCGGCTTCAAGGGAGGAGAGGGAGCCCTTCAATGAATCGATTGCCACTGTTACCTTCATGTTAGCCCGTCCTTTCTTTTTGGGAGCCTCATACTGATCCCTAATTTAAACCGTCAGGCTGATGCTTTTAAATAGGGATCAGTATCAGCTCCACTTTCTGATCTCATTATACAGCCGTGGGACGGAGAAATATATGTTATGTTAAACTTATTTTATTGATTTTTTAAGGAATATATGTTATACAGAACATATATTCAAAAAGCGAGGTGGAAATATGGCACAGAGGATAAGAAAAAGCACGTCACAGCAGATCGTGGAGACGGTGAAGGATGTGTCCGGCTGTGACGTTAATTTCATAGACCGTGACGGTATCATCTTCGCAAGCACCGACCCCAAGCGCGTGGGGGACTACCACGAGGTCGGATTCCGGGTTGTCAAGACCGGTGAGGCGATCGAGGTGGGATCCGACGACGCCTTCTTGGGGACTCATCGGGGCGTCAACCTGCCGTTTGTCTATCGGGGCGAGGCGATCGCCGCGATCGGCATCACCGGCGAACCGGACGAGGTCCGCAAGTATGTCCACCTGGCTTTGCGCATCACAGCGCTTATATTGCGTGAGCAGGAGCTTGACGAGCAAAGCGGCAATGAGAGGGCGCGGCTCAACTACATCATCCGGGCTCTGACGTCGGGAGAACCCTTGAATATGGATTTTCTGAAATCGAATCTGAACATATTCGGGCTGAGACCCGATTCCCTCTGCAGAACTCTGATCGTCCGGCGTGACACGGAGAGACGCATCGCCAACGTGTCAGCGGTGGAGGCGGGTGTGGAGGCGGCCTTCGAGCAAATGGGCGCCGGGCTTCATACCTTCACATATCCGGGAGACTATGTGGCGATCATAGAGGAACGGCGCTTTAAAAGCTGCGTGCAGCTTCTTCGCTCTCTCGCGGCGGATCATCCCGGCGTGCTCAGAATTGGCGTTGGAAGCGCGGACGCCCTCGCCCGTCAGGACAGGTCATACGAGGCGGCCTCCATCGCTCTGCGGAGCCTTCACGGAGAATATGGTCTTGCCGTCTTTGACGAGCTTGATCTGGATATCCTCCTTGGCAGTGTGCCCGAGCCCGCCCGCCGCAGGTTTCTTGAAAAGACAGCCGCAAATCTCACCGACGCGGATCGGGAGCTTCTTGCGTCCTATTTTTCCGGTGGCATGTCCCTGAAGGCCGTGAGCGAGGAACTTTTCATGCACAAAAATACCATCCAGTATAAGCTGGATCGCATCGCCCGCGAAACCGGACGAAATCCCAGAGTATTCAAGGATGCTGTTGTCCTCCATCTGGCTCTGAAGCTGATGAACGGTAAAGAAAATATGTAGTTTCATGCTGAATACGACTCCGTTTTCGAATATTTTTCTCAAAGATGGGGTCGCCTCTTTTTAAAATCCGTTGCGGGAGTACGAGAATTAGAAGGCGGCAGAAATTAGGAGACTATCAAAAATCCCAATTTTCGCAAACTATTTTTTAACGACAAGCTTAAAAGCTCCTCCCACTTATTATTAAGTTATTAAGGCTTGACAGCGATTCGAACACACGGCAGCCCTGACCGGACATCTCCACCCAGGCGCCCATATCCTCAAGGCCGTCATAGTGGACGCTGATATGGTCAAAGTATAACCTCTGGCGATAACCACGGGCACCGGTAACCTCAGTCCATAGACAGTCAGATAGACCAAGAGCCTCAATGAGCTCTTGCGGCGTGTGCTTCTTGCTGGTGAAAGAAAGCCAGTCGTATACAACGACATTTTCGTTGATATTGGAATCCATTTTCAAGCCCCCTGCGTTGAATGTAGACAGTGCCCCCCTGTTAGCCTCGGGGGGCACCCTCCCGGGAGCGACCCGGGAGGGAAATGAAAAAAGGAGAAATAAAATGGCCTGGAACGAGCTGGGGTTATTTGCCTTGAACCTTGTCGCGATGGTTATACTTCCAGCACCAGGGACGATGCCGGCACTTCTCGCAGCCCTTTATGTGCTTATTCTATCTTCCTGCTCGGTGAAAGGACAGGCCAGACTATGGCACTGTGAAAAGAGGCTATCCGAAGAAAAACTTCCTTATATTTATGCGTTTTGAAAACAAATCCGCCTTGTTGATACTCTTTTTACCTGAGCAGTCAAACTTCCAGAGCGGAACGGGCACATAATGTGGTGCCATACCATGGCACTTTTCACGCAAAAATTTTTCAAGTGTTTTCCCAGTGTCAGTGGCGCGAAAAAGCGCCCGCACATGGCAGGCGCATCGGGCAGGGACACGTTTCATTGGTCCCACTGAAGTTCTTGTCAGCGGGACACACTCCAACTTCACGATTACAACAAAACGGATTGGGAATGGTCTCTCTTCGACCCTGAAGCCAAAAAGCTCCGGCACGAAACGGTATTCCCGCAGGAGCGCAAAAGGGCGTTCGATATGGGTACCACGCTGTTCAAAAGTGAGGAAGCCTGAGAACCACGTTGACTCATTATTTCTTAAACCCCTTGCGGCGCAAGGTGAGAGAACCTTCAAATCTGAACCACTGAGGTTTGGACATGAAGGTTCTCTCTTTCATTTTGCCTTGATTTTCAATGAGTTTTAGCTTTTGCGCATTCGCAAAATGTCCAGATACACATTGCGGATTTTACGAAAAAACCAATCCAAAAAATCGAAAACGTTCACTTTCGAACCACTGTGTCTGATTCTTATATTCAACCATTTTCCACAGCTGCCCAATATTCCTGCTCCTTCTGATTTGGAGTCATGTAGCTGAGGGATTTATGGGGGCGTTCAGAGTTGTAAAACCGTATGTAGCGTGCCACACCCTCGCGGAGCCCTTTTTCTGAGCGGTACTTGTATCTTGTAAATTTCGCTTCAGGAGGTCCACCTGCACGGGGAAATAAGTCCACGCTCTCGGTGAAACAGGTCCGCCGTCACGGAGGAGGGGTCCACCCAGTTCCCAGTATTGAGAACCGGGTGGAGCGAGGTCACGCTGGGATCAATGCGTCAATTTTTCAAGTTCATTGACCATGCGCAATGCTGAGATATAATCCATGGGCCAGCCAGAATCGTCGTAGAGGAACCAAGGGTTGTCTGAGAGGTCATGGTCCTGCCTGACCCAACGCCAGGTTTGGCGGCGTTCCTCGGGGGATGCGTCGTGTTTTTCCAGGTAATCCAGGACCTCCCGGCGGTCATGATGCATCGCCATCACGTCTCCGTGCCTTTGAGGCCGTGGCGCTCCCGCATGGAGATGCTGCCGTCGATGAGGATGTCGTAGGCGTTGTGGATGATGCGGTCCATGATGGCGTCGGAGATCGGGCTCGCCTCCTCGGAGCTGGGGGTGATGCGCTCGTACCACTCACCTGTGTCGTACTGGGTACAGAAGATGGTGGCACCGTGGGCACAGCGGGCCTCCACCAGCTCCAGCAGATCGTAGGACTCCTGGGGCGTGAGGCGGCGGATGAGCCACTCGTCCAGGATGAGTAGGTCGACTCTTCGGTAGATCTTCACTGTGTTCTTGAGCTCTCCCGCGGCCTTGGCCAGACTCAGCTCCTCCAACAGTTCCGGCAGACGTATATACCGGACGGTCTTGAACTTCCTGCACGCGGCGTTGCCGAGAGCGCAGGCCAGGAAGGTCTTGCCGCTTCCGGAGGCGCCTTTGAGGATGATGTGGTGCCCTTCGTCAATGTACTGGCAGGTGGCAAAGCGAAGGATCTGGGCCTTGTCCAGATGTCGGTCGTCATGTACTCGATGTCCTCGATCACAGCGTTTGGGACGGCCAAATGGGCATTGTGAAGACAGCGGAGCATCCTATTCTGCTGCCGGCGGTTCCACTCCGCGTCCACCAACAGACTCAGCCGTTCTTCAAAGGAAAGCTGACTGTAGGAGCTCGGATCGCCGAGCTGCCGCTCCAGCTCCGCCGCCATAGCGGTGAAACGCATGGCTTTCAGGGCGTCCATGGAGGACTGGATCATCATTTGGACGCACCTCCCTTGCGGAAGTACGCCGCCCCGCGGGTGATGCCGTGCTGTGCGGAATCCCTCTGCGGTCCAGATAGGTCATCGGTTGGGAGCTTGTCCTGACCGTTCTTCAGGATCGTGTTCAGTGTGCGGATGGACGGCGCTTCCGTAAACGCCAGGAGCCGTTCGCAGGCCCTCTCGAGCCGCTTCTCGCCGTACCGCTCCGCTAATTTGGTCATGCTGGTACAGGCCTTGTAGCCCTGCTCAGGGGCTTTCCCGCTGGCCAGAAAGTACTTGACCACAGCGGCGGTATGTTCCCCAATAGACTTACCCCATTGCGTGAAGTCCTCCGTATTGTAGTTCAGATACTTCCTGTGCTCCGGAGGCATATGCTCCGGCTTCACAATGGGGTCTCTCTGCATGGTATGGCTGCGCCTGTGCATGGCCACACGGGTCCCCCGGTAGAACACCTCCACCGCCTGTCCCGTCAGCCGCAGCACCACCTTTTCACCGATCAGGTCAAAGGGCACGGAGTACTTGTTCATCCCATCAGAGACAAGATAGTCCTGCCCCACGCGCAGCTCCGGCGTCCACACAGCCGGTTCATAAGGGGTGGATGGCAGCGGCCGCATATACGCCAGCTCCTCCGCCAGATAGGCCTCCCGGCGTGTTCCCTCCCGCTTCTTGAAGGGCCGGCCGTTCAGCTCCTCCAGCTTCTCCGTTACCGCTGCCTGGGCCTCCTGTACAGAGAAGAACCGGCGGTCCCGCAGTGCGGCGAGGATCCAGGTGGAGGCGTACCGAACCGTTCCCTCGGCAACAGATTTGTCCTGGGGGTGAGATACGCGGGCGGGGACGATGGCCGTGTCATAGTACTCGGCCAGCTCCTGGTAACTGCGGTTGAGGACCGTCTCGTAACGCGTGTTCCTGCTCACGCCCGTTTTCAGGTTGTCCGGGATCAGCAGCCTCGTCACCCCGCCGAACCAGCTGTAGGCGTGGACGTGACATTTCAGCCAGCTCTCCTGAGCCATGTCTCCGCATATTTCAGCGTAGGCATAACAGCTGCAGGGCAGCACAGCTACGAACAGATAAGCCTTGGACACCTCCCCTGTGACAGGGTCGTGGATGTCCAGTGTGTTCCCGGCCCAGTCCACCTGCATGGCGTCGCCGGGCTTGTGCTGGATGCGCATCGTCGCTTTCGTGATCCGCGCCCACTGGCGGTACTTCTCGCAGAACTGGGTGTACATGTACGGGGTCGTACGTTCCGACTCGCAGCGCTTGCAGTACTCCGTCCATAGCAGCGTCAGCGTCACACCGGGCCGCGCCAGCTCCCTGTGGATGTACGCATAGTCCGGCGCCGCGTAGGACGACTTAGCAGCATACTTTCCCGGGAACAGGATGCTACGCAACATCTCGTTCGTGATGTCCTCATCCAACGGCCAGGTGACCCCTGCCTTCTGGACGGCCTGCTGGACATCTCGGATGGTGTCCCTGGAGCTGTGGACCCTGGACGAGATGCTTCGCTGGCTGTTTTGAGGATCGCTGCTCAACCGTAGGATCTCTCGGTAGTCTACCATTTTGGTGACCTCCTGTTAACTTAGTCACGCTTTCGCGTGCCAAAGCCATTATACAGGAACTCACTTCATCGGTGGACTTCATCTCCGCGACGGTGGACTTATTTCTCCGAGACGGTGGACCGGAATCCCCGTGCAAGTGGACTTGTACAGGCGAAATATACATATCTGTATAGTTCTTCGCTTTTCATGGACGAAAAGAACGATTCCGCCACGGAGTTATCATACGGCGAACCGGGATTGGAAAACGATTGGGTAACGCCGCGCTCTGTCAGAAAGGCGCGGAAAGCACGAGAACGGTAATTGCTCCCCTGGTCAGAGTGAAAAATCAGACCTTTTTCGGGCTTCCTGGACTCATACGCTTCGCGGAAGGTGCTTTTGACCAACTGTGTGCTGTTGTTTGTGCCAACGTGGTGGGATATGATCTTACGTGCGTACAGATCCAAAATGACGCAAACGCAATAGTAAAGGTCGTTGAATCGGAAGAAGGTAACATCGCTCACCCAGACCGCATTTGGCCTGTCCACCTGAAAATTGCGCTTTACAATGTTTCTCGTTTTTCTGGATTCGTCCTCATATTGCTTTTTTGCCCCCTTTCGGACACTCACCAGCCCCATTTCCCGCATGAGTTGGCGCACCGTCTCTATTGTGGTATTTATCCCCTGCCCCCGCAAAACTGCAACGATCTTAGCGGCGCCGAAAATTTGATTGCTGTCTTCAAAGACTTTCCGAATATGCCCGCGCATCTCCTCCCGCCGCTTTTCGTAACTGCTCTCCTCTCTCTTGTTGCGAAAGATGTGGTTATAAAAGGTCCCCCTGGGGACATCAAGCGCCTCGCAAATCACCCTTACGCTGTGACCGCCTGTCATGTATAGCCGCTCCAATACCTTCAACTTTTCGGATAGCGGATCATGTGGCGCACATCCACAGGTTTTCAGGATGCTCAACATTTCCTCCAGACGTCGGGCGTGCTCCATCAGTTGGTTGTAGGCTTTCCTGCTTATGGAATGTTCTTCACCTGTTTCTTTACCCTTTTTCAACCAAGCATAGATTGTGCTGCGAGGGATTCCCATCTCTGTGACAAGTTCCATGACGCTCATTTCGGAATGATAACGTTTCAAAACTGCTTGCTTTTGCTGGACGCTGTATATGCTTTTCATAATCGTCTCTCCTTTCAGGGTGATGAGGCGATTATATCAGTTAATGATTAATGCGCCAATGTGTTGTAGATAAGTGTATTTCGCTCACTACTATCCCGATGTTCCAATGAATAAATGCGTTTTTATGGCCTGACCTCAACCAGCTTGAAAAGAATAAGCGCATCTATAAAAATCCCTATCTTCAGGGAAAACTCCATGTATCAAGGTATTGCGGTCAAAACACCGCGCACTTCCGACAGGTAGGTCGAGATATTCTGTGGGAAAGCATGCCACGATCTTACCCGTCATGAAACCGAAAATATCTCTCTTTGCCGCCAAGGACAAAAGCACTGCGCTGAACTCGCTCTACATGCACGTTCTGACCCAAGTCGGCCAAATCCAAGGATAAGTCATACGACACCAACGAGAAAACGGAGAACATCTAGTGCCTCCAAGCTAAGCTGGAGTAGGAACAACCGGCTGTCATCAAGCTTGATTGTCGCATGGAATAGATGTTCCGATATTGACCGAATTTCCTTCTTTATCACCGTCCGCAATGGCATTCGTACCCACCAACTCACCGCATCTAAGACATTAAGTAAGCAAGTTCTTAAGCTTTGTTCAATTACAGACTGAAGGTCAAACAACACACATTATAAAATGCGGGAGATTATCCCTGACAAGCGGGGATAATCTCCTTGGATAAATAATAAGTGCTTGATATGTGTTCGATTTGAAAAAGCTAAATAAAACTCATCCTATCTTAAACGATAACATCATATAATTACTAATTCAGCAACTCCATAGAACACTGCAGTCCAGTATTGCAAGAATGATTGCAACAATAATAATTGGAACATAAAAACATAATATACTCGGTGATATTATGCAATCAACAAACCGACATTTTGCTTCCAAGCGTTCACCTTTAGTCATATCTGTTTTCATGGAGAAATCTGCTTCTCGTTTTTTTGTTCTTACCTGATCATACAAATACCTATACTTTCTTTCAATTTGCAGATAATAGGTGTCCATTACAGCAATGCAGCATATGATTGCACAACCTAAAATCAGCACAGAGGTAGTTGAGCTCGATAGAGAAATGGTAAGAATTGCAGCAGCTATAGCTGATGCAAACCCTTTATGTACAGAAGAGTTACTGCCCATTCTGTCGATTGTATTCTGTATGATTGTCAGAAATTGTATAGTCGCTTCATCGCATATTTTCATTCTACGTTCTCCTCTTTTGTAAAAAAGTTTGTGTCAATAATGTCATATATTCTTTGCATTGGATGGGTATTCGCATATTGTATCGCTGCCTCGAAGTTTTCGTCAGATCTAACATAATAAGACTGAATTGGGCGAGTCAATTTAACTCGGTCAGATGGTTGTATTCCTTTCTTTATTTCATTAATAATTGGCATATTCGCAGGGAAAGTCCACTTTTGCATAAATTCGTCAAGTCCCTCAGTATGATCATGCGACTCAAGAGTTTGCATAACATCTCCATATAGTTTATAATATTTATTTATTATGCCGAGTAGCGTTTTGTTAAAGTTATAATCATTGTGCCTTTTGAAGTAAATAATTCTGAACCGATCAATATAGTCAATTGCCTCTCGGATCATATCGAAGCATTCTTGACAGCGAATAAACAACGCACAGGACAAAAGATTAAGATTTGCCTTTTTGCTTGCTTTTTTATAGTACGAACATTCACTTTTTTCTTTGTGATAAAATACGCATACCCCTTCACATCCGTCGATAAGCTTATGAATACAGTTAGTAATAATAAAATAAACTTTGTCTATATCGTTTTCGGTTGCAGTTTGACTCTTACTCAGGAATAGTCCTGGAGATAAAGCCGGAACATCACTACGCGACATTAAAAATTCGTAACTTCTTATGTAAAACTGTGTAAAACACATCCCCGCGTCCGAAAGGCGGACATAAATCCTGTTTAAGTTAATCTGTACTCCTTCAATTATGATATTTACCTCTTTGTACTCCAAATATTTCCTTACCACTGTTTCAAACTGTTGCTCTGTTAAATCAATATTAATGTTATCAAAGACTATTAAATGCCCCCATTCGTTTAACGCTGCGCCCTTATTACTGTTTCTGTTTGAATAGATACTTAAATCATAAAGAGTTCTAACAAATTCATCTGAATTACAAAAGTAATTAAACACTTTTGATATTTTACTTAGTTCCACACCGACGTAAGGATTATTATAACCTTGAGCGTAATGTTTAACCTCGTCCCAATACATATATCCAAGTATTAACCGTGTCAGACTATTCTTTTCATTACCTGTTAGATTGTGGAAGCCTATTTTATCAAAATAATTATGTATATTTAGGCGGTTAAACAGTTCTCTTATAATGGCCATGCGGATTCCGTTTACGTAATAATCATATTCCGCTCCATTCAAATTACGCAATTCTATTATCATGTGATAAATGCCCTTGTTACTATTATTCATTATTGAATCGTATAGGTTTTGCATAGTCTTTCTATAGTTATTGTTAAACAATGGGAGCAACCTTTGAGAAGTATAATACTTGCGTTTAGAGTTGTTATATATTCCCGTTTGTAAATACTCTTCTATAATTTGAGTGGGAAGCATAAATGAAATAATTGCGTATAACCTTTGATAGAGTAAAATGTCAGTATAATTTTCTATTTTCTTAAGAAAATAGAGTTTTTTAAGAAGCGCTTCTTCCGTAAAATCAAAATATTTCAGGTGCATGACAAATCTCACTCCTGACCACAGGTCTGCCTGAAGGTTTCCGAACGGAATAAGTGTTGATGTCCGCAAAACGATTACGAAAGTAAATTTTGTAAAGAAATTATCGCGTACACCAAGCTCGGTAAAAATGTTTCGCAAATATCTATGGCCTGTTTCTACATAACTACTGATTCTTTTTGCATTTCTTTCGTTGTCGTACGTCTCAATGTTGTCAAACACAAAAATAAACCTTTCGGGTTTATTTAGAGCGGGTTTACAGTCAAGAATCATTAAATAGACGATCATCAAAATAAAAAACATGTCTCTGCTATTGGGATTTACCGCTTGAGTTATTCTATTGGTATATCCAAAATACCAATTATCAATCTCCTCAGGCACAGTGCTGAGAAGTGCTTCCTTCAATTTTTCCTGAATTTCATTTGTTGATGGTAATCTCTGATCAACAAATGATATCTCATTTAGTTTCTCAACTCGTTCTGTAAATCTTTTCCTCCATACATCGTAATATGATCCAGTCCTTTTAGACATCCGACTATATTCCTTTTTTAATCGTTGAAATAGCAAATCTTCTTTTTTGCTCATTGCCTCCGGGTATTCCGAAAGGTTTGAAAGATCCAGAAGGATGTTTGTATAATATTCCTGTTCACTCTGTCTCCTACGCAAACACATTGTTTGAATAAATGTACTCTTGCCGCTTCCCCCATCGGATTGAAGGCAGAGGCAATTATAACTGGTGGAATTAAAAAGTTCGTCTATGGTTGCGTTGTAGTGGTTCTCTTCTCTATCAGATCTTTTCACAAGAAAATATTGATCAAATAGCTGAGGAGTTATTCTGCCGTTCAGATTTAAATCAGCCGATAACCCAGAACGTATATATAAGTCCGCAAAACTCGACTGTGTAGCATTTAGCTTAATATAATCAACCAATCTTTTTTCTTGTTCCTCAAATGGAATCTCTATATCTTGCTTCCAATCATTATTCTGAATATCTTCGCTGAACAGCTCCTGAAAAGACTTTACTTTTTGGGATTTTGGCAATTCTCTTCTATTACCAGAGATTACAATTTCATATGGCGGAATATCAAAGCAGAATCCTATTATGTCATCAATAATCCCCTGTCGTTGCTCAACTGAATATTCATAATATTTTTCTACAGAAAACGGAGAAACGTCAATCTTCATGTAGCCTTCCCATCCCTTGGGGAGCGCTACATTTTCTTTTAACAAAAACAGTATTTTATTGGTAGCCGATGTTTCTCTGATTAGCTTTGAATAAATTGACTCTTCAAATGAAACAAAACCACTTCTTGAGTTGATTTTCTTATTATAGTCGTTTGTTACAACAACCAATATATTATCAGCTTCGGCTATCTTTTTTGAAATGCCCTCTTCTAAATTGCTTTGAGGGCGCCAAAGCATATCGCACGACGCAGTAACTGATTCATATTTTTCAAATTCTGTGCAAAGTGCCATTACCCATTCCGTTGCACTTTTTTTGTTTTTCTCCCACGAATATAAAACAAGTAAATTTCTTTTTTCTTTCATCATTATCCTCCCCTTTTGTAAATCGTGTCGGCTATAAAAACATATTTATTATAATGTAACGAGCTTTAGCAAAAGCCAAACATCGGCAAGTAATCCCCCCTTTTTACAAATTCCATTGAGTTTGATATATCGGAATGTTTTTTATCAAAGTCCCCTTTCGTTTAGTTTTTTTACATTTCTTTTCTCAAGACATCGCAATTGACTCACGTTGCGGTTTGCTATAATATCGAAAAGTAATTAAATGATCCTATTTATATATGTAACGAGCACGGCAAACTGTTACAAGATTATTCAAAATGATACGGCTTTTGATAGACCCGTTCTTGCGTAGCAAAAATTTTATAGGATTTTTAACCACTTATTCCACAAAAGCCTCGATTTTGAGAACAAAATCGAGGCTTTTGTTATTTCTGGAAATAGGCGGATGGAGAAATCAGCTATCCGAATCGTCTATATCGCATTTTCGCCGTCTCCCGCCCTTGACCCACTTCTGACCCCAACGGGATTTCGGAGCGGAAAGGACGGGAGAGCATAAGGCCGTGGAACGCGCCGTTCCACGGCCTTTTTTAGATATGGTTGCGTAAATTTTGCTCATACGTTTGCCCCAATCAGCTTGCCCATGGCGGCGGCGGCTTCTTCCTGCATTTTGGTTGTGACGTGGGTGTAGGTGCGGAGGGTGAATCCGGCGTCGTAGTGGCCCAGGATGCTGGAGACGGTTTTGACATCCACGCCATTTTGAAGAGCCAAGGTCGCGAAGGTGTGACGGAGATCGTGCAGGCGTATGTGCGGGAGGCCGGCGGATTTGAGAATTTTGTTGTGGATCGCGGTGGCTGAATCCGGGTAGTACATGCCGAGGGTGACCGGGGAGGGGAACATGCACTCGATATCCGGGTGCTTGGCGTGTTCCTTTTTGAGAATTTCCACTGTCTCCTGGGACAGGGAGATTCTGCGGATGGAGGTTTCCGTTTTCGGCTTGGTGACCTTCACCCCTCCGCCTTTGACCCTTACGGCCTGCTTGCAGACATTCAGCGTCATCGACTGCTCGTCGAGGTCAGACCAGAGAAGGGCGACAAGTTCTCCTTTGCGTAGTCCTGTGGTCAGTTCGAGGAAGAACATCGCCAGTACGCCCCGGCGGTCCGCTTCCTTGAGGTAGGCGCTGATGCCCTCCGGGTGCAGGATGTGCATTTCCTTTTTCCCCAGCTTTGGCACGATGCAGTCCTCGGTGGGGTTGCGGATGATTAGTCGCTCCTTTACCGCCCGACCAAGGCAGTTGTGAAGCATCATGTGGAGACCCCGCACATAGCTGGCGCTCATGCCGGTGTTGCCGTCCTTAGATACCCTGATTCGTCCGTTGGCCTTGACATCGTTGTACAACTTCTGTATGTCTCTGCCGGTGAGCTTCGCAAGTTTTATGTTGCCGATGCGGGGCACGACGTGGTGTTCGATGTAGTCCTCGTAAAATTCCTGCGTGCTTTCTCTGACGTGTGGCTTGGAGTACGTCTCATACCACGTCCTCACCCAACCGCCGACGGTGTATTCCTCAGCTTTCTCTATGTCGATCTCAGCGCACTCCCGGATTGCCTTCTTCAACTTCTCCTTGACCTCCGCCTGTGTTCTGCCAAGTACGTTCTTTCGGATAGCTTTTCCATTCTGATCGTGCCCTGCGATATACCGGCCTTCCCAACGACCGTCTGGCCGCTTTCGTATATTCCCCTCACCGTTGGCTCTGCGTTTACTCATGCCATGCATCTCCTGCCCTTCGGCAAACACACAACATACCATCTTCCGCGCCAAATAGCCAGAGCAAAATTGTGTACAAACGGATAACTTTTCGCCCCCGGTGGGTCCGGGCTCCCGCCCGGAAAGCATTTGACGGGCACCGGGCTTGCCCGGTGTACAGACAAATGCGATGCTTGCCTCTCCCAATCGGGAGAGTTTTCTTCTCTGTGCTCACGACCACCTTGCAAACACGGAATGCTCCGCGTCGTACTTCGGCGTATTTTTCCCGCTCCTCACAAACGCGCAACACGGCTTTTTACTGCCCCGGAGGTGTATACAGTCCTACCCCTTGCCCTAAAGCCGCACACGAGGGCAACAACGGGGTGACAGGGGCGGAATCATTGAGGGGGCTCGTTTGTATAATACTGCGCCTGGGCGGTCCAGAGGGCGTGGTATTTGCCGGAGGTATCGGCGAGCAGATCCTCGTGGCGGCCGGATTGGACAATCTGGCCCTCGTGGAAAACGGCGATCTTGTCGCAGAAGCGGCAGGAGGCCAGGCGGTGGCTGATGTAGACGGCGGTTTTGTCGCCGGCGATGGCGTTGAAGCGGCTGTAGACCTCGTACTCCGACACCGGGTCCAGGGCGGCGGTGGGCTCGTCTAAGATGATGAAAGGTGCGTCCTTGTAGAGGGCGCGGGCCAGGGCAATCTTCTGGGCCTCGCCGCCGGAGATCTCTACGCCGTCCTTGTCAAAATCCTTGTATAGGGGCGTGTCCAGGCCTTGGGGCATGGCTGCCTCCCGCTTATCAAACCCAGCGCGTTTTAGGCAGTCCTCCACTCGCACCTGGTCGTAATCCGTGCTGGCGGCCACGTTCTGCCCCAGGCTGACGGCGAAGAGCTTGAAGTCCTGGAACACCACGGAGAAGAGGGACATATACTCGTCGTAGTCGTATTTTCGTATATCCACGCCGTTTAAGAGAATCTCACCCTCCGTGGGGTCGTAGAGGCGGCACAGGAGCTTTATGAACGTGGTCTTCCCGGAGCCGTTCATGCCCACCACCGCCAGCTTCTCGCCAACCTTGAATTTCAAATCGACATGCCGCAGCGCCCAGGCGTCCGCGTGGGGATATTTGAAGGACACATCCCGGAACTCCACGTAGTACTCGTTGTCGTCCCGCTTTTCCACGGTGAGGGTGCCCTTGTACATGTCGTTGGGGATGTCGAACCAGGAGAAGTAGCGCTTTAGATACGTGTTGTTGAGAAGCGTCATCTGCACGGTGCTCACAAGCTCGGTGACGGCGGAGATGAGCAGGGTGATGCAGGACACGTACTGTGCGATGGAGCCCACGGACACCCCGCCCCGGAGGGCGGCGAAGATCAGTATCATATAAACGCCGAACCGGAGGCCGTAGCTGAATACCTTCCCCACGGAATTGAGGAGGCTTGCGGGGATGTCCGTCCGGGCGATTTCCCGGCAAAATTCGTTTCCGAACCGGAGAGACCGCGCCGCCAGGTCCTTTGCCATGCCATAGAGTCGGATGTCCTTGCCGTTGGAATACCCTGTTATGAAGGATTCCAGCTTTTCACTGCGGATATTGGTGTCCACCAGCCGGTCGAAAAAGACTTTCATGATCCGCTCGCTCCGCGACTTGAGAAGCATACCGGCCAGCAAGGTCAGGAGAACGCCGCCCATCAGGGCCAGCTTCATCCACAGGGGGATGCTTTTGACGCCGAAAAAGGACGCGGTGAGAGTGATACTGGCGGCGATTTGGGCCATAAAGCGGATGATCTCAGCCGCGGCGGTCTCCAGATACCAGTAGTTGTAGCCGGTCATGGACTCCTTTTGTATCCGCTCCCGCAAAAGGGCCGTGTCCCGGTCCTCCACGCTGCTGTAGGCCATATCCATGGTCTTTTCGGCATAGCGCCACTCGATGTTGCAGCCCAGCTCCTCGCTGCTCACGCTCACGCGCCCGGCGAGGGCGGCGGAGAGCGCGCCCAGCAGAGATGTGAGCCCCACGGTGAGGGCGGCGTACAGCGCCAGCGTCTCCACGGGCCGCCCTGCGGCGATGGCGTCGATGAGCCGCGCCGAAAACCAGATGGGCACGTAGGGCGTGACGGCGGAGATAATCGCCTCCAGCATAGAAAGCACGATGTACGCGGGGTTTAGCTCATAGAGAAGTCCAATTCCCCGCCTGAAGATTTTAAAATGCTCCGAAAGCCTCATTCCTCCCTGCCTCCTTTGTAATCCTCTCTGTACCAGCAGCTCTGAAGCTCATAGAGCCTGCTGTACGCGCCGCCCAGGGCCATAAGCTCCTCGTGGGTCCCCAGCTCCGCGATCTCGCCGTCCTTTAAATAAGCGATCCTGTCGCAAAAGCGGGTGGAGGCCAGACGGTGGGAGATGAAGAGGGAGGTCTTGCCCGCCGTCATGGCGTTGTATTGTAGATAAATTTCATTTTCCGCGATGGGGTCCAGGGCCGCCGTGGGCTCGTCCAGCACCAGCACCGGCGCGTTTTTGTAGATGGCCCGGGCCAGCATGAGCTTCTGCTTCTCCCCGCCGGACAGGTCCGTACCGTCGGGGCTCAGTTGCTTGTCGAGGACCGTGTCCATGCCCTTTGGCAGTGCGTCCAGCTTCTCCCCAAGGCCCGCCCGCCGAAGGCACGCCTCCGCGCGGGCCCCGTCACCGCCGCCGCCCAACCGGCAGGCGACGGTCTCGCAAAGGGTGAATGGTCCCGTCTGGACATCCTGAAATACGGGGGAGAAGAGCTTATAGTATTCCTCCCGTTTGAAATCCCCGACGGGCGCGCCGTCCAGACGTATCTGGCCGGAGGTTGGAGTATAGAGTCCGCAAAGGAGCTTCACCAGGGTGGTCTTGCCCGCCCCGTTGAGGCCCACCAGCGCCATCTTCTCACCGGCGCGGAGGGTGAGGCTCAAATCGTGGATGGTGTCTCGCTCCGCCCCGGGATAGCGGAAGGACACATGGTCAAAGACAATCTCCGGCGGGTGGTCGAGATGCCCCTCCACGCTCAACCTGCCGTCCGGGATGTCGTCGGGCAGATCCAGAAACTCCCGGAAGTCGCTGACAAAGAGGCTGGCGTTGCCAATACCGTTCCACTCGGAAACGATGTTCCCCACAAAGCCCGCGAAGGAGGACACGGCGGCAAAATAGAGGACGAACTGATCCGCCGTCACCTCTCCCCGGACAGCCTCCATGATCAGCACCGCGTAGGCCGCCCCGTCCCGGATAAGGATCACCAGGAGGTCCGCCAGACGCACAAGAAATTCCCGGAGGCTCTTGCGCCCTGCCCAAACGAGGTCACGATGGAGAATGTCCCGGTAGAGCGCCTTGAACCACCCGGCCATGCCGTAGACCCGGATATCCTTCCAGGCGGCAAAATCGGCGGGCTTTGTGCAGACATAGACCAGTCTGCGCTCAATGTCAGTCACGGCCGGGCGCACGGCGTACTGCCATTTCCGCAAGGCTCGGGCGCAGAGGATATTCACCAGAGGCGTCAGGGTCAGCAGAACCACCAGCCACGGACTGACATTTGAAAGGACCGTCCCCAGAGTCAGGTAGCACAGGATGTACTCCACAAGCTTCAGGGCACGTCTTGGCACGTCGCTTAAGGGCTGGACGCCGTTCATCATCCAAACGGCCCGCTGGGCCCGGGTTCCCAGGTCACGCGTCTCTTTTTTCTCAAAGGTTTGATAGTGGCACGTCATGCTTTTCCTACTGAGCTCTTTGCCCCTGGCCGAGCGGTAAAATTGCAGGAGGACCCTCAGCGCCGTCTCGCACGTGTCCCGTAAGACCGTGGCGGCAAGCACAGCCAGCAGGAAGAGCCCCACCGTCAGCGCCGCGCGTTCCAGCGTCGCCCCCTGCGTCACCTCCCCCACTACTAAGGCCGGCAGGCGAACTTCGCTCCATGCCAGGAACACCGCCAACGGTCCCTCCAGCACCATCACCAGCAGTGACACCGGCGTTCCGGAGATCATCCCCCGGAGGCTCCACCAGGCGTTGCTGAGAACCGATTTGTACGGCTTTTTATTTGGATCCTTTTCGTATTCCAAGATTGTTCACCCCTTTCGCGCCCATAATAGCATGGACCGGATGAAAAAAGTAAATTCGTGCACCAACTGTCGACAGCGGTGCACGAATTGCGTTTTAGGGGAGGGCCGGGACGAGAAACTCGGAGGTAAAGGCCCCGTCCTCGCTGTTGTACTTCACCCAACCGCCATGGTCCTTGATGATAGCCTCGGCCCTCTTGAGCCCGAAACCGTGGGCCCCGGATTTGCCGGTCTTAAAGAGGCCGTCCACTTTCTCCCGCTTGGCTCCGGCGGCGTTAAGCATGGAGAAGTAGAGCATCTTCCCCTTCATGCCGAGATATAAGCGGATGAACCGCTCACCTTTTGCGCTTCGGCAGGCCTCGATGGCGTTGTCCAGCAGGTTCCCCACGATGATGGACAGCTCCAGGTCGCTGACCGTCAGGCCGTCCGGCACGTTGGCCTTCACCGTGACGGCGATGCCCTCGTTTTTCGCTTGGGCCAGCTTGGCGGAGAGTATGGCGTCCAGGGAGACGTTGCCGGTCTTGAGGAGGGTGTCCACGTTCATGAGCTTTTCGTCCATCTCGAGAAGGTATTCCTTCGCCCGCGCGGCGTCCCCGGCGTCCAGAAAGCTTTTCAGCGTCTGCAAGTGGTTGTGGAAGTCGTGCTTGTAGCCCCGCATCTCCCGGTGGATGCTCCGCACCTCCTCAAGGTGCCGTCGGGACTGCTCGGTCTGATACTCTACCAGTTTTAAGTATGTGCGCTTTAACATCTCAATTCCTCTCTATGAACGCCCGGTTCACGTCGTCGTACTTTCCACGGGCCAGGGGGATTTCAGCCCCGCCTGTCAGCGTAACGCCTGTCCGTGAAATGCGCTCCACGGCCTTGAGATTGACAATGTAAGAGCGGTGGGCGCGGAAAAAGTCGCCGGAAAGCCGCTCCCCAAAGGCGGTGATGCTCTCCTTGAGCCTGTATACGTCCGTGCGGGTGTGAATTTCAATGTAGTGGGCGAAGGATTCCACATAGAGAATGTCCGCCTCAAGAAGCTTCACCGTCCCGCCATCCGGGCTTATGACCACCGAGGGCGGCTCCACGGACAGTCTCGCCGCCGCGCGATCCAGCACCTCCGACAGTTTTTCCTGCGACACCGGCTTTACAAGGTAGTGCAGCGCGTCCACCTCGTACCCCTCGGCGATAAACTCAAAGTGGGAGGTGATGAACACGATCTCCGCCCGCCCGCGCTGCCCCCTTACGCGCTTTGCAAGCTCGATGCCGGATATGTCCCGCATCTCCACGTCCAGAAGCAGAATGTCATAATCCTTGTTCCGGTCGTATTCAAAAAGAAAGCTCTCGGCGGAGGGGAACTCGCATAACTGCACGCGGTTCCCCGCCGCCTCCGCCCACCGGCGGACCATCCCGGCGATGCTCCGCCGGTCAACGTCCGAGTCGTCGCAAATCGCTATGTTGTAATCCATTTATGTCACTTCCAATAGGCCCACATCGTTTCGCTTCCGTTGTTTACGGAAATACTCCGAGCCAAACCGATTATACCATGTGCGCCCGACATTTTCCACTTCTTTTACGGTTGTACGATTTATTTGTAACGAAATACGATGCTGAGAACACTTTTATAATGCAGGTGTTCATATCCAAAAACACTTTTTTCATTACTGTTCCCTTGTTGCAATCGATTACAACATTGTGCTATAATAATATAAAGTGTTTTGTCAGCTGCTCCGGTAGTGAATAAATGAACGTCTGTAAAGTTGCTATTAAGGAGAGTTGAGAATGTTAGATAATATCACGCCCAAAGGAAAACAACGAGAGGTACTGGCGCTGCCTCCAACCGGTCATTATGTGGTGTTGGGAACCGCCGGAAGTGGAAAAACTACAATGGCTCTATTAAGAGCGGAGCTCTTGGCCAGCCTTTCGGACAAGCCCAGCGTTCTTGTGGTTACTTTTAATGTTGCGCTCGTAAACTACATGGAGATGCTCGCCGGCGATTATCCACGGAACATAACGATTGAGCATTTTCACAAGTTTGCCCGCGGGTATTTAAACAGCATCGGGAAAATGCCGCAACGTAACGGAATTGTGGATCCTGGTATAAAAAGTTGCCTGATCCAGCGGGCCTTGGACAAGGCAAAAGCCGAATATCCCGATGAATCAACATTTAAGCGCCCACTGGCGGTGTTTGTTGACGAGATATCTTTTTTAGAAAAGTTTGGAATAACACGGGAGGATGAATATTGCTCCATTGAACGCATTGGCCGCAAGGGGGCAAACATAAAGCGAGAGAACAGGCGTTGGTTCTTCAAAATCTACAAGGATTATCTTGAGCTTCGCCAAAATGAAGGGTATTGTTATGATTGGGATGATTTGGCGTGCTATGTCTATCAGACCCTTCAAACCGACGAACGTGATAGGAGATACAAGCATATTATTGTTGATGAGGGTCAGGATTTTTCTCCGATGATGTTGAAAGCGTTGACTGCCGCAGTTGACGACAACGGCTCGTTTACGTTCTTTGGCGATGTGGCACAGCAAATTTATGGCAGTCGGTTGTCTTGGAGGGATGCCGGAATTAAGGCTGTCGGCATATGGAAGTTTGACAGAAATTATCGTAATCCCTCGACTGTTACTGCATTTGCTAAAGACCTTATGAGTACCCGATATTGGGAAAGTGACGATGATATTATCACACCTTCGTTTTATACAGCCATAGGGCCCAAACCTGTGTTGATTGGTTTTCCTGATCAAAAGTCAGAGCTAACATGGCTGGCATCACAATTGGAGAGCGCTTCGGAAGCTTCTAATATTGTTATCTGCCGGAACAGGGGCTCAGTTGGGACAATTCGTTCCTTCCTCAGCAGTAAAGGGCTCATCTGCTCTACCATTGACAAAGACAGTCAATTTACGGAAAACGTGAAAGGTATTTTTTTAAGTACCTTTCATTCCGCAAAGGGACTTGAATATGACAATGTTTTTATCCCGTTTCTTTCGGAGGGCATTTTTCCGGATCCCGAAGCGGTTGTTAATGCGCGCTCTGAAGATGAAGCATATGCGAGTGAGATGAAGCTTTTGTATGTTGCTTCTACGCGTTCCAAATATGGTTTATATATGTCATATCATGGAAGCCTGTCGCCGCTCTTCCCGACTGGATTGGCCTCTTGCGACTACTTTAATGGAGATGAGTTTGCATGAAAGCGAAATCTTTTTTAATATCGCGCGGGGTAACACGGCTTTGTCATTTTACAAAGTTTGTACACCTTACGCATATCTTATCTTCTCCTGACGGTATTTTGGCCAGTCAAAATATAAACAGTGACATTCTGGAGCAAACCGACCCTGTCAGATTAGATGGACGGATAGATTCCGTCTGTTGTTCGGTTCAATATCCAAACACATGGTACCTTAAAAAAGTACGGGAAAGAGACCAAGACCGCATCTTTTCAGATTGGGTCGTAATTTTCATCGATTTGGATATACTGGAAAAGAGAACGATTGCTTTTTCTCCCTGTAATGCCGCGAAAGGTTGCGGCCAATACATCTTCGATGATATAAATATGCTTAATCAATTATATGCCGATGTGACCACGGCGGGGCGGAGACGCGACAGCCAGTTGCTTTCGTGCTGCCCCACGGATGATCAAGCTGAAATACTTATCAGCGGCAGTATTCCACGCAGCTTTTTTACCGGATTTGCAGTAAATGACAAGGAAAGAGCTGATCATCTGTACGCATTATTAAGTGTGAATTCTATGGAAAACGTGCCAATAGTTATAGCACCGGATCTTTTTAGTACCAATTGGAGCCCTCTCGTTCACCGAGGGAAGCTCCCCTCTGAAACGTTGTATGAGGTCAGGAAGGAGCAATAACATGACTGGCATATTGTCAATTGCAGAAAAGTGTGCTGGGGCGATTGTGGCTTTTGCCGTCGGAGATGCCTTGGGTTGGCCAAACGAAGGTGGATTTGGGAATAGTGCGCCAAATCAATCCGTGAAGAAAAACGGATTTATGGATTGGACCCGGTGGGAAGGTGGGAGATACTGGAACCATCCCGAAAAAATATACGCCGGTGAGTATAGCGACGACACTCAGTTGATGCTGGCCGTTGCGCGCAGTATTATTTCGGGCGATTGGCAGGCTTTTTTCTCCCAAAAGGAACTACCGTTTTGGCTCCAATATGAGCGAGGAGGCGGAAAAGCAATAAAAAACGCCGCCAAGGCTTATAAAGAGAAAAAATATCCCTGGCGGTCCCAAATCTCAAAGGAATATTTTAACGCCGGCGGCAATGGAGCCGCCATGCGAGTGTTGCCGCATGTGATTGCGCACAAGGATGATAAAAATTCATACGGTCTCATTGCAGATGTGATCGCCGACAGCATTCTTACCCACGGACATCCGCGGGCGATCGTTGGCGCATCATGTTATGCATATGCACTTTGGCTTGCCTTGAACAAGAAAAACACGCTCGCTTACGGGGAATTGGTCCAGTTGGTGGCTGACGGGACAGACGATTGGAGCGCTTTTCGTGAAAGCTTTTTCCCGGAAGATTGGATGACGCTCGCGAACAAAGCTTACTCGTTCCCTGAGATTTGGTCCTCCACTGCAAAAAGCATCAATATGGGACTTTCAAAGATAACGCAGTCCCTCTCAAAGGGACTACTAAGTCATGATGCCGCGTTGCTTGAAGAATTGGGAAGTTATTCAAACGTGCGTGGGGCGGGAGATGTGGCAGCTCTTAGCGCAATCTATTTTGCGTCCAAATATGCCAACAATCCGGCTCTCGGAATTAAAACTGCCGCATTCTCAACAGGAACGGACACAGATACGATTGCGGCAATGACAGGCGGCCTCCTTGGAATGATAAATGGTATCAGTTGGATACCTGAATACTGGAGAAACGTTCAGGATTATACATGCCTCCTTAATATCGTTGAGATACTTTGCTCGGGCAATATGCGCGAGGCATCTATGCGCTTGACTGAAACCGGCCGTAGTATCGAGGGAAATCTGGTTTCTTCGCCGATTGGCAAGATAGATATTCTCGATGTCAAAACGATCCTGACCGGAAAGACCGGTGTCGTTACCATTACAAAATCAAGGACTCTGCATGGACAAACGTTATACTTGCGAAAATACGAGAGGAAAGATCAAACACGCATGGATCTGACCGATTCTGAGAAGGCCGTCGGCAGAACAAAGCCACCCACAAAATATTTACAACTTGACGCTACCACTGCTCGGCAGCTGATAGACAACCCGCATTATACAAAGATAACATTTAGAAAAATCCTGAAGATTGTAGAGCTCTTATCATATGGAGAAAAATCTTTGGATGAAATCAGTAAAATGGAAAAAGTGGATCCGGACACAGTAAGGGGGTTATTCAACTTAATGGGGCATGACAGCTGAAAGATCCGTATGATCTGTTGTGAGTATTGTTTTCCGTACCCTAATGGACAAAACAGATGCTTATCCCCACCAAAGGCATCTCAGTTGCCAATAGCCGCCGGCTTCTGCCGGCGGCTATTGCACTATACTTCTTCAATGCCAAGCTGTTTCCCAGTGCCAGCCAGAGTGTCCAGCAGTTCTCCGGCAATGTCGGCGCTGTCGAAGCGGATGGCGCCGGCGTCGCGGGCTGGGAAGGCCAGGGGGTTTATGTCGCCGTACCAAACGAGGGACTTATCTACAATTGCGAGACGCAGAGTGAGATTCGGGCGGCGGACGACAGTGACGCCGGAAGCCTCCAGCAAATCGATCGCCGCGGCGACAGAGCTTTGCTGCTCCGGCTTATAGCGCTCCGGCGGGGCGGTGTAGACCGTGGCGGGGACGCCCGTCAGGAGCGGCAGCAGGGATTTTACGCGGTTTTTCTGGAGGTAGGGGCTGGAGATGACGATTTCCCGGGCCGCGATTGACAAATCGGCCATGAAGGGTTCCGCAAATTCGGTTCCTGTATAAATGACGCAGGGCGCGTCATTGTGCCCGCCCAGCTTCACCTCATACCCCAGCTCCGCGTAGCCCCGCAGACGCCGGTGGTACATTCGCTCCAGCATGGGGACGCAGGCGTCCACGTAGTCGTAGATCCGCACCTCCCGTTTACCCTCGTAGCTCCGGTGGAGGCGTCCGGCATATTGCGCCAGCGTGCCCTTCCAGGAGACCGGCATGGTCAGGAGGAGGGTGTCAAGCCTCGGCGCGTCAAAGCCCTCGCCGATGTACCGCCCTGTGGCGACCACGGCCAGCGTCTCGTTTTGCGGGACATTTTGCAGCGCCGCCAGCTTTTCCCGCTTCTCCTTCTGCCCCGCGCTGCCGATGAGCAGGATGACATTCTGAACCTTTCCCTGAAGCCGGGAGGCGAGAACGGCGGCGTGCTCCTTGCGCTCAGTCAGCAAAATGGGAGTGCGCCCCTCCGAAATCGTCAACAGCGCGTCGGAGATGATGAAATCGTTGCGGGCATCGTTCTCCACGATCCCCGCGTAGGCGTCCTGAATGCCGCTTATCGTCGGCAGCCGCGTCCTTGTAAAGCGCGGAATAACAAAATGGGAAAACGTGCGTTTTTCCGCCTGACTCTTGGCGTCCACGATGTACCGCACCGGGCCGCACTGCATGAAGATGATGGGCTGGTGCCCGTCCTTCCTGACCGGCGTGGCGGAAAGACCGTAGACATATCTGGCCCGCACCGCCTTCATGACTTTTTCGAAGGTAAAAGCGGCAATGTGGTGGCATTCGTCCGCGATGACCATGCCGTAGTCCTTAACGAAGGGCTTGACCTCCCGCTCGTCGCCTTCGAACAGCGACTGCATCAGGGCAACGTCGATGATGCCGCCCCGCGTGTCCTTCCCGCCGCCGAGCTGACCGATCAGGCGGCGGACTTTCTTTCTGCCGCGCTTTTTCGGTTCCTCCGGGAGCGATTCGTTTATCGTCAGAAATTTCTCCAGCGCCTCCCGCCACTGGCTGAGCAGTGCGGTGGAGTTGACTAGAATCAGGGTGTTGACCTTGCGCTGTCCGATAAGATACGCGCCGATGACAGTTTTTCCAAAGGCGGTGACGGCGGACAGCACGCCGGTGTCCTCCCGCAAAAGGGCCTCAGCCGCCGGCTCCTGCTCGGGGCGAAGGGTTCCGGTAAATGTTGCGTCGATGGGACGGCCTTCAATGCGACGATCCTCCAATGCGTAGGGCACATTGTATTCGTTAAGCAATTTGGCCACAGCCTCGGCGCAACCGCGTGGAAGCGTGAGAAAGTCCATATCCTCGTCAGCGCAGGAGATGATTCTTGGCACGCCCCTCACGGGCAGGCGCATGTCCTGCTTTTGCCGAAATTCCGGGTTTGGAAAGGCCGCCAGACGCTTGACGGCGTTGAGGGCGGGGCTTGTAAAGCCCGCTTTGTCGATATAGAGAGAATTCGACAGCATGAGCCTTGCAGAGAGGGGAAAGTCCTCCCTTGTCAGCTTCCGTCGCGTCCGCTTTTCGGGCCAGGGCCTGGCGGATTCGGCATCCAGGAGCGGTCCCACATCGGATTCGCCCTTCAATTCGGATAAAAGCTGTTCCAGATTCTCGGAGGACAGCCTTGGCAGGGACGAGAGGAACGCCCACTGGTCAGGATACGGCTCAAAGCGCTCGTCCACAAAGAGCGCGTTGCTATCCCGTTGCGCCCGCCCCTGAAACGGCAGGGCAATGAGGTTTCCAAATCCGCCCTTGGGAAGAAAGTCCTGGGCCGGAAAGAGCCTGTCATAGGAGGCGAAGGACAGCTCGTGACGCTCTTGCATGGCTCTTGTCAAAAGGGACGTGCCCAGCCTCCGGGCGTCCGCGGCCTTGACGGGCTCCGAGAAGAAAAACCAGATATGCGCCCCGTCGCCGGAGCGGGAGCGCTCAATGGCGGGGGTAAGGCCAATTCCCTCACAGACCTTTCTCACGGCGGAGACGTCGGCCTTCCAGCTCTCCCCGTCAAAATCCATGGCCAGGAGTCGCGTGGTGTCGTCCGGCAGCATGGGATATATCGCCGCAACATCCCGGCAGAGTTCATCCCGCCCCACAAGGTGCGCACGGACGACCTCGGCGCTCAGCGGCGCGAATTCCCGGTTCGGACATTCGGGACATTTGTTTTTTCTCTTATCGCAGATTCCCTCCTGCCACTCGTTCCGGCATACGGGAGCATAGCCGCTCTTGCCTGTCTTCGGACTGTACCAACGCCTTGCGTACACGTCCTCACGCCCGCGAAAAAGGTCGAGAAAGAGATTGATCTTCTCTTTGGATGAACTGCTACGGTTGACCGTCGATGTGTCCGCAATGACGTTCGCCTGCCACACCTGCGCCGGACAGACATACCGCACACCGGCGGAATCGGCACAAACCACATACTGTCCGCTTCCGTCGATCGCGTCAAGACACTCCACGAATCTGTAAACCCGTCCGCCAATTATTTCCGTATTCACCATAATATCACCTAATATCCACATATTGCTTTTATAATTATAAGTCCTGGTTTCCCTTCGCACAAGTCATTGTTACGAAATCTGTTATTTGTTTAGCAAATATTATTGTTGCATTTTTGCTTGTATTCGCGTATAATAACAGTAATAGAACCCGACACGCCTCTCAACGATGCGTACCACGTCGGGTCATTTAATTTTCTGAGGCGACTTTCATGGAGCTCAAGGAGCATCAGCCGCCTAAGACCGTAGCGGAGCAGGTGGAAAATCTCAAAAGCATTGGCCTTACGATTAGCGACGAGAGCATGGCAGAGAATATTTTGAATGACATATTTTGTTTACGGTCATCGAGCGCGTTGAGGTCAATCTGCGTTGCAGGCTGGCAAATTACTTCTCCTGCAAGTACGGCGGTTTGGGATATGAAACCCCCGCTAATTTTGCCGATGCCGGCTATCATAAAGAGTTTATCGAGGACATAAACCACGAAATTGAACGCAACGCCAAGTCCCTGTTCGTCAGGAATTTTCAGACAAATTACGCGGATGGAAAAATTCCTATGTACGCGCTGATGGAGCTCTTCAGCTTTGGTACGCTGTCAAAATTTTTCAAGAACATGAAAAACGAGGCCAAGAAGGCGGTGGCCGGCACATACGGAGTTGGCTATACATATTTTGAGAGTTGGATCGAAAGCATCGCTTACGTACGAAATCTCTGCGCTCCTTATGGACGGCTTTACAATGCCAAACTTGCCAAGACCCCAAAGCTGTACAAGCAGTACACACAAATGGGCATCGGGAATAACAGGATCTATGGCGTACTCCTGTGCGTTTCCAAGCTAGTCCTCCATGACAGGCGCTGGACGCGCTTCGTGAACGAGCTTGAATCGTATATCGAAAAGTACCCCTCCGTGAAAATCACTTCTATGGGTTTCCCGGTAGATTGGAAGACCCTTCTTGCTTGATTCTTCGATTATTCGAATCGTTCAGGCCGCCTTCCGGGCGGAAAGCGGCCTGACCCACAAGTTGACCCACTGGACGAAATTCGCGGGTGGAAACAGTGGAAGGGACAGCATGAACGAGCTGCTGATTTCGGAGCAAAAAGGGCTGAAAAGCCTTAGAAATGCTCAGAATTATATGCTGGGGCTAGTTTGTAATCAGCAGGCCGGGGGTTCGAATCCGTCCACCAGCTCCAAAATTGCATACGGAGGAGTTCCCGAGTGGCCAAAGGGGACAGACTGTAAATCTGCTGGCGATGCCTTCGGCGGTTCGAATCCACCCTCCTCCACCATAAAAGCACTCTTTCTTTGATAGAAAGAGTGCTTTTCCCTTTTTGACTGAAAACCGTTGGTTTTCAAGGCTTTTCGGCTATTCGGCCCACGAGGAACGCCGCTGTGGAGTCTTTTCCGCAGCGGCGTTTTTGCGTTTTCAGGCCTTTTCTGGCTTCGCCACCGGACAAATCGTTAAATCAGAGGGTAATCGTTAAATTAAGGGCAAATCGTTATAATAGCACCCACAACTGGTTTCGAATAAAGACGTCCGCAAGTTGTAGGATCACTCTCCCGTCAAGGTTGTTCGAGTCACAAAATACCGTTTAACATAGTCATATTTACACGACAAGTGGGCAGTATAAAACTTTTCACTTGAACGGTAAAATAATGACAGTAGGAAGGTGGTTTTGTGGAAGTTCTCGAACGGCTCCGTTGTTTGATGAGGGAAAGAGGTTGGACAGAATACCGACTGGCTAAAAACTGTGGTCTCTCCGAATCAACAATTGCAAATATTTTCAAAAGGAACACAATGCCTTCAATTCCAACCTTGGAGGCCATCTGTCGAGGAATGGGAATAACGCTCTCCCAATTCTTCTCCAACGGAGATATGGTGGAATTGACACCAGATCTTAAGCAGTTGTTTGATAGTTGGGTAAACCTTACACCAGAGCAGAAAACGGTGGCGTTGCAGTTGCTTAAGACAATGAGCCACGACAAGTAAACAGGGTTTTGAAATGGAGCCTTAGAGGTTAATCGCCGCTTTCTAAGGCTCCCCTTGTTTTTTGAAATTAAGATTGTGTCAACGGTTTTACTGACGTAGTTTTAGGGTAAAGAGCAAGGGGTTCCGAGGACAGAAGCCTTTGTTTTGCTGTAGCTTTATATACGCCACCTGGCGGCGGTGAATAGTGGCTAAAACTTTGCGGTGTAACTGTTTTTGAAAAATTAAAAGGTGCGAGCTTTAATTGAAAGGTGTAAAGGAAAGTTAGAAATATAAAATGTAAGCCTATATCAATGAAGAGAATAAGCATTTCCTGCAGTTTAAAGCAATATGTCGGCAAATCGAAAATCATAAGAAATAACAGGAAATAATAGAAAACCTATTGCAAACCGCGATGAAATCTGCTATAATAAAATAGAGTTGATGTACTGTGTTTGCTCGGAGGTACTAATATGGAAAACATCGGAAACGATAAATGGATAAGCATAGATAGAGCAGCGGAATACCTGGGAGTCAAGCCAGGAACCATCCGCGACTGGATAAGGAAGGGCAAGGATATCCCAGCACACAAAATAGGTAAGCAGTGGAAATTCAAATGTTCAGAATTAGATAATTGGGTATCCAGCGGAAAAAGTGCTATGAACTGATTGAATCACTATGTCTGGGAGGAATTGAGAAATGTCAATTAAAACCCCACTTGAAATAAGTACAGACTATTATCAGTTCGTTGATGAATTTACGCAGTCTGATTTTGAAGATGAAAAACTTCTCGGCAAATTTTACACCGATTATGATATAGCAGAAAGCATGATGCGGATGTTAAGTCAGCGTTATGTGTACGACACCTTTGCTTCGGAATTACGCATTATTGATCCTTTTTGTGGCGATGGAAGGCTGATTGTTTCTTTGCTTGCAGAATTACAAAAGTCGGGGAAACTATCCCCTAAGCGGTTGTATATTTCAATCTGGGACATTGACGCGAACGCTGTGAATATAGCAAAAAGTGAGATAGAACAGTTTTGTGAATCTGCGGGATTAAAATATGAACTTGATGCTCGTCGGGTAGATGCATTTGTAGGATATGATTCTGTTTGCGGCAAATACGATATTTGTGTTACGAATCCTCCGTGGAGTCTTTTGAAACCGCAGAAAATCTTTAGCAAGAGTAATGGCGAAGAAGCTATGGCTGGATATCGTAACGCAATAGAACAATATGATTCTTACATGAAGGAAGCATTTGTGATTTCACAGCCTTCTTCAAAATTTGGAAAATGGGGAACAAATCTTGCACGTTGCGGAACCGAGGTCGCACTTAGATTAATAAAATCAAGCGGTTTCTGCGGCATTGTTTCTCCAGCTTCTTTGCTTAATGATCAAGTTTCAAGCAGATTGAGAAGTTGGATTTTTGAAAACTATAAGGTCATAAATGTTTCTTATTATCCTGCCGAATTAAAGCTCTATGGTAGCGCAGATATTTCAAGTATAACCTTAGTAGTTAAGGGAGGAGAAACTGATCAGAGCCTTAGCGTTAGGATTTATAGCGATAAGGATACATATAAAGAAAAAAAGATAGAAAAAGCTGTTTTTGAATATATCAAGCGGACGGGCTTTTGCGTTCCGCTGAAAACTGGAATTGAGGCTATCCCCATAATGATGTATCTTGAACGGCTTCCTTCGACTGATGATTTTTGCAAAGAAACAGGATTGAGTTTCACACGTGAATTAGACGAAACAAGAGTAAAAGAAAAACTGTTACACACTGGTAAAATTGAATTTGCAAAAGGTTATATGGTAGACAGGTATTCCTTTACAAATGATCAATTATTTTTGAATGAGGAGATGGTAATTCCCCCGCCAAGTTCATTCACGAGTAAGGTCGTGTGGCGAGATGTATCACGCGATTCTCAAGTAAGGCGGATCAAAGCTACATTGTTGCCGCCTGGATTCATTTGTGGAAATTCTCTCGGTGTGGTGTATGGAGAAGAAGCCACACTTTCCAGTCTCAAAATGTTGCTTGCAATCATGAATTCAATGATATTTGAATATCAAGCAAGGAGTATGTTGGTATCTAATCATGTGTCAGCAGGGATAGTGAAGCAGATTCGTGTTCCTCGACCGTGTGTTGATATGGACATCGTAGAATTAGTGGACAAGCAATTGGCAGGTCAAGATGTTGAAGATGCAATTGAATTAGCGGTCGCCCATCTATACAATCTCTCACCTGAAGAATATGAGATTATTGTAGATTCGTTCAAGTTGGATAATGAAAAACGAGCAAATATTGTTCGCCAGTATCGTGCAAAAAGTCAGGATGGGGAAAAGAAAACCATGATTTTCAATCACTATGCATCTTCATTGAGTGAATTGGATATGCAAGTAATAAGGTGTGTTCCGCCAGGGGGAAACTGGAAGAACATCCCAGAGAGTGTGCCATCGCAAAGGCTTGCACAAATCCGAGAAAGCTATAAAGCCGGGAAAGGCAGCCGGTCTACATATTATGGCAGACTTCGTCCGGAAATGCCTGCATATACTATCAACACATATTTTAACCGTCCAGGGAATGGATGCAATATCCATTATGACCAGGACAGGACTATATCACAAAGAGAAGCAGCACGTTTTCAGAGCTTTCCAGATTCATTTGAGTTTATTGGATCGCTTGGGGCGATAAACAATCAGATTGGAAACGCCGTGCCACCGCTACTTGCCTATCAGATTGCAAAAAGCATTCCTTTCAAGGGACAGTTTATTGACCTTTTCTGTGGCGCAGGAGGACTTGCTTTAGGCTTCGTTTGGGCTGGTTGGATTCCGATAATTGGGAATGATATCGATAACTACGCAGTAGAAACACACAAGCGAAATCTTGGCGGAGAAGCAATTGTTGGTGATATTAATAGCCAAGAGGTACATGATGCAATCGTAGATGCGGCAGTAACTGCAAAGAACGCAAATCCAAACCTTCCTCTATTTGTTCTTGGAGGACCACCTTGTCAAGGATTCTCTACCGCAAATACACGGCGAGGTGCTGAAGATATGCGCAACTGGCTATTTAAATCTTATGCCAGCATAGTAAAGGCAATCAGACCGGATGGCTTTGTATTTGAGAATGTTCGTGGAATTCTCAATTTAGATAAGGGACATTTTTTTGAGATGATAAAAGCTGAGTTGAAGGAATGTGTTGCAGAAATCAAAGTAAACCAGGTTAGCGCAGCCAACTTTGGCGTTCCGCAACGGAGAGATCGTGTAATAATCATTGGTGGGAACGCTGATTTTGTGCAAGGTTTTAGTATGAATGAAATATCATGCGTTCCCAAAGACGGTCAATTATCGTTCCTCCCGCCTGTCATTGGTGTCGAGGACGCAATTGGCGATTTGCCACCGCTCGATCCGGGAGAAGATGGAAGCGGATATAATTATCGTTTTCCTGCATCAAATCTTTATCAAAAATTTATGCGAGGAGAAATAACTGCGGACGAATATCTTGACAGCTACATCTACTAAAATAAGCCGACCACCTGCAATTGACAGATGGTCGGCTGTTTTTTATTCGTCAGCAGTTTCTCTTGAATAACGAGGGGCGTCCCAATTTGAGGATAGTTCTTGAGCGACTAATTCCATAATCTGTATGAGCAGTTCCTTTACAGCGATAAATTCTCTCATATGCTTTAGTGCAGTATAGTCTACCGTGGATAAGAATGTTTCAAGTTCTGAATCCACTCGATCTTCATCGGAAAGAGCGGCTATAAGAGCTTCGTTTTGCTTCTTAGCTATACTGCAAATGTTGGAAAGGATACGGAATGCTTCCTTTTTAAGTGTTTCTATCCGTGAATTGGTATAGGTATATCCATTGCGATTTTCCTTCTTAGCGTATTCGGAAAGTGAAGAAAATGCAACACGAATCTTCCTTGTTTTTTGGATATTTACATACCTCAATGTGCTTTCCCTCTGTGAAAAATCCACAGTCACGATGTGATTGTTTATCCTTGTTGAACCAGGGATGATTTCATAATCGTAGTCTGCATATTCCAAATTGAGTAGCGTGAAAAGAAACAGGTATTCATCCCTGTTAATGAAGTCGGCTAAGAGCATCATTGCGATATTGCGGTTATCTCGCATCACGCGACTAAGTCTTAAGGCAGATTCTTTGTCGGTAACTCTTCCTTTACATTTCTGCCATATGGGGTTCGCATACCAAGTGGCAACAGTTTCTCCAGATTCTTCAACTTCAATTAAATGTCTAACGTCCGAAAAATACATCCTGTTATTTTTTGCGCTATTGCAGGGCTTACATAGAAATTGAAACTCAGGTCTATGACAGAAGCCAAGAGAAATCGGCCCTATATGATCTGCACTACACGGACGCGGATGATGTCCATCGCTTCCTTCGTTTGCACAGCGCTCTTTTTTCATGTCAGGGCTGGAATTGATAAAACCCATCAATTTATTAGCCGTAATCCAGTTGCCATCACTCCAGTTTTCAAAGGCTCTCCTGTCAGTTGAATAAGATGCAAGATTTTCCTTTGAACGGCCCTTATCTGCCTTAGAACGACAACAACGATTAAATGTATGAAACCCGTCAAGGCGATCAGGAGCATTTGACATTGCTCCGGGGCCAAGCATACTCGGCTCTTGTGGAATGTAGCTTTGTTCAATCCAAGAGGTCCAAGCGGAAAGTTCGTGAGGCATATTCGGGATTTCTTTTACCTGAGTGCATTTTAGTAAACCCGGCAAAGCATTAAAAGCGTCATCTGCGTATGTATCAACGAACGCTGCAACGAAGTCCAAAATATGTGTGATTTCGTCCATCTCAACTGCGCCATCATAAAAAGGGAGTTTTTGGACTCTTTTAATAAAGTTTGATGACAGGTAGCAGTAACGAATATCCATAACTCGACCGCAAACTTTACACGGATGCAGTTTGGTAGGATGTATAGTTTTGGCAACCTTGCTGATCCATTTATCTTCATCTGTACTTATTCCAATTTCAGCTGCCTTTTCTACCCACCATTGATAGCGTTTATCATGCGAAAACTGAAAAACTCCGGCACCTCTGTTTGATGGAGCTTCCCATTGGATAGTCCCATCATCATGACGTAAGTCTGGCATTCCGGCATATGCGGGGTGATTAACAATTTCCTCCTCGTACTGAAGAAAGGCTTCGTTAGCCTCTAAATTTGTGCGCTTATTTCCTTTTGTAGCCATTTTATCCTCCTTATTTGAATAGGTGAAATTCGCTCTTTGTCATACCCTTATCTAACGCCCTATAGAAAAACCGTGATGCAATAGATGAGTAAGGTTTCCATTTTTTACATTTTTTATAGACAGAATTCTCGCTACAATCGTTCGTTTTATATACCCAGCGATATGTTTGTAAAAAGGCACCATCCTCAACAGGAAGAACATCTGGACGTTCGAGGACAAAAATTAAAAACATTTTTGCAGTCCATTTGCCTATGCCATGAAACTTAGTAAGGTATTGCATGACTTCTTCATCAGGCATCATATGCATTTTGTCGAAATCCAAATCTCCACATAATACAGCTTCGGTGATGCCACGAATACATTTAACCTTTGAAGATGATGTTCCTGTCCCACGTATCTCGTCATCTGAAAGAGCGTCAACTCGTTCGGGAGTCACACTGCCATCGCACAAATCTTCAAGTCTTTGATATATTTTCTGCCCTGCTTTTACAGATAGCATTTGTTCGATGATTTCATGTACTAAGAAGGAATAGATACCTTCATCATGCGGAACATAGGTTATAGGTCCGACCATGCTGATGACTTTTGCAAGTCGTTTATCTTTTTTGCATAGGTATTGAACGGCGGGGTGATCCATATTGAGAGTTACGACATTTGGCAAGATACCACCTCCTTTTGTCAATCCTTTACCGTTTCCATGATATCCTCTAATGTGCAGTCCATTGCCTCACAGATTTTTAGAAGGACATCTGTGGTGATATTCGCACCTTTGCTTAGTTTGGCAATGGAGGCCGAACTGACACCGCTTTTCTCAGCAAGATCATGTTTGTTCATATTCTTATCTATCAGCATTTTCCATAACTTATTGTAACTTATACGCATATTTTGCCTCCTGCTTTTGCGTGTAGATAATTTAGGATTACTGATCCTCCGGGTTATAAACTTCGTTCAAAAAGCCGTAGCGACCTTCTTTTCTATTTCTGGAGAAACGAATGACATGGACGCCTTTTTCTTCATCCTCGCTGGGAACAAAAGGCATACGTTTGGTCTGCTCCACAATGATGACCTGACGCTCGTGTGCATGGGCGATAAGGTATTCGATAAAATTCTGCTTTATGGTGTCACTCTGCTCCTTATGCTCTGCCTCGGATAGCTGTGTCAGTGAAGAATCCACAGCATAGAAACCAGGGGCGTTCCTATCGAGATCGATAAGATATGCGCTCATCGCCAGCGTGGTGATCGTGTTCAGTATTCCGCAGAATCCGCCACCCATTGAAACCGCTTTCTTGAACCCGCCAATCTCAATATCGAAGTTCTCCATGTTGAGTCTGGCTGTGGCTGCACCGCCGATTTTTGAAGCACTTAAAATTTCTCTTAGCTTTTCTTCAAAGCCGTGAATGATATCATATTCATAGTCCTCAAAGATATTATGCTTTGAGGCTTCAGGTATTTCTTCTGTTTCCTTGCTGAACAGATCGCTTCTGTACTGGGTTTCGTTCTGACGGACAACCTCTAACTCACTTGACAACCGTACCAGCTTAAGCTGCTGTTCAAGTTTCTCCTCGAAAGAGGATAATTGCGGCTGCAACTGATCGGTAATCAGGCTGTCGATTGCATCCTTCTTTTCTTCCAATGTGCGGATTGTTGCGATTATGGTTTCCTGTTGGCGCTCAACGCTGTGTTGCGCATCACTAAGTTCGGAAAGATGCCTTTTGATTTTTTCAAGTTCTGCCGCCGATGCATCAATGAAAGAATTGTCTTGAACTCGCTCCGTTTCTTCACCGCAAATGGGGCACCTTATTTTTTTGCGCACGGGGGAGATACTCGCCGCACCGTCAACAATGAATCCAATTCGCCTTATATCGGATTGGTACTGCTGGCGCAGGAGGGAGAAGTTGTGTCCAACAGTTCTGGATTCGGAAAGTTTGCCATTCCACTCATAGATTTGAGACATTATCTGCTGGCTTTCTTTGGTGGCAGTATCCAATTGGGCTTGCAGCTCTGCAATTTCTTGCCGTACTTGTTCAACGCTTGAGCGGGTGTCCGTGATATTAAAGGAAGCAAGTGTTTCTTCCAGCTTTTCACGTCTGGTTGTAAATTCTTCGACTTTTTCCTGAATGTACCCGATAAGGGCTTTTTTCTTTGCCTCGCTGATTTTCGGGTCTTCATCAGCAGCGAGATCGTTTGCATCCTGCCCGGTTAGGAGGTACAGCAGCACAGCGGCAGAGGCTGTATGTCCAACAGCACCAGGAGCCAACAACGCAGAACTTTCTCTTGCGACATCACCTTGCCGGATGAAAAACAAGTGGAGCATACTTCTCCAAGTTAATTCCTGCGTTTTAGCCCCCTTTTCTGCGGAACGAACAGAATGCGGCTCATCAATTCCAAGTAAATGGAGATACACGGAATTAATGTTCTTTTTTGTGTTATGCCCTATGCTATACGAGCCGGAATCGACAGTGGGGTCAGTGCCACTGACGGCAATTTTTGTATCCCCTATTTTGCGTTCAAGGATGACTGTTCCTTTGTCCGTTACCAGGTAAAGCGTAATCCGCTCATAGCCGTAGCTGTTGTCCACAATTTTGGAAGGACGGTTTTTCTTTGGGGAAAACCCAAACATATAGTCCAGACAGTCCATCACGAGGCTTTTTCCTGTATTGGACGGCCCCAAGATGAAATTCAATCCCGGTTTAAAGTTGATGACGGTTGCCTTGTGGCCTCCGCCGGACACAACGAGTTTTTCAATATAAATCCTATTCATGTCCGACCTCCTTCAGCGACTGGATGGTGACACTGTCGATTTCCCTCAGCATGGCTTCGGCATTTGCATTGTCGAACCTGTTAATTACAGTTTGAACTGCAATTATGTATTCCTCGGCATAGTTGCTGGTCAACTTGCCACAGATAGTTTTACCAGCTTCCGCGATGGAATATCTGTATCCCGTCGAAGTGGGAAGCAGGCGGACATATCCATCCAATACGAGGTCTTTTAAGGCAGAAGCCACCATGCGCTTTCTTGCGGGATATTCGCTAAATCTGTAATTACTGTACCCATGAAGATTTTCGTCCAGAAGACCAAAATCGGCTGCATAGACGGAAATGAAATCTATCGCTCCAATCTGCTGCTCATCTAATGTTGAGTTTGGCAGCTCATTCAGCATCAGCAAAATGCGGAGAGATATTTCAAAGGTAGAGCCAATGGCTGATCCATTCATTGCTTCTTCCTTCTCCTTACCCATACCAATTTGCCATCATTTACGAGATGGTGGCACACGCCTTTTTTGATCGTCGCACTTATCCAGTATGGTGATGCACTGAGTATGTAGTTTGTAACCGGAACGACGACCGCCTGTTCCATTATGGCAAGCATATGGTCATATCCATTTGGGTGTGTTCGTTTTGCCGTGTCTTTCACGCCATCGAAGGTTTCCTTCTTCAGCACATCAAATTATCCAGTAAGACTGCCGTTACCTAACTCCAACACGCCACGGCGTATGGTTTCGGCAGCATAAAAATCAATACGGCGTTCCTCCAAATCATCCGAATAATCGGGAAAAGATAAGAGGTCATCAACCGTAAAAACAGTCATACCCTCGGCATCACCATATGCCAGAAACAGTTCATCAATATATATTTGCTCATCTTGGGTCGCTACCTTCGGAACCGGCACATTAGCCGGACGGGGTAGTGATTTTATTTTTTCCTGGATGTCATCAATCAGCTTCAAATCAATTGCTGATTCTTTAGCTGTCTTGGAGACGGGGGTGCTGTTGATGATGTCCAGAATTATGCTCTCCAATAATTCCGCACAAGCAGTTGAGGGATCATCGTTTGCAAGACCGTGTGCGTCCAACCATCCAGCAACATCATCGTAGGAGTCGGCCTCGTCCATTCGCTCCCATATCCAAGCCGAAAATTTGTCTTTGTCACGATAGTCATAGAGATACTGTGCATCTTTCGGTTGGATTGTACGAATCCCCTTGATATATCGATATTTCGTGTCCGGCTGTCTTTTCAGTAATATACAGGAGTCCATAGCGGCATCCTTCACAAAGTTTCCAACAAGTTCTGTGAAGTAGTCATGCTCGGATTTGCCAAACGAAATGAATGGCGAAAGACCTAAAGCATATTCAGAAAATGTCATGCCTTGCTTTCCTCCTGCTTGAAAATTTACCCTCTGTCCGAGAGTGTCCGAGAGCGTCCGTCCAGTCCGCTTTTCAAAAAAGCGATTTTGCTAAACTGATGTATGTAAGGAGAACTGATAGAAAATTGCAGTCAAATCCTGACACCGATATTTGGGCAAGGGCAGAGTGTACAAAAATATTATATCACACTCAAACTGCAATTGCTACATTTTGCAAAAAAATTTTATGAGTTCGCATAAGAAAAATTGCGATTGTGAAAAATCAGTTTCTATTTACGAATTTCTGATGGAAAGAGAGGTGACGACTATGGCCAAGAACGGAAAGCAGACAAGCCGCAAAGTGGCATCGACAGCCAGTAAAGTTCTGCGTGACAGACGCTACAGCAAGGCATCTAAGTCTGCCGCTGGCAGTGCTTTGTCGCAGACAAAGCCGCGTAAGGGAAAATAAGCTCTAACGACAGATGGGCAGCGACTGGTTCTGGAAATCGGCCTGCCCATCTCCCTTCGGGGAGACAACAACAAATTAATCTCACAGCCTGAGATGCGCATTAAGGCGGCGGGATACATAAAGAGTTCTATTACGGCCACGACCGTACGGTACTCTCTGATGTTCCCACCGCGCTTTGTCATGCCATTTTAGGCGTTTTCAGCCGGTGTACATCAGATGCACCGGCTCTTTTTGTGTCCTTCCGCCAGTATCCGCTATCCAGGCGGAAAGGACGCAATCATGAAATTCGAGTACAAATCCGTAACCGGAACCATCGCCATCGATGTTGACGAGGAGTGGGTAACCATTCTGGAGGACCTGGACCGCCGGGAGTATAACAACAATTATAGGGAAACCCGGCGGCACTACCACCTGGAGGCTTGCGAGTATGAGGGTGACACCTTCGCCGTAGAGGACCTGGCCTTTGAGCGGTTCGTAGAGAGCGAAGCTGCGAAAGCTGTTATTGTTCCGGCACTGGAAAAGTTGACCGGGACTCAGCGGCAACTGATCGACGCTCTGTTCTATCGAAATATGAGCGCCAAGGAGTACGCTGCCCAAAAAGGTATCTCTGAAGCAGCGGTTTCTAAATGCAAGTCTGCGACTCTCAAGAAGCTATGTAGGCTGATTAAAACTGATAACGCATAACAAAGAGGCGTCCAAGAAAGTAACCTATCAGAGACAATAAGGTGCCGGAGTAACACCTTACCCCATTGCGGTAGTGCTACTCCGGCTCATCCAACAGGTTTTCCGAATGCGCATCATCTTAAATATTATTTTTGTATCAATTAGTGCATTTCTGTTGACAAACGCCAGAATATAGAGTATTATATTTTTGGAGGTGACCGGCATTTGAATCCCTACTACAACCAGAATTACACGCGGGAAGAAATCGATGCGATCCTTGCCAAGATAAAGGCTTGTGTTGAACAAAACCGATACACTATCTCTCTGAATGAAAACCGGCAGGAAAACATAGACTTCATAAATGAGTATAACCTGCGTAGCGATAAGCAAAAAGCCATCCTGATGCAAATTGAAACCGATGACTTTTGCCATTCTCTTCAAAACACGAAAATCGGCTACGAATATGAGGTCCTTTATGTATTCGTTCCCCAAGTACAGCTTTTTAACGCAGACGGTGAGGAGGAAACTGTCGATATCTATACAAAATTCAATGTTATTGACTTGCCGTCCGGGAGCCGAGCGATAGTCATATCATTCCACAAAAGGAATAAACCGATCGATTATCTGTTTCGTTGACATTATAACAGGAAGGAGGAATCTTCATGAGCCAGAACACAGTTTTTTGCGAAGAATGCAGAAGCGATGTGGAGTATATTGTAAAAGCACTTCCTATGACCGGAAAGATTAAGAATAAGGAATACCGCTATATGGGCAGAGAGGCCCATTGTAAACAGTGCGGTGCCCTCATCTATGTCAGCGAGATCTCTGATGCCAATCTGCGGTCGCTTTATGACGTCTATCGTACACAGAATGGGATCGTTTCTCTTGACATAATACAGGCGATTCCAGAAAAGTATAGTATCGGCAAACGCCCCCTCTCCATCCTTTTGGGCTGGGGTGAACAGACCTTTTCCAGATATTGTGACGGAGATCTACCCACGAGACAGTTTTCCGATATGCTCATTCGCATCTATAATGAGCCTATATTCTTTTCGGAGCTGTTGGAAAAGAACAAAGGCAGTCTAAACTCAACCCGTTCCTATGAAAAGTGCCGCCGTGCTGTCGATGCTATCCTCTCGGCAGATAGCACAGAGGAGCGCAAAATAAATTCTGTGATACGTTATCTGTTGAACCAGTGTGAAGATATTACGCCTCTTGCACTTCAGAAAGCCCTTTACTATATTCAAGGGTTCTTCTATGCTTTCTATAAAACATTCCTTTTTACAGAAGATTGCGAGGCATGGGTACACGGGCCGGTGTACCGGGACATTTATTTTCGATATCGGGATTATCGCTTTGACCCTATCGGTAAGGCATCAGCATTTGATTCCGAGAATTTCTCTTCCGGCGAGAAGGCGGTCTGTGATAGTGTGATCCACAATATTTGCTGCTATAGCGGCAAAATTCTGGAACGCTTCACTCACAACGAGGCTCCTTGGCTTATCACACGGGGAGAGTTGCCTATTTCGGCTCCTTCGGACAGGATAATCGAGAAGTCTATTATCGGAGAATACTTTGAAACCATAAAAAAGAAGTATAACATGGTAAATCCCAACGACATCAAAGACTATGCACGGGATATGTTTTTCCGAATTTGATTATGCGACTAACTGAATAGGCTGGTTAAGTTGAGCGTCTGCTTCGGCAGGCGCTCTTTTTTTTGCTTTCCGGCATTGACGTACCCGATAAATTCAAAAAAGTTTCTGAAAAAGGTTAAGTGACCCCCTCTCCCAAGGACGTATTTCGAAGGGTGACACGATACAGCCCTTCGGAAAGGATGTAAAAGCGTGAAGCACAACCTCAAGATCAGTGTTTCCAAGCGCCCTCCCACGGACGGCATCATCGCCTGCCGGAAGTTCAAGTTCCGGGAGAAGCTGCTGAACCGGCTCTTCGGTCCTCTCCGCAGCGTGATGGTTCTGGTCCCCGGCGGCACGGTGGAAACGGTGTCCATCACGGAGGTGCCGGAGGGAGGTGGCGGCAGTGAGTAAGGTCAAGCTCCTCTTGGATGTGGTGCAAGACCTCCGCTCTCTGGAGGACAGCGTCCAGGCCGTGGCGGACGCCATGATGCAAAGCGATGCGCCGGAGGACATCGAGCCGACCACCGCTACCCAGGTTCCCACCTCCGCCGAGCCGGAGGAGAAGCCGATCCCGCTGGAGGCAGTCCGTGCTTTCCTCGGCCAGAAATCCCGCGAGGGATACACCGCAGAGGTGCGGGAGCTGCTCCGGAAATATGGAGCGGACAAGCTCTCCGGCATCGATCCCAAGCACTATCCGGCGCTGATGAAGGATGCGGAGGTGCTGGGAAATGCCACCTAAAGCCCATGCGGTCCTCTCAGCCAGCTCCAGCCACAGATGGCTCAACTGTAACCCTTCTGCCCGGTTGGAGCTGGAGTTTGAGGACAGCGGCTCCGAGGCCGCAGCCGAAGGCACCGCCGCCCATGCGCTGGCGGAGCATAAGCTGCGCCGTGCCCTGAAGCTCCGCAGCAAGAAGCCCATCAGCCAGTACGACTGTGACGAGATGGACGAGTACACGGACGGCTACGTCCAGTTCGTAATGGAGCAGCTTGCCGAGGCCAGACAGATCTGTGCAGACCCGCAAGTGCTGATCGAGCAGCGGCTGGACTTCTCCTGCTACGTCCCGGACGGCTTTGGAACCGGCGACTGCCTCATTGTGGCGGACAAGCTCCTGCACGTCATTGACTTCAAGTACGGACAGGGCGTTCTGGTCGATGCCTATCAGAATCCGCAGATGATGCTGTATGCCCTCGGCGCCCTCCGCATCTTCGACTGCCTCTACGACATTGATGAAGTGGCGATGACCATCTACCAGCCCCGGCGCGAGAACGTGTCCACCTGGACGATTACCGTTTCCGATTTGAAGGAGTGGGCCGAAAACACTCTCAAGCCCAAGGCAGACTTGGCCTACAAGGGCGAGGGTGAATACACCCCCGGCTCCTGGTGCCAGTTCTGTAAGGCGGCGGTCAAGTGCCGCGCCAGGGCCGAGGCCAAGCTGGAGCTGGCCCGATTCGAGTTTGCCCAGCCGCCCCTCCTCTCCGATGAGGAGATTGAGGACATCCTCGGCAAACTGGATGACCTCACCAAATGGGCGAATGAGATCACCGCCTACGCACAGGACGCGGCCATCAACCACGGCAAAGAGTGGCGCGGTTTCAAGCTGGTGGAGAGCCGTACCAACCGCCGTTACACAGACGAGGACGCCGTTGTCCAGGCAGCTACCGCCGCGGGATACCGCGACATCTTCAAGAAGACCCTCATCCCCATCACCGAGATGGAGAAGCTCATGGGCAAGAAGACCTTTGCCGATGTCCTCGGCGGTCTGGTCGAGAAGCCCAAGGGCAAGCCCACGCTCGTCCCGGCGTCGGACAAGCGACCGTCCATCACCAGCACCGGCGCCATCCATGACTTTACTGAAATCAAAGGAGAACTGTAACCATGACTAAGAAGAATAACTCGACCAAGGTCGTCACCGGCGTTGTCCGGCTCAGTTACGCCAACGTGTGGGAGCCTGCCTCCATCAACGGCAGCAAGCCCAAGTACAGCGTGTCCCTCATCATCCCCAAGAGCGACACCAAGACCATCGCGGACATCAACGCCGCCATCGCCAACGCCATCGAAGCCGGCGCCGCCAAGTTCGGCGGCAAGGTTCCCAACAAGGCCGCTCTGAAGCTGCCCCTCCGGGACGGCGATCTGGAGCGGGAGGACGAGGCGTACAAGGGCAGCTACTTCGTCAACGCCAACAGCACCACCGCGCCGCAGATCGTGGATCGCGCCGTTCAGCCCATCCTGGACCGCTCCGAGGTCTACTCCGGCTGCTACGCCCGTGTGAGCATCAACTTCTATGCTTTCAACACCAATGGCAACAAGGGTATCGCCTGCGGCCTGGGCAACATCCAGAAGGTCCGTGACGGTGAGCCCCTCGGCGGCAAGACCTCCGCTGCGGATGACTTCGCCACCGACTTGGACGATGACTTCCTGTCTTGAGGAGGGTGCAGCTATGTTGACCTATGAGTTCATGAAAGAGGTTGTGGTCTGCACCGCCTTCATCTTCATCATCATTGCCGGAGCGGGCGGATGGACCTACTGGATTTGTGAGCTGGTGTCGTTCATTCGCAGGAAGGTCAAGAACCGCAAAGCCGAAAAGCAGGCCGGTAAGGAGTAAGCGGATGCCAGGGTGGCGGGGATCGCTCTCTGCCACCCTCATCCGTTTTGAAGGAGGCACTATGGAGATCTGGAAGGACATCCCCGGCTATGAAGGGGAATACCAAGCAAGCACAATGGGGCGCATCAAAAGTCTTGCGCGCAAGGTACGCGGACAAAACCCATATACGGGAAAGGAATTTCTGCGTACTGTCCCGGAGCGCATTTTACGGCCTGGATCGTATTGCAAAAGTGGTCATTTGTCGGTCATCCTGCGAAAAGGGACATCTGGACAGCCTGTTCACCAACTTGTTATGAGGACGTTTGTTGGGGCTCCTCCCCCTGGGATGGAGGTCCTTCATAAAAACGGAGATCCGCAGGATAACAGGTTAGATAATCTGCGCTATGGAACTCGCACGCAAAATATTCTTGATGTCTATCGTCAAGGCGGCAAATGGAGAAAGCTGACAACAGATGACGTTGAGTCGATAAGATTTGGGCTATATTGCGGGATCAAGGGAACTGAACTCTCACAAATGTTCCGCATTTCGCAATCTGTCATCAGCGCAATCAAGCATGGGAGGATATACTGGTGGCTCAAATAAAATCACTCAGTTGCGATTTGGAAACCTACAGCAGCGTGAATCTTGCCAAAAGCGGAGTCTACCGCTATGCGGAATCCCCGGACTTCGAGGTGCTTCTGTTCGGCTACTCCGCTGACGGAGAACCTGTGCGTGTGGTCGATCTGGCCTCCGGCGAGGCTCTGCCCCAAGAAATCATTGCCGCGCTGGAGGATGAAGCTGTCACCAAGTGGGCATTCAACGCGCAGTTCGAGCGCGTGTGTCTCTCCCGGCTGCTCGGCTATCCTGCCGGGGAATACCTCGATCCCGGCTCCTGGCGCTGCACGATGATTTGGTCGGCATACATGGGCCTGCCCCTCTCGCTGGAAGGCGTCGGAGCCGTCCTCGGCCTTGACCGGCAGAAGCTCCGGGAGGGTAAAGACCTCATTAAGCTCTTCTGCGCTCCCTGCACCCCCA
>CANQBA010000022.1 GCA_947589545.1 uncultured Oscillospiraceae bacterium | reverse complement strand
CGGGCGCCATAGATGAGTTCCCCGGGCATAAAGCCCCGGTTGCAGAAGCACAGCGCAAATGTCATTTTTTTCATATCAGTACTCCTCCCAATTTGATTTGATGAGGATATTGTACCGCACGCGGGTGCGCTCGGAAATGTCAGGAGCCGACTTTGCGGGACTTGTTTATAACATATTTCGATTTTACTTATGGATCATCCATGAAATTTCCCCGCTTCTGCTTGAACTTATGGGCCGGATATGATATTCTTTACGGGAGGTGACAGTTATGGACGAGCGGACCGCGGACAGGCTTGCGAAATTTACGGATCTTCGGGACATTCTGGCTTTTCGCCCCTCCGGGGAGCGGGACTGCTTCTATCAGGAGTCCCTCTGCCCCTTCTTTTTAATGCTCATGCGCGCGGATGCCGCGAGCCCTGAGAGTACGGCGATTTCTGTTTACACCCCCTCAGAGCAGGTAATCCTCCCGCCGGATTACTTGGGCCACGGGCGCACGGAGGACAGCCAGCACCGGCACAACTCCTTCGAGTTCACCTATGTGCTGGAGGGGAGCATGTACCAGCTGGTGGAGGGAAAGCGCTACTACTACCCCGCCGGGAGCTGCTGTCTCATGAATTGGGACACCCTCCACACCGAGGATGTCTCCACCGGCTTCACCTGCGTCTTTCTCTCCGTGACGCGGGAGTATGTGGCGCATCTCATGGGCTGCGGCGACTCTTTGCTGTTTCCGGGAGAGGCTCGTTTTCTGGACAATCTCATTTTCCGATTTTTCCGTGAGAATTTGACGGTCTCCGGCCACAGTCCCGGAGATTTTCTGGATTTTGTCCCGAAAATCACCCAAAACGAACAGGTCGCGCTGGTCCATCAGATTTTTGAAGAGCTTCTCCGCGCCCTGATTTTGCCGTCAACCGGCACATCCTTCCGGCTTGCGGAACTCTTTGTACGCTTTACGGATATACTGGGAAATGCGGACTACTATGTGGCGGAGCATGTGACCGCCCGCAGCGGCATGGACGCACTTCTCTTTGCCCGCATCGACCGCATCCTCTCCGAGCGCCACGGACGGGTAAGCAACCGGGAGCTGGCGGAGATGCTGAACTACAACGGCTCCTACCTGGGCCGCATCGTAAAACGCCACACAGGCAGGAGCCTTTTTGAGTACAGTATGACCTTCTCCATGGACTGGGCCGCCCGGGAGCTTATCTCTACCAATAAATCCGTGAGCGAGATCGCGTCCGAGCTGTCCTTTACCAACCTATCCCACTTCTACAAGCTCTTCCACGCCCGGCACGGCTACACCCCCGGCGAATACAGAGCCATGCGGAAAGCGTGAATCATCTTATTGGGAAGGTTCTATACGCTTTTTCTCTTTTTCAAAACAGTGTTGATCTCAATTTTTACCGGGTGGAGCGGGCCGCGCTCGATAATGTCAATTAAGCGATTGACGGCGGCTTCGCCCATGACGGCGATGGGGATATGGACGGTGGTCAGGGGAGGATCAAAGACCTCGCACAGCGGCAGATCGTCAAAGCCGATAACAGCAATGTCCTTCGGGATGCTGTAACCCGCCTCCTTAAGAGCGCGGGCCGCTCCGATGGCGATGATGTCGTTGTCGGCGAAATAGCAGTTCGCCGGCTCCTCCCCGGCGGCCAGAAGCTCCCGCATGTCCTCGTAGGCTCCCTCCTGGGAGGGGGTGAGTCTGTGGACGACAGATTTTGAGGAGGAGAGGCCGTTTTTACGGATTGCCTTATAAAACCCGTCCGCCCGCTCCTCAAAGTTGTTGATGGAATAGGACGAGTGGAGGTACCCGGGCTGGGTGCGGCGCTTCATAATGAGATAGTCCGTGGCCACAAAAGCGCCCTGGATGTTGTTGATGAGGATGCAGTCGCGCTCCAACGTCTCAAAATAGGAGTCCAAGAGCACAAGCGGCGTGCGAAGGCCGGAAAACCGCTTCACCGACGGAAGATCCATCTCAGTGGCAAGGAGTATGATGCCGGCAAACCCGCCCTGATCCAGAGAGTATATCTCACCGTCTAACCTCTCGTCCTCGTAGAGATAGCGGATAACATAGTCATAGCTTTGCCTTTTGCACGTAAGGCTTATTCCGTCCGCCAGCGTGGCAAAGAAGGGGGTGTCGGCGACGACAGCCCCGCTTTTTTTGTATACGGCAAAGCAGATCGTCCCGTATGTCGCGGAGGCAATGGCCTTACGGGTAAAATCGTAGCCAAATTCCTTCGCCGCCGCCAAGACTCTCATGCGGGTGGAGGTGCTGACGCCGGGCTTATTATTGAGCGCTAAAGAGACCGCCGCCTCGGAAATCCCGAGCTTACGCGCCAGTTCCTTTGCGGATATGGACGCTCCCGCCATAAAATCGCCTCCCTGTGAGGTCAGTATAACAAATTTAGTGAATTTAGTCAACATTCACTAAATTATTTATATAATTTTAGCTCTTCATGCCTTATGATAAAAGAGAAAGGAGTGTGCGTATGGCGGAAACGTATGTGGCCGGTCTTGACCAAAGCACCCAGGGGACGAAGGCTGTTTTGCTCGATACCGAGGGGAGAATCGTTGCGAGAGCCTATGCCCCCCATAGACAGCCTATAAGTCCCGAAGGCTGGGTTTCCCACGACGGGGAGGAGATTTTTGAAAACTGCGTGAAGCTCATCCGACGGGTGGTGGAGGAGGCGAGGATCGATAAGAGCGCCGTGGCCGCCATCGGTATCTCCAACCAGCGGGAGACGACACTTGCCTGGGACAGGAAAACAGGGAAGCCCGCCGCCCACGCGGTGGTCTGGCAGTGCGCCAGGGGCAGAGAAATCACCGACGCGCTGACGGACGAGGGCTTTCGCGACCAGGTCCGGCAAAAGACCGGCATACCGCTCTCCCCGTACTTCCCGGCGGCAAAGGCGGCGTGGCTTCTGCGGCACACAGGGGCCGGGGAGCTTGCAAAAGCGGGCCGCCTTTGCCTTGGCACGGTGGATGCTTTTCTCGTCTATAAGCTCACCAGCGGGCAGGTGTTCAAAACAGACTATTCCAACGCCTCCCGGACACAGCTTTTCAACATTCGTGAGCTTTCCTGGGATGCGGAGCTCTGCCGGGCCTTCGGCGTTCCTCTGGAGGCTTTGCCACAGGTGGAAAGCTCTGACGGGGACTTCGGTGCGACGACTCTGGAGGGATATTTTGACCGCCCCGTGCCTGTTTTGGCCATGATGGGCGACTCCCACGCCGCGCTTTTCGGCCAGGGTTGTGTCCGGCCCGGAATGGCAAAGGCCACCTACGGTACGGGCTCCTCCGTCATGATGAACGTGGGAAATAGACCTATCGACAGCGCCAGCGGCCTTGTCACGTCCCTGGCCTGGGGCAGAGGCGGCGCGGTGAGCTATGTGCTGGAGGGAAACTTAAACTACACGGGTGCCGTTATCACCTGGCTCAAGGACGATCTTGGCCTCATCGAAAACGCCGCTGAGACGGAAAAGCTTGCGGAAGAGGCAAATCTCGAGGACACCACCTACCTCGTCCCGGCCTTCACCGGTCTCGGGGCGCCCTACTGGGACGACGCGGCAAGGGCGTCTCTTACCGGAATGTCCCGCCTCACGGGAAAGCGCGAGATTGTCAAGGCGGCCTTAGAGTGCATCGCCTTTCAGGTGACGGACATACTTCGTGCCATGGAGCGCGACGCAGGCATTACACTTTCCGAATTGCGGGTGGACGGCGGCCCCACGGCAAACCGTTATCTCATGCGGTTTCAGAGCGACATTGCCGGTGTGAGGCTTCGGGTGCCGGTAAACGCGGAGCTGTCCGCCTTCGGTGCGGCGGCTATGGCGGGCATGGGCGCGGGAATGTTCTCCGAGGAGCTTCTGGAGCGCATCGCCGTCCGGGAGATCTATGAGCCCCGCATGACGGAGGCGGAGCGCAAGAAGAAATACAGCGGCTGGAAAAACGCCGTAAATAAAACGATAGGGAGGAATTGAACATGGCAACTATCAAGCTTGGCTACGCGCCCACCCGCAGAAGCATTTTCAGTGCCCCGGATGCCCTCAAATACCGGGATCTCACCGCTGACCGCCTCCGGGAGATTGGTGTCGATTTTGTGGACATCGACGACATAAACGATGAGGGGCTTCTCTTCGATGAGAACGACCGTCTGAAGGTTTTGGAGAAGTTCCGGGCGGAGAAGGTGGACGGTATCCTCCTTGCCCACTGCAACTTCGGCACGGAGTACGTCTGCGCCCGCCTTGCCAGGGATCTTGGCGTACCGGTACTGCTGTGGGGCCCTTTGGACGAGCGGCCGGAGCCTAACGGCGTCCGCCTTCGGGATACCCAGTGCGGCCTTTTTGCAACCGGCAAGGTTTTGCGCAGGTTCCGGGTGCCGTTTACGTATCTCACCAACTGCCGCCTCAGTGATCCCGCCTTTGAACGGGGCGTGCGGGACTTTTTGGCGGTATGCAACGTGGTGAAGACATTCAGGAATATCCGTATTCTCCAGCTCGGTCCCCGCCCCTTTGATTTCTGGTCCACCATGTGCAACGAGGGCGAGCTTTTGGAGCGTTTCAATATCCAACTCTCCCCGGTGCCCCTGCCGGAGCTTACCGCCGAGGTGAAGCGGGCTATCGCCGACGGGGACGAGGTACAGCAGACCATCGCCTACTGCCGGGAGCACATGGACATAAGCGTCACCGACGAGCAGCTCACCAATGTGGCGGGCCTCGCCGTGGCTATGGAGCGACTTATCAAAAAGTACCACTGCAACGCCGGCGCCATTCAATGCTGGAACGCTCTCCAGGACGAGCTTGGCATCATGCCCTGCGCCGCCAATGCGATCTTGAACGATAAGGGTATCCCCATCGTCTGCGAGACGGACATCCACGGCGCGATAACGGCGCTTTTGGTGGAGGCCGCCGATCTGGAGGGACGCCGGAGCTTCTTCGCCGACTGGACCATCCGACACCCGGATCTTGAAAACGGAGAGCTTCTCCAGCACTGCGGCCCCTGGCCCCTCAGTGTGGCGGGGTGCCGGCCCTGTATCACCTACCCTCTGGCCTTCGACTATCCCGGTGCCATCACCGCTGAGGCAAAGCACGGAGAGCTTACCCTGGCCCGCTTTGACGGGGACAACGGGGAGTATAGCCTCCTGCTGGGCAACGCCCACGGCGTGGACGGCCCCAAGGGAATGGGCACCTACCTATGGGTGGAGGTCCAGAACATCAAGCGGCTGGAGGCTAAGATCGTGGAGGGGCCGTACATCCACCACTGCGTCGGTATCCACAAGGACGTGGTGCCGGTGCTCTACGAGGCGTGCAAATATATGGACATCAAGCCCGACCTCTACGACTCCATCGAGGAGGACGTAAAGGCATATTTAAGAGGCGAGTGACATGGACAACCGGGAACTGACAATTCACAGCTGGGATCTGCGGCTGGATATTTTGGACATTGTGATGGCGGGCGGTGGCGGACATATCGGCGGGGATATGAGCGTCTTAGCGCCGCTGCTCCTGCTCTACAAAAAGCATCTGCGTGTAACGCCTGAGACGGTGGACGACCCGAACCGTGACCGCTTTGTTCTATCCAAGGGCCACTCCATGGAGGCGTACTACGCCGTTCTCTGTGACTGTGGATTTCTGAATCTTGAGGACGTGAAGGCCCGCTTTAACAAGCTGGGCTCCCCCTACATAGGCCACCCCCACAACGTTCTGCCCGGAATTGAGATGAACTCCGGTTCTCTCGGCCACGGCCTTCCCGTTTGCGTGGGGATGGCCCTGGCGGGAAAGATGGACAAGAGGGATTACCGCGTTTACACGATCATGGGCGACGGGGAGCTGGCGGAGGGTTCCGTCTGGGAGGCGGCTATGGCGGCTGCAAAGTTTGGCCTTGATAACCTCTGCGCCGTCATTGACCGCAACCGCCTTCAAATCTCCGGCTCCACCGAGGACGTGATGCCGGAGAACCCACTGGAGGAGCGCTGGGCGGCCTTCGGGTGGAATGTGCTGAGCGTGGACGGCACAAGCATCGACGCTCTTGACACGGCCTTTGAGACGGCAAAAACAGTGAAGGGCAAGCCCACGGTGATCGTCTCAAACTCCGTCAAGGGATACGGCTCTCCCGTCATGGAAAATAAGGCCGGCTGGCACCACAAGGTTCCCACGACGGAGGAATACGAGCAAATCAAGGCGGACTTTTTACGGGGAAAGGAGGCGGCTCAACATGCCCAATAAGATCCCCAACCGGCAGGCCATCTGCGAGACACTGATGGAACACGCCAAATATGATCGGGACATCGTGGCCCTGTGCTCCGACTCCCGCGGCTCTGCCTCCATGACGCCGTTTTTTGAGGCCTTCCCAGAGCAGTCCGTGGAGGTGGGTATCGCCGAGCAGGACTTAGTCGGCATCGCGGCGGGGCTGGCCTCCTGCGGGAAGAAGCCCTACGCCTTCTCTCCAGCTTCCTTCCTATCCACCAGAAGCTATGAGCAGAGCAAGGTGGACGTGGCCTACTCGGGCACCAATGTGAAGCTCATCGGCATATCCGGCGGTGTCAGCTACGGGGCATTGGGCATGAGCCACCACTCCGCCCAGGACATCGCCGCAATGGCCGCCATCCCCAACATGCGCGTCTATCTTCCCTCAGACCGGCACCAGACGAAAAAGCTCATGGAGGCGCTTTTGCAGGATCAAAAGGGCGCCTACATCCGGGTGGGCCGGAACCCCGTGGAGGACGTCTACACCGAAGAAAACTACCCCTTTGAGATGAATCGGGCGACGGTTCTGAGAGAGGGTACGGACGTGCTTTTGGTCGCCTGCGGCGAGATGGTGCGCCCCGCCCTTGACGCTGCGGAGCTTTTAGCGGGGGAGGGGATAAGCTGTACCGTCCTCGATATGTACTGCGTAAAACCACTGGACACCGAGACGCTTTTGAAATACGCAAGCAGCGCCAAGCTAATCGTCACCGTGGAGGAGCACGCCCCCACCGGCGGCCTCGGCTCCATGGTGGCCCAGCAAATAGGGGAGCATTGCCCCCGCTTTGTTAAAAACCTCTCTCTCCCCGATGCCCCTGTCATCACAGGAACCAGCCGGGAGGTATTTGATTACTACGGCCTTACCGCCGATGGGATTGCCGGAACCGTAAAAGGAATCATGGAAAGAGCATAAGAACAGCTGCGGATTCCGATTAACTACAAAGAGATTTCGGGATCCGTATTTCCCTAATTTTATTAGCCTATCTGTCATTTTGACGAGAAAGGCTCAAAAAGGGCTGTAAAAAGGAACCTGAAATGGTTTCTCTTCACAGCCCATATTTTATTATCTGTTTTTTACACTACGCGATTTTCTGCTCGCCCCAGCGGATGTGGAAGCGGCCTTCATCGTCCTCCTCACGGCGCATCAGGAGGGAGAGGATGTTGTAATCAACACCGAACCTCTCGTAGATCTCGTCAAGATCGGTATCCTGCCCCTTCATAAAGAGGTTGATCTTCTCTTTAGCAAGTACCATTTGGAGAAGGTTGGATTCCAAGCTTCCGGTGTAGTTGAGAAAGTAGATGTCCTTGTATTCGGTTGAGGTGTAGCGAATGAAGCGCATGTAGAATTGGCTCATCCCGGAGTTGTTGTAGTGCATCTCCGGGATCATAATTTTGTTGACGTACTCAAAATTCACGCTGGAGGGAAGACTCTGCTGGGTACAGAGCAAAATGCCGTTTCCGCTTTCCCGCAGAGTTTTGCGCAGGGCACGGCGTTGGGCGAAGGTCTTGGTGGAGCCTGTGACGGTGAAGAGCGGACGTCCGGGGAGGTATTCCCGAAACGCGGCGGCGTAGGCGTCCAATACGCTTTGGTGACGGACGCCGATGGCGACGATCTCATCATCCCATTGGGACGCCATCTCCACGGCTGTCATGATTTTCAGCGGTGTTTCGCCTGTATACTCCCGTAGTGTGTTGGGTGCCGCCGCGACCCTGAGCATCAGCGTGATCTGCTGTACGAGCTTCATCATGGCATCCTTTCGGGAGTTGCCGGTGGACGCGAAATAGGTGCGCTGGATCCTCTCAAATTCCTTCATCACAACGTCGTAGACGGCACGCTCTTCGGCGGTAAAGGTCAACGGCACCTGATGGACACGGCGGATCTCCTTCCCCGTAACCTCCTCAAAGGTGCGCGTGATGACCGTCTTACCCAAAATGTCATTCAGCGCGTCGGCGTTATAGATGTCCTGGGTGCGTTCCCCTATGCCGAACACCGTGGGTTTCTCCGGCAGATGACATGAGGAAAACAGCGAGTATCCCTTCTTGTAAGCCGGGATGGGGTAACCGTAATAACGGTTTATATCGCACCTCATCTCATTGTCCTCCCTGCTGTAGGAATAGGCATACCGGCTCCAGCTGATCATGTTGACAGAGTTGTTATACAAAAGCTCCAGCTGGGGCGCGAACTCAGAGATGTTGTTCCGGGTGCTGGTACCTGTTGTCAGAAGCTTCATTTTGCACTTTCGGAAGCAGGACAGCGTACTCTTGGCGCGTTTAGACGTCGGGTTGGATATTTCGTCGCTCTCATCCAACGCCAGCATGATCTTCTGACCGTGGCGCTTGACCCAATTATTGATTTGTCTCTGGAGAATGCAGAGCTTATTGAGTGTCACCAGCACAAAGTCACCGGCTTTTATGCGTTTCAGGTCCTCGATGCGCTCAAGGAACACGTAGGAGAGTCCGTAGTTCGGCAGCACCACGTCCCAGTTGTTGCGGATGGAGATGGCCGAGGAGACGACCCATGTGGAGTGAATACCCCGCTTTTCCATCCGATACAACCCCATGGCGATAGCGGCCAGCGTCTTTCCGCTGCCCTGCTCCCATTGGAGCATCCCGTACCGTTTTTGAAGCATGAGGTTAATGTCGTGGCGCTGTATGTCGTTGAGATAGATATATTCCTCGTTCTCAGCGTCCCAAAGCTTGAAGTCCCTCAGCCACTGACCAATTTTCGGATCCTCTGCCATCTCACTGAACGGCTGGCTCTGGACCTCATACTCCCGGTGCTTCCGTCGCAGCAGACGCTCAAAGCTGGGAAACTTCTCCGGCTCGTTGTCCAAAACCGCACGGTAGACGGGGACGGGCGTCTGCATATCTCCGGTCAGCTTTCGGCGCATTTTAGCGCTGTATGCCTTGTATACGAAGCTGTCGTCCCGCTTGACCAGGGCTATCAAGTCCCGCTCCGGCTTCTTGTTCTGCTTTTGAAGTGCGCGGCGCAGGTAAACCAACACCTTGGCCTCGGTCAGCTTGACCTTGTCCCATTCCTTATAGTCCATGCCCTCCGGCATCTTCTGGGTGAAAAAACGGTGCAGATACTCGCAGCACCTGGCGTATTGGTTGCGGGTAGCGGGGTGTGCCTTGATTTGGTAGAGAAGCTTTTGCGTCTCATAAGCGAAGCCCTGAGATGCGCTGTATGTACGGGCAAGCTCCAGCATAACCCTGGACTTGTTCTTCTCAAGATCCGCCTTGGGAAGCATCAGGATTGAATCGTAAATACGTTGCGCCGTCTTGTCAATGTCAAATTCGGAGGGGACAGGCTCAAGACCATCGGTCGTATACCGCCATTCGGAGGTTCCGTCCTCCTCACTGCGCCTCTGCCAAAACTGCAATTTGGTGGGCATTTCCCTGACACCAAGGGCGGAAAAAGCATTGTCCGACAGATTCAGCTGCCCTAAAAACCGGAATCGCTGCTCCATCCCACGGATCTGTGTTTTGTCAAGAAAATCATCCGCCAGAAAGGACTGAGGCACCACCAGGGCCATGATCCCCAGCGGCTTCATAAGCTCCGCGGCTTTGTAACAGTAATAGAGCTGTGAGGTCATCTCGTTCCCCTCACCGATCCACCAGCGCAGATTGAAGGGTGGGTTGCCCACCACATAATCGAAACGAATTTCCGGTTTATAGGACCGAATGTCGCATTGCTCCAGATTTGCCTCCGGGTAGAGAAAGTGGGCGACCTTCCATGCGTTCACATCCAGCTCACAACCATAAACATTGGCCGTCACAGGTGCATAGTTGAAAAAGTTCCCCATACCGCAAGTGAGATCCGCGACAAGATCATGTTCGCCAGGACGCAAGCAGGTCATCACCAGCTCGCAGATTTGGGACGGAGTAAAAAATTGCCCGTTCTCAAATTTCTTCTTGTGTTCGCTGTACTCGTGATAATTGGCAAAATCCTCGCGTTTCAGGCCGTGCAGTCCGCCAATACCGGTGTAAGCATTATAAACGTCCTCCCGTGTGATTCCGGATGCCTCCACCTGACCGCTGTCTATGAGATATATCACTTTTCTGTTCAGCTCATCGCGCCGCTCCAATGGAATTGGCGTTTTATAATCTTTGTATGCCATATTTTCTCCTTAATCCATCGTACCAAAGTATTCATCGACAAATTGCCGAGCGTATTCCTCGCTGGTAAAGCGGATGTCCATGCGCCCGTTCTTGAAAAGACGTATCCGATCAAACTTCAGACAGTCTTCAAATTCCCATAGGTCGTACCATAGGCGTACAGTATCCGATATGAGAGAGTTTATTCCATTCGGATATGTACCGAGGGCATCCGTCTCAAAGCGAGCAAGGCCCTTGAGAACATATTTCATATCCCTCTCTACATGCCACTGTTCATACCCGTTGTAGTAACCGTATCTGCAGGCACCATACAGAATTTTTACGATATTCTTTTTCTGCTCAAACTTCGCGCTATGCGCTCGCCTGTCCCAAACCGCCTTGTGGCAGCCGTCCAACAACTCATAGATGGCCTGCTCTTCAAACGTCCTGCCGTCGAATTGCTTCAGAATCTGTTTGATGATGTCATCGTATTTCAAAATAAATGGCGGGTAAGCGGACCAGTCCACCTCATCATTTTCATAGTCCGGCAGCGGTTGCTCCGGAAGGAGTTCACCCGCAAGAATTGCGCTGTCCAGGGATAGAAAGTACGTACTATTCAGATATGTGACGATAATAGATATAAATTTGTGGTGGATCGAAAAAATGTGATTCATCATGTCACGCAAGTATATTTCGTCCCACCAGCGGGAGACCAGGTATTTCTGCTTCCAACATTCGTCACGTTCTTCCGGTAAACGGGCGGATTTCTGATGGGTGCGCATGTCCATCCAGAGAGAAGCGATTTGATAGAAGCCCTCCACGGCATCGCTGTACAGATCCTGCTCCTTTTTGCAGAACTCACGGTCAGTCTCCGAAATGAGTGTAGACGCGCAAATCGTCACCGCGTCAAATTTATTCAGTAAATCCATTTCGACTCTCCTTATTATGATTGCCCGGAGAACAGATCTGCGCAGGCAGACGACTTCTCCGGGCTTGTCTTAAAAAATGTCAGTTTTACGGCGTTTCCCTGACTATCAGTTGGCGTAATGTCCGTTGGTAGAGTAATTCCACTCAACAGTACCGTCCTCGTACTGCAGGACACCATGGGCGAAAAGCCTCCAACCGTCTGAAACCCGCTCAAATAAGCCGCAGTGCTCCTGAGGAACGATCATTTTGAGATTTCCCAGGCTGTCAAAGTAGGAGGTATCGCCAATACATTGAAACTCACCGCCGTTGCGGTTTGCGTATACTTGACCGACCACGGGGGTTATATAATGCGCGTTCAATCAAAACTCCTTCCATTCGGTCGCATCTCCAGTCTCGTCATTCTCGGCCATAATGAGCCGTGCTGTGGGAGGAGAAGGAAGAACGACAAACTCATCTTGCCTGTATTTCTTCTCAGCAAGTTCCAAAGCTTGAAAAATGTCCCCTGCCATTACATGGAATTCGCCGGATATGTGCTCCTCAATCGTCACTGTGTACGTTCCGCTTGCCGTTTTTTCCGATTTTAATTGATTACCTATTTCCATTTTTCGTCCTCCGGCAATCATGCGGTGACAGTGTGGATCAAATCATTCATACATTGGAAGAACAATTGTGACCCTCGCCCGTTTTTTGTACGGCGGTACCACAGCTCTTTACTTTCGCCGTTTTCGATCCTGACACCAGTAAGCCTTGTCTCGATCCATCCCTGTGTCCGAAGAGGAACCTTCACATTGTAGCGGCGCATCAGGTAATTGATGAGAGAGCAGGATTTGCCGCAGTTTGGAGTCTCATAATAAACGACCTTTTTATTATCCAGTATTCCACCGCTTTTAATGATCTGGACGGCATCCGAAACCGTTTGCTCCAGTTTTTCGTTTTCGCTGTCAGCGTATTCCTTTGCCTTTGCCGCCTCGCGGGCCACAAACTCCTCGCGCTCCTTTGCACGCAAAGACTTGTAAACGGCGGACAGTTCTGAACAACGGGCCAGATCGTCCATGATGAGAGCTCCGATGAAGTCCGGGAAGCTCTTGCCGCCGTCAGCATTCGAAGCGAGATAGGCGCTAACATGACCGTCAAGCAGCTTTCGGATATATTGCGTCTGACAGGCAGGGTCACTGCCGCAAAGCTCGATTTCCTTTCTCTCGGTGTCAAGCGCGGTCGTGATCCCTGCCTCATTCCCAGAATCACGGAGCCGGTTGAAATACTGCTGGCGGGCTTCCTTGCCGCCGTAGAGCTTCACTACCGCATCATCGAATCCGCATCGGTCAATCAAAAACCATTCCGTCATACCGAGAGGCAGGAGCCGGCCATTGACCTCCGCATGGAGATAATACCTGTCGTTCTCCGCCCTGGGGTACTCCACATTCGGCTTCCCGGCGCTCCGCCAAAGCTTGTAGGTCGTAGTGCCGTCGGTAATTTCCTTTTCAAAATCTGCCCACATTCTGCGACCTTCAGAATTGAACATTCCTCCAACAAAAAGAGGGGTCATCAGTTTGCTGTGATTTTCCATAATTTGTTTCAAGCACTCCTTCCATAAAACTCATTTGTTCAAATTTCTGCGTTGATAAAACGGACGGATCCTGCCGGCTTTTCCTCCTCTCACGGGCCTGCCTCGCCTTCGCAAGTCGTTCCCGTTTTTGGGCCTTTGCCGCCTTTTGCAGGTCTGAGGCGTGGACCACCTCGATACCGTCCTCCACGTCCCGCAGGTCCTGCAACAGATCCCGCGTCTCACGCCGTTCAATGCGTATGTTCTCCACCTGGTAGTGGAACTCAAAGTAATCGTACCCCGGCCACGTCCTATGGTAGTCGGAAAAGTGCCTCTGCCGCCGATCCTCCCATGTCAGATGCGGTCTGATAATGGTCTGGTCCTTCAGCGGGTTGTACTCGGCCTTTTTGACCTTCAGCCAAATCTCCGCGTCCGTCTGTGCCACGGGCCTTGGAAACACCTTCTGTCCTTTTTCAATAACCGTTTTCGTCTCCTCAAGAAATCCCACCCTGGTTATCCACGTCCGGCGGATGTCGTAGAAGATATTCACCGGCGTCAGGTCATGGGGCTTTTTGCGGATGGAGCAGAATTGATTCTTGCACCTGGTTCGTATGCACCGGTCTACATCATACTTGACCTCCAGCTGGCCGCCTTCATAGCCGTTGCAGTCCACGACGCAGGCGCAATACTGTCCGCCCGTAATCTCCATGTACTGCTTTCGCCGGGCCTTGGCTCTGCCGTCGGACACCTTTTCCGTGCTGGCTTCGTAGTCATAGGGCTGATCCGTAAGCCGGCACGGACACATGGGGAGCGGGAACCCCTCCGGAATGTGTTCGCATTTGCGGTTGTTGTACGGGCACCGCAGCAGCGGGTTCCCGTTCTCCGGGCTGTACTGGACGCCCATGAACCAGGCATCGGAAGTCGCCACTGTCTGACCCTCCACCAAAAGCCCGCAGCCGGTCTGCCAGACGAGCTTGAGCTTGTGTTCCCACTTATACTCAAGTCCCTCGTCATAACGGCCTCTATAAACATAGTCCGGGTGTTTCTCCAACGTCCAACCCTCCGCCAGAAGCTCCTTGGTCAGCTCATTCATAGACCAGAACACGGCACCAGCCCATAGTGTTCCTGCATGACACCCCGAAGATCGTCAACCGATATGTCGTACTCCTTGGCGATGCAGGCTTCGCAGTGGATGTGCTTGTAGCCCAGGGCGCGGGACACCCGCTTGTCCCAGGAGTTGACCGGCATCGTACCACACTTGTGGCAGGCGGTGTCGTGGTACCAGATGACGCCCTTAGGGGCGTCAGAATCGGTGATTTTCACTTTTGTCTATTCCTCCGTTTCGCTTTTCGTGATCGTTCCTCACGCACGCCGGTATCATAGCCGCTGGGAGTATCGTACATTATGACGCGATCCACTTCAGGCGGCTTGAGACGGACGATTCGGTAATCATGACCGCATTGCCGGTGCAAAAAGTCCGCCTTCGCGGAAAACAGGCTGTCGTAAGTGACCATCATTTCAAAACTGGTTCTCTGCTTACTGGAGCCGGCGCCGTAACCGAACGCTGTTCCGAATAGAAATTTACCTGTTCGGATATTTTGAATCGTATACATTGTCGTTACCTCCGTTGCCTTGCGCCGTTTGGATGTTCTCTCAAAAAAGGGAGCGCACAAAGGGAATCCCTTCGTGCGCTCCCGGAGCTTTCAGGCCGTCAAGCCCATAACGGTGAGGCCGTCAGCACATTCGGTTGTAGGTTCCGGTACAAGCCGGTAGTGGGTGTTCTGCGTCTCAAAACAGATTTCCTCCCGGCTCACGCTTTTGATAGCAACGACACGGGACGTTCGAGTATATCCCGATTCGTGGCGGATAAAGGCACAGTTGCCAACGCAAAGTGGGTGCATCAGTGACCCGCTCAGAGTCCTGTGGGCCTTGGTTATCATATTTTTGCCTCCTTCTTTGTATATTTTTGAAAACATTCTCGATACAGATTTTTTAGCAGGCTCCGCACTTTTTTAGGGGAAATGCCTTGCTTTTTGGCCACATCGGCGATGGAATACCCCTGCAGACGCAGGATCGCCAGCTCGTACTGAGCCCTGTGGGCAACAGAGGCCAGGTCGTGCAAAATCAATCTGGCCTCCATTTCTTCCATGGGATCCTCCAAGGCGGATGATTCCAAATAGCTTTGCTCCGCTTTCACTCTGCGGGACTCAGCCTTATAAAACGCCGTAATGCTGCGCCGCATGGATTTCCACGCAACGGTAGAGAAGGCGTAGCGGCGCAGTTCTGACCGCATCAAATACCGCCTGACCGCAGATACATACCCCAAAGCGGCAATGTCATAGTACTCACGCTCATCAAGGCCCTCCTCATTAAGGAAGGAATAGATGAGAGCGTGATTATCCGCCGCAAATTGGCGCTGCTCATCTGTCAGGGGGGTCATCCGAATTACAGCGGCAAGTCTTCCGCGTCGCCGTTGATGGTGCCAACTTCAAAGTGCCCTGCGTTGTTGGGCATAACTTTGGCAGGGCGTTCCATCTCCACACCGCTGCCGGCCTCCGCCTCGATATCCCCGGTACGCTGGGAAAGGATCAGCTCGATCTGCTGCCTGAAATTGTTGGCGTAGGCCCTGGCCCGCGACAGCTCCTCGCCGGTGAAGTCGTAGAGTCTCTGGAAGGTCGCCACACTGTAGTCATCCTTGCCGTTGTTCTTTTTCTTCAGGCCGATGCGCACTACGCTTCCGCAAACGCCGCGGCGCCTTGAGATGAATGCGGCATTGACGAAATCGGTGTAGGGCTTGATGCTGGTGGGAGAGAGGGAGAGCTTGATGGGCATGTAGTCCCCGCTGCGGAGCAGGTACAGGACGCGCATGTTCTTGCAGGCTTTGCCTTTTCCGGTGCCTTTCCTGTCGCTGCCAAAACGGTTCATGGGACAGTCGGCGCAGATACCGCCGGGAGTGCCGTAGCCCAACTTACCGTCTGTGGACTGGCAGGCGGGCGGTGTGTTGTCGTCGTAGTCATCGCCGTCAGGCCAGTAGGCGTTGGAGTTGTGGCTGTAGACGATGACGCCGTCCAGGAACTTGGCGTAGTCCGGGTTGTCCGGATCGTCGCCGGGGAGCTCGAATTGAACCTGGCCGCCGCTGGGGATCTTCACGCGCTGGAAGTTCAGCCGGAGGCCGTCCATATCTCCTTCCAGTTCCTCCTTGGTAAAGCCAGAGTCGCTTGCCACCGGTTCAAGATCGGGCAGAACGAAAGGCGGGCACTGCATCATATTAGTTTCCTGAGTATTCATGTGTTTTCCTCCTCGTATTTTTATTTCCGCACAGCCTTCAGGCGGCCATGCGAGTTACATTGTTAATGCGCCGGAAAAGCTCCGGCGACATGGTGATGATTTGATAGCCGATCTCCTCCAGCTTGGAGGCGCGGTCATAGCTTTCCACATCCTGGCTGTGCCGGGTAACGGCGTTGGCAAGGCCGTAGAGGGTGTAGTCGGTGCCCTCAATGAGCCGCTGGAGTACCCCGTCGCTCTCCGCGTCCGTGATGCCCATACTGGAGCTTGCCAGCTTGACCACGCCGGGGAGATCGGTGGTATTCAGCTTCTTGCTCTTGCTCTCCCGCAGCTTATCCAGGACTCTGGCAAACTGGGCTTCGTCCACCGCGGCTCGTACTGTGTCCTGGATCTTCATGATGAACGCACGGTCATCGGCTTCAATAGTCGCCTGAGAATACAGCAGGAAATTCTCATCACTGCTGTTTATCCGGCCAATGTGGTTTCTGCGGGTGCCGGCCTCATTCACCGTCATGCCGTTGGTGCAGACAAGGCGGAAAATCAGAGGCTGGATACTCACGGCGCCCTGGCCCGTCTCGCTGTTGGAGATGACCACTCCGGCCTGAACCACATCGCCGGGAACCACCTCTGCAGTGAGTTTGGGATTGACTACCTTGATATACATGGCGTCATCGGTAATCTGACAGCTCTCATAGATGGCGCCGGGCATCTTCTCAATAATGGGAAGGGTGATGCGGGCAATATCCAGATTGTCGATGCGCCGGTAACGGTTGCTTAAAAACGCCCTTGCCTTGCCGTCGATTGTGCGAACCATACGCTCGCCCTCAGAACGGCCAAGCCAACTGTTTACGTTCTCGGCAAGAAGGCCGATGTTCTCCTGAAGCATCTTGTCATAATACTTCCGGGGAATGTTCAGAAATTCACCGATCTGCCGGTGAGCGGTAGGCAGAATGTCCAGAGGTTCCACTCGATCCAGTCCGTTTTCATCCAGCAGGCGCAGGACAGGTGTTCCGTCGCAAGTCTCCAGGTGCATGTTGCTGAGATTTACCATGTAGTCGGCCTTGGCGTTGCTCTGACGCATAATCTCAGTCAGCGTTTCCTGAATCGTCATTCCTTTCTTCACAAGCACACCTCGCTTTTTACCATGTGACCGCAATACAGGAGTCCCGCACCGTAGCCGTCAGGCCATCCTGTTCTATGAGCTCGGCCAACGCGCCCCAATTGGCTTTGGGCGGAAGACGAGATAAAACGCCTTTCCTTGTCTCACCTTCGTCCTCGCCGTAGCAAGCAATTACCGAGCCATCTTCCTTCAGAAGCAGACTGTTATTACCTCTGGAGTTCAAATCGGACGTCAGCTGCTCCAGGATTTTCTCGGCGTGGACGTCATACCATGCCTGGGGATCCTGTTCCTGACGATTGGGCGGTTCAGACTGTTCCGCCAAGCGTTCTACCGGCGTCATGCTGATAAATGAGCAGGAAAGTTTGCCGCTCTGATCCACCGTAATATCGGCGTAATCATATTTCGGGACACCGTAAACACGGATACGCCCCGTTCCGCCTTGAACAACAAACAGCGCAGGGTCACGCATCAACCATTCCCACCGTGCATTGGGGTAAGCCGTCTTTAGACGATCCGTGATACGGTAGTTGACATGACGTAGAACCATCTCCGCCATGGTCCGGTCAATGTCGGCAGTTTTTTTGCCGTGCCTTTTATAGCCGGCTTTACCTTTCCGGGGAAGGACGACAAGCGAGTACACAACCCACAGCGCCCACACGGAAACTGCGAGGATCAGCAGCGGAAGCTGCCAACGTCCACGCACGATGGCGAGTATTGCGATTAAAACGCCGATCAACAGACCGACACTGTTCCAAATGGGATTTCTTTCTTTCATTTCTTTGAGCCACCTTTACTTTTTTCTTAAACAAAAAAAGAGGCATGATACTCACTCCCATTCCGGGATATGAGGTATCATGCCTCTTCATTTTGCCGGAAGTTTTCTCCGGCTGTGTCCTAACTCAGTAGGACATGGGTTCGTGGGTATACACGCTATTGGCATCATCCTCTCTGCCTTTCGGCCAAAAATAGATTTATATAAAAAATACCGGCCCGGGCAGACTGCTCCCATCTGAGCGCAGTCCGTCCGACCGGTACTTGCGTACAACCTTAACAACGTGTGCAATCCGGGTGCCGCCCCGTTCCCAAGTCACTGGGACCTGGCTCCGCGTTTCAAGCGGAGAACGCACAAACAATCAATTGCTAAGGTCACTATACCACAATATATAGTGCATGTCAATAATATTTTTCTGTATTTTGTGTTGCTGTTCCTCTGTATTTACGCAATACAGTCCCAAGGCTCATTTCTCCAGCTTAAACTTCAAAAGCATATACGGTTCGATCTCAAGAACCGTTGCTATATTGAACAGCAATTCCAGCGAAAGGCCACGCTTTACCCCCTGCGCCTCAACAGCGGATAGATGTTGACGGCTGATCCCCAACATCTCTGCCATTTGCTCCTGCGAAAGGTTCTTCTTTTTGCGGTAATATCCAATAGCGTAAGAAAGGTTCTCCATCCGCTGGCTGTTGTCAAATTGTGCCTCCAAGGAATCACCACCCTTTGGATCTTTGTGTTTATTTTATCCAAAGGGAGAAATAATTTAAATAATTTGCTACACGTCATTGACGTGTAGCAAATAGCATTTTATAATTACAATATAGCTTTGATGCTTGTGAGGTAGCATTTTCTGTGCCGGTAGACCCCTCAGGCTGTCATTTCACCTCTCTGAAAGCCGGCAAGGGTCTCCGCAATAGCTCTCATTGTGTCATTGTCCTCCGAATTGTCCCAGGGTCTTTCCGGCTGTTTTGGGGATGAGATTCCTGACTGGGCAGCCCCGTCCTCTTTTGAGAGCGGCATGATCTCCGGGTGGCTCCGTATGACGGAAAGGATCTTTTGCTCCAACGCGTCGTCGTTTTTGACCTGCTGTTCCCGATCCTGTGTGTAACACAGAACCGCGCTTGTGATGAACTGCGCTTTACGCCGGCCTTGCTGCTCCAGAAGGCGGGAGACCGCCAGCTGCTGTGGATCCTCCAGGTTGAACTGTATGGTAAAGCGCCCCGGCTTTTTCTTATCGCTCATACCGTTCACCTTTTATGCGCGAGCCTGTACAGCGTTTCGTACCCTTTGACGTTGGCGCGGATATCCTCTACAAACACGGGATGGGCCACTTTGCCGGAATCTTCGATATACCGTTTGAGGACGATGGAGCCGCCGCCAACGAATATAACGGGAGCTGTCCGAAGCTCCAACTGCCGTTCCCGCAGGGTGCTCAGAATGTCCGAGACGAATTCCTGCGCGCATTTCTCCGCTATGGGCGTGACATTCTCAAATCCCAAAATCGATTTTCCTGTGAGGATGGCGTCAACGTCCTCCTCGGTAAGCAGGATATCCCTCGCCGCGCGAACCTGAGAGATGATCCTGTTGTAGAGCATTATGACCCCGCTTTCCAGAGAATCGCACAGTGACAAGTCTCCCCGTCCCTTTTTGATCCGCAGATAGTCCATGGTGTATCCTCCGATGTCCACGATCAGGGCTGTTGGAATAGTGGTCAGGGTGGGCAGGATGGACACTGCCGCCGCGTAAGCCTGCGGATAGCAGGCAACGTCGTCGATGCAAATCGAGTAGGGCTTGTCCTGATAGACGAAGCTGACGACACCGCGTCCTGTGAAATACCGGGAGAACGTCTCATGCTGCGTTCCGTAATGGGCAGGCGGAAGTCCGACTGCCAACTGTATGCGGATCATATCCGAAGAATATGCCCCGGCAGCGTCGATTTCCCCGGCGATGCCAAAAAGGCTGAGAATAAAGAACCTGTCATCCTCAGTCTTGTCCCGGCGATAGGGGATGCGCTGGTCAGATATCTGATAGTATTTTCCCATGTATTTCAGCACGTCCGCTCCGTATGGCCGCACCTCGCTCTCCCGCAGCCCGGATACAAAGGGTTCGCTCCGCAGGAGCTTGATTTGTTTGTTCCCATGGTCGATTGAAATTAGCATTTTCACTCCTCCTTATACTCCTGTTATACGGAAGCAAAACGCCTTTTTCAACAACAGAGACAGAAAAACCGGCCATCCAATGTGGCCGGTCAATCCGTGAAACGAACAATGTCATTTGGAGTACACCCAATTATGGAGCACAGCTTCTCAAGCGTCAGCATTGTTATGTTTTTTCCTTTCTTCAGGGAATCAAGCGTTTTATTGTCAATGCCGGATTTCAAAAGCTGGTACTGTGTTATATTGCGCAGTCTCATTGTTTCCCAGAGAGGGCTGTAATCGATCACGTCGCCACCCCAAATCGCTCATAATAAATCAAACTAATTATAGGGCGGATTTCTTCAAGACAATATTGTGATTATATCCACAATGCGATATACTGATTCAGGGGGACTTTTATGACAGTAACATTTTGTGGCCACGGAAGTGACGCAATTGGTTATGACGTAGTACACTGGCTTGAAATGACAGTAGAAGGTCTTATAGATCAGGGGGCAACTAAGTTCTATCTTGGCGGATATGGCTCCTTTGACCGTACCGCGGCTTCCGTGGTATGGGACGCAAAGAAAAGTCATCCAAACATTGTTTCTGTCCTGGTGCTTCCTTATCTTGATGCAAAAACCGATGTTGACAGCTACGACTACACGACTTATCCCCCTATTGAGAAGGTGCCTAAGCGGTACGCCATATCGGCGAGAAACCGGTGGATGGTGTCAGAAGCAGATGTGGTAGTAGCCTATGTGCTTTACAGCTGGGGCGGGGCAGCAAAAACGCTCGATTACGCCTTAACAAAGAAGAAAAAAATCATTAGCTATGCAGAATGTCAGGGAGGATAAAAATGTCAAGAGAAATCATATATTCGTGCAGATATGATAGTAAAGTCAAATCAGCCGGACGCTGGCACCGCTTCATGCTTCCCAAGAGTATCCGTTTTAAATATCAAGCAGAATGCGACGAACTTATCCGAAAAATCAAAGAAGAAAGCGAGTATATTCCCATTCCGGAACGTCTCAGTAAGGTGAATGACCTGATTTCCACAGCAAAAGAAATTGCAAATATTTTTGAAATAAACATGGATATCGTCCAACTGGAAGACGGCATTGATTTTAATTTTTACTATGATTCAGGGATGTTCGTGGGAGAGTGCAAGGAGTATTTTGGCAAGATGTTTCTTACCTGCGACAATGTGACCGTTTACACGCCAAAAAAGAAGAAAAGAAATCTTCCAAGGGGCTGTAATGGAATAATCAACATGACATATTATACCCATAGGCACCTCGTAGCTGGGAAAGAATTGAACCTATCATAGCACGAAAAGCGGGCAGCCACGAATATGGATTGATCCTAATATAAATAATGAAAAAGCCTGCATCCCCTTTATGGAAATGCAGGCTTAAAATGTGTATTGCTGTGATTGTTTTTTACTGCCATCAGTTACAAGGTATATCGGTCTTTGTCGTCTGGATTTGGAACGGATATTTGGCCGACTCAGCTTCAGGTATGTATGGAGTAGTAGGCTTTTGACATGTCTCCGCAGTTATGGAATATGAGTCCTCCACTGATATACAGTTCTCCTGAAATAAAGGTGCGGAAGAAAAAGGAGTATGGGACGAAATCGTTATAGAGAATGACCCGCTCGTAGCCGCAGAAGCAGTCACGGAGAGCGTGGGAAAGCTTTTTCCTGACAATCCTGTTTTCCAGGCACTTGCGAAGTCCTGCAGTGTCGTTGAATATTATTTCAGGCTCTGCTGTCCTTTCGAGAGAGAGCGTACTCCACGTTTTCGGCCCGTCTTCCTGAGTGCTGGCGTATATGAATTCCACCAGCTTGTCATAAGGGAGGGTCACCGCTTCACTGCGCCCAAAGAGGTCATGGCTTCTCCTTCGCAGCCATGAGAACTCAATACTCAGAGTACCGTCGGCGGTATTCCGCCGCAGAACAGCAAAAGAATTTATATCCTTGCTGATAACGGAATTCTCGCGCTCAAGGACATCAAGCTCATGCCGTGAAACCAAAAATCTGGGACTTGACTTCCACTTCCGGGAGAAGGTTTTAAATCCGATAAAGTCCCCATCGGAAAATACTTTCACAAGGATCCTGTCACTCATTGCCACGCACCTCTTTGTCAGCACGTTTTTTGTAGTCATCACAACGGACGACTATCCGGCCCTCATCCGCGATTTCCTCGACACCGTAGCAATAGTGGTCGCAATTCATCTCCTCAACACCGACATTGTGGACACAGTTTATGCACTTGTCCTCGGTTGTACGCCGATTCAGCTCTGCGCTGATAGCCTCGTACCTGTCCTTTGCCCGTTCCCAGGCTTTGTTTTGCGGCAGCCTGGAACGGCGCATACCGTCTCCCCAGTTTCCACAGGGCTTTTCTGTCTCTGCATAATATCTGGCTTTAGTGGTGTCCAGCATTTTTTTGAGCGTTTCGGTTTTATACCTTCTGTAATCTGCCATATTGCGCTCCTTTCTTTATATTCCGGCCATTTCAAAAAATTGGGCCGGCTTCAATACCGGGACGCCAAGCTCCCTGGCCTTGTCGAGCTTGCTTCCGGCGTTGTCGCCGCAAATAAGGTAATTTGTCTTTCGCGTGACCGAGCTGCCGGCGACAGCGCCGAGAGATTCAATTTTCGCGTTGATCTCATTCCGGGTGTATGGCTCCACCTTGCCGGTGACTACGATGGTCATACCGGCAAACGGATTACCGCCGGACACTTCGACAGCCTCTGTCTCCGGTGGACGGACAGTGACGAAATTGCGAAGCTCCCACCACAGATACCAGTTTTCCTCCCGGCTGAACCAGTCGGTGATGTTCTGATGCAGAGTTCCACCAAAGTCGGGGAGGGTCGTAAAATCAAAGCTGCCGCAGACAGCCGCCTCAAATTCGTCGAGACTGCTGTGAAAACGCCTGGCAAGCGCGCGACTGGCTGTGTTGCCGATCATGGGAATATCCATGGCGATCAGATACCGCTCAAAGGTGGTGTCACGACTACGCCCAATTGCCTCCCAAAGCTTTTGCCAGGATTTTCCCCCAAAGCCGTCAATGTCGAGTATAACGTCCCGGTGTTCATCCAGTCGGTAGATGTCCAGACGATCCTTTAACAGCCCCCGACCTATCAGCTTCTCCAGAGTATTTTCGGAGAGCCCTTCGATGTTCATGGCCTTCTCGCCGACAAAGTGGACAAACTGTTTTAACCGCCGGGTGGCGCAGTCTGGGTTGTCGCAGAACAACGTCTTTGTGCCGTTGTTTTCATGGATGCGTGTGGGCTGGCCGCAGCAGGGACAGTTTTTGATGACCAGCCTGTCCATATCGAAGCCGCCACGATCCAGATTCTCCTCCACGTGGGGGATGATCATGTTTCGCTTGGAGACCAGAATGCGGTTTCCGGGCATCAGCTCCAGATCCTCGATGAAAGACAGGTTGTGGAGACTGGCGCGGGACACGGCGCAGCCATCGATCTCCACCGTCTCAAATATGGCGACAGGGGCGATCTCACCGGAGCGGGAGGGCGTCCATTCAATACTGCGGAGCTTTGTTTCGGACAGATCATCCTCAAACTTGAAGGCGATTCCATCCTTATAGTGATGCCCGGTGCGTCCACAGCCTTTGGAATACGCAACGCTGTTGTAGGTCACAACGACGCCGTCTATAGGAAGCCTGGCATTTTCCGCCACCTTCCGTATTCTTTGAATGCCTGATTCCATCTCTTCCTTCGTCAGCTTTCTGTTGGAGACGAGGAAGGGACAGCGTTGAAATCCCAGCGGATCCAGAGCCCTCAGCCTGTCGGATTTGTTCTCCAGCTCATCAAAGCCCTCCAGAACGCTGAACGGTATGAAGGTCACATGCCGATTCCGGCAGTCCTCTGACTTGAGCAGTCGAACGGAACCCGCCGCCAGATTCCGCCCGTTCCGATAAGGCTGTCCGCCGCTGTCCAGAAGTTTCGCCTTCATAGCCTCAAAATCGTCTGTCCGAATAAACGCCTCACCGGTAACCACCAGCCTGCCCTTGTGAGGGATCTGCGTGGGAATACCGCTGATGCCCCGGACGTTGTGTGTGATGACTTCTCCGTCATTGCCGTTCCCGCGGGTAGCGGCCTCCTGAAGGCTTCCGCCCAGATAGGTTAACTTGACGGTAAGCCCGTCCAGCTTCGGCATGAGCATAACCTTCATGTCTCCCATGAATGAACAGAGATCCTCCACACGTTTTGTCTTGTCCATAGACAAGAGCGGGATGGTATGAACGGTCTTTTGGAGCTTTTCCACAGCGGGCCATCCCACAGTCTGAGTCGGGGAGTTTCCCATCCTGATCCCCAACTCCTGTTCCAAAGATTTGAGTTCATCAAAGAACCTGTCGTATACCTCATCGCTCACTGTCGGAGCGTTGAGACTGTAATATTCGTATCTGTACCGGTTCAGCTGAGCGGTAAGCGCCCGAATCCGGTCAAAATATGCGTTGTCTTGTGACATATGTTTTCCCCTTTCTTCAAATGAAATCGACTGGCGTGCCGAAAACGGTACGCCAGTCTTTGTTTTTTTACGCCGCTTCCATCAAGTCGGCAGTCAGCACGTCCACAAGTCTGTGACCGGAAAGCTCACCTGTGTGGATGATGACATTATCCCGGCGCATCTGATCAAACTCCTGCTCACGCAAGATGCGGCTCTTCGCGGCCTTCCTGCGGTCTCCGATGGAAAGGCGCTTGTTGATGACGCCCTGCCATTCTGTGAGGAACACTTTGGCACTCTCAATGTCGGCCTCCTGGCGGTCATACTTGGTGCGCTTTTGCCGCACGGTGCCGTCCGGCTCCACCTCCAGGGTGTAATACGGAACATTCAGGGCAGGCGCACGGCGGAGGAAGAGAATATAAGACTCATGCGTCTCGATCCTGTCCCAATATCTGTCACTACGGCTAAGGCAGTGACAGAGCGCGTCACCCTCTACAAGAATGTCCAACACACCGCAGGGAGCGACAACGGCGAAGTCGTCGTTTGCGTACTCATACTTTTCCTTGAGCGATTTGCAAATGCCGTCCAGATTTGGATGGGCCTTGAGTATGTCGTCGGCCTGTTTTTTAAGATCCTCCTGTTTACAGCGCAGAACAAGCTCGTCATGCCTCTGGCGCAGGAGCCTCACCCGATAGATGATCTCGTCTCCCGTATCCATCCCCAGTTGTTCAGCCATGGAAAGGTAGTCCTGCCAGGTGGTGAGTACCTGCTTTATAGTCTCGCCGCTCTCCAGTGCCTGCCGCCTGAGATAATGGCAAATCTGAGGAACGTTCATCTTCTGCCGGATGAAGCTGACATGGACAGGCTCGATTTTGTTTTCCTCAAGCCACACCAGTGATTCATCGGGAATCACCTGGCCGCTATTCTTTTCCTCCCGAAGCCATCGCAGGATGAGATGACCTCCATTGAGGTTGCGCAGCCGTGAAAGATCCTGCTTATCGATTCCCAATGCTTTTGTCAAACTGGATGCTTGAGGATAGCGGATGATTTCATTTAAGTAATAGTATTGTTTCCAGCTTTCCTCTGTCAGTTTTGGGAGACCGGCCTTCCAAAGCTGTTCAAAACGCGGGTATTTTTTGATTAGTGCCAGATACCTGTCCGGATTTCCTGTGAAGCCGCGAGCACGCAGCCATTCTATGAGTCCTGTATGTTTCAACGCATTTCTGACAAGGTGGGGCAGTGTCTTTCCATAGACCCGTCCGTCCTGATTGCCATGCGTGGCGTAAATTCTGTTAGGACTCATCCAATTACAGTTTGGCTCTCCGGCGATCCACCGGTTTGTGCTTTGCTTGTAAACCCCCCAGAAGTATGTACGGGGAGATAACTTGCCGTCATAGATCACGCGCCAATGCTCGGAGCAGAATATTTCCGGCTGTCTGTATGTCTCCTTTGAGTACATGCGCCGTGCCCAAAATTCCCTGACAACAAAGCCGTCGGGTCTTGGCTGAATCAGGTATATGCTGACTTCATTGGTGTCCATAAACCGGCCCAGTCTGCCAAGGGACTTATATGTGATCTCATGCCGGCAGCGCGGACAGTGACCGACCTTGCAGTGGTGAGGTTTCTCTTGGATCGGGACGTCCTTACCGCAGAATGTGCAGTAGCCGGTCTTGGCGCCGCCTCTGCGGTACTCGTAGAATATGAAATTCTGAGGGATGCCCACCTTATCCACCCATCGACCCCAATCCTTGGGAAGGGCGGGGGTCAAAGCCATGTCCGCATCCCACTTGGCCGTCTCTTTCCGATAGCGTTTATAACGCTCTTCAAGCCGCAGCCTCATCTGGTATTCAAGAATCGCGTCATACCCCGTTTTCTCCGAGCCAAGATACTGTCCCACCATTTTGGAATCCCTGTCGGGGATCCATGTACTCGGCCAACAGGGAAGATAATGGGGCCAATCCAACCTGTCTACCTTAGCCTCCAACCATTTGTTATTGATGCAGTCGTAGGTGACAAACCGCCTGGCCTCGCCGTCTATGTAGACCATATAAGATGGCAGCCGTCCTTCTGATCTCAAACTATCCGGATAATACAGCGCCGCTTTCAAAATGCCGTTCTCTACTTGGCAGCGCAGATATAATTGGTATTTGCGCGGCGCCTGATAAGATTTGGAGTAATAATCATTGGACTTAGTATTCTGAGGCACATCTTCCTTCGCGATTTTTATCATTTTGGATGTGGCCATCAACCGCCGCATCTGCAGCAGTTCCTTTTTCTTCACGTTTACACCGCCTTTCTTTCTATTAAATCAGTGTCATACCAGCGATCGGAAATGATTTTTTCACCATCCACCCGCACCATGGCAATCTGGACGATCTTTTCGCCGTCCGGCGACTCTTTGGCAAAGCCCAGAACGTCTCCTTTTTTCCCGGAGGCCAAAGGATCGATGCCTCGAACGATCACGAAGCCGTTTTCCGCACGGCCACGGTTCAGTTGAACATATCTGTTCCATTTGCGGCCCGGATGATCCGCTATGTACGCCAGAGCGTGCAGGACAAGCTCGGATAGGTCAAGCTTTTTAATGATGGTGAGCTCTGTACACGCGATTTTGGAATCATGCTCGTCCTCGTCAACGTCGCCGCCGGCATTCACCAGGCAGTATTCGGAACGTCTTATGTTGCTGTAATAGGTCAGACAATCCAGCGGATCCTCCGCACAGTGGAATCCGTTCGCGGCACAGTTGGCTTGATCGGTCACGTTGAGTCCCATCACAAACTGGTAGCCACGGCAGATGAGTCCCCGGTCAAAACCCTTATACGCAATCATCCGGCCTTCTCCTCCGGCATCAGAAAGTCCCCGAAGGAAATCTGGCTCATGTCATCCGCAGGCTTGGGGACAGGTTTATCCTCTTTCCTTGGTGCTTCAGGTTTTTTCTCTCCGGGTTTTGCCTTCCCTTTCGCAGAGCCTTTGGATTTTGAACCGGAACTGCCGCGATAGGGATTTGGAACGAACTTCTCTTCTTCCTCCTTATCTTCCTTGACATCAGGATCATTGAAGTAGTCCACAGCCCATTGGTAGCACAGGTCATCCGGTACGTCACAGCCGTAGCCCTGTGAACCGGTACCGGGCTGTATTCCGTTTGCTTTCAGCTCATCCTGCACATATTCCCATGCTTTCCGACTGATATACTGGAAGCAGTGGACCATGCTTTTGCGGGGGTGCATTGCTTTTCTCGCAAGTGCGGGGTCCTCAATGCACAAGGTCTGGATGTACTCGGCAACGCACTCCTTCATGTTGCGACGGGTCAGCTTTTCGGTATCCTCGCTGACCCGCTTCATAGAGGCGGCCATCACCTCTTCGTCGCTCATAGCGTCCAGGCGGTCAAGCTTTGCCTGAAGATCTGCCTGTTTTTTACGCTGCCGGGCGTCAAATTCGGCCTTCCTCCTTGCCTCGGCCTCCTCATGCGCCTGACGCTTTGCTTCCTCCGTTTCCTCAGCCGCACTCACCGAAGCGGAAGCGGTGGCATCCTGTACTGGCACGGTTTCTGCGGGTATATTTTCCGGTGAAGGATCAGCCTCAACATCCACATCCACCCCGTCGTCGTCAAAGGCGGAGGTATCAAAGCCGTCCGCTGACGTGTTTCCTTCATGGAATTCAATATCCATCTCTGAAAATGCTCCCATATAAGATTACTCCTTATTTCATTTCTTTTTTTGATAAAGCGCCAACAGCCAATCGTCGATTCCCTTGTAAGCGGGATCCCAGTTGAGCTGGCGGCAGATCATTTTGTGCTTCAATGCCAAATTGTGTACGGCGCACGCCCCGCGATAAACACCCACATTGTGGTGCTTGTCCATGTCCTCCGCCTCAATGATCTCCTCGGTGCCGTTCCGACTGAGGAAGGAAAACAGCTCATCAAGGCCGCCCGTGTTGTTAGCTCCGACGGTGGCCGCGAAGGTCCGCCCCGTCAGGGCGTTGGCTATGTCCGCCTTCAGCGCCCCCTCTGTCACATACACCACACGCGCGTGCGGATCTCCGACAAAATGAATCGGGCTTCCGGAAGTGACGCCGAGCTTTTTACCGGCTGAGGAAAGGGGCAGATATTTTGCTCCCTTCTTCTCAGGAGGAGCGTTATCATCCCGGATGGGGTTGTCCAAACGGATCTGCAAGCCGTGCAAAAGACCGTCCACGCCCCGTTGAGGAATGAGAAACCCCGATGTGCGCTGATAGAACTTGACAGTCCATCCACCGTTGTCATCCACATAGAAGCCGGGAACGCCCTGCACACGAAGCCCCCGCTCCATGAGATCCTCAGTAAGCTCCCGACAAAGGCGGTACGGCGGGGTGCTTTTGAAGCCAAAGCCGTCAATCTCCTCATCCGTCAGTCCTCGCACCGTGCGCAGATGCTCCCTGTGGGCTTGCGTCAGTGTAAGCGAGGAGAGCAGGGCTGTCAGCGTCCGATGGATCTCCCGTTCAGGAGCTCTGTCCGAAGCGGGAGCCCCCTGCGGCTGTTTCCCGGTGCCGGTGACTGCCGGCGCATCGCTTTCCGCAGGGAATCCGCCCACCGACAGGGCATCGCAAATCTCACGGTAAGCCTGGGCATTGCTGACTCCGTGGATCTTGCCGTAAAGAGGAAGCATCCCGCCGCTCTCCCCGCAGTGAAAACAATGCCATGTATTCGTTTGCGGGTAAAGGCCCATCCTTCCACGGTGCTCGCCGCAGATGGGACAGTCAGCGTACACCACCAGGGGATTCCCCCTTCGCCTGATATTCAGGCGAAGGAGGTAAGCCACGTCCATAATGGTAAAGGGGAAATCCGACATGATATGAGTGCCTCACTCCTTTCCATCTAACGCGGGGCGGCGCGGCGGGTTTATCCTGCCTTTTTCAGCTCCAGATCCTGAATCAGCAGATGCGCGGCGGCCTTCTGAATGTTGCCGCACTCGCAGAATTGGGTGAGGAAGAAATGGAGGCTGGAGGGCCGGCGCCTCGCAATCTCCTCCATTCTCATCCCCTTGCAGGTGCCTTTTTGCACCATGACATTCCCGGCCTCCTCCATGGTCATACACTGGAGGATCTGCTCTATGGGCGTGTCATCCGTATAAGGCGGCTCAGTGGATTCGACTTCCAACTCCGTGATGGCGGTAGGCGTTTCGGGGGATCGCTGAACCGTGATTTTCTCCGCCGACGGAGGCGATTCCAGCATCGACAGCAGGGATGACTGACTGCCTTCGGTACCAACGGCCTCCTGAGGCGCTTCATCGGAGGTTCCTTGGGGAATCTCTTCCTTCGGCTCCTCGATTGGAGCGGGTTCAGGTGACGCGAGAGTGGGAGCGGCGTTCTCCGGCGGGACGGGGGCCGGTTCCCCGGCGTCAGGCTGGACAGCCTTGGAGGTTCTGCCCGTCGGAACGGGGACAGTTTCTTTCGCCTTTGTTGGAGGTGCGGGCAAAAGGGGAGCATCATCCGCGGCTGTATGGGTCAAATCACAGAGCTGGATGCCGAAGCCGGCACTGTCCAGCGCCTCCTTGAGGGCCTCCTCCTGCGCGTCACGGATGTAGTTTCGTGTGTCCTGCGCCGATTTATTTGCGGTGAAGCTTCCGGCGGGAACGGGGTCGTCCCTATTGAGGAACACCTTCGCCTCAAAGATCGCAAGCTGATCGGTGACTCTCAACGGGGTCAGGAGCATTCTGCCGTTTGGACACGCCAGGCGGAACCAAAGACGCTGGTAGGCGGGATCCAACCGCCAGGTTGTTTTTCCGTTGGAACCAACGACCCTTTTCAGGCACTTCAAAGGATCGAAGCCCGGCACCTTGTGGAGGGCTCCTGCGGCGGGGACTGTGCTGATGATCGTGTTTTTGTTCATTTCTGGATCTCCTTTCAAATAATGTATTTTAACGGATACACCGTTGTGGACAACAAAAAAAGACGCATGTTCCGGTTTCCCCGGCACCTGCATCTGTCATCCCGCCCGCTTCAACGCTTCGTTAGGAGAGTACGCCCTGCGGTTCAATTCCTGAAGGTAAAGTCTCGCCCGCTCACCCAAGAGCGTGTTCCGCTTTCCCTTTCTCGTTTTGGATATCGCCATGTACAAAGCTTTCTTCTGTCCCACCAGGATCACCCGACCTTTGGCGCGGGTCACGGCGGTATACAGAAGATTCCGATTCAGCAGGATCCGATGGGCCGCCGAAAGCGGAATGATGACCGTATCGTACTCCGAGCCCATCGCCTTGTGGATCGTCATGGCGTAGGACAGCTCCAATTCTTCCAGAGCCTCCAGTGGGTACTTGGCGTACCGCCCGTCAAATCTGACAATGACGGTATCGGGACGGATCTCCCGTATCGTGCCTACATCGCCGTTGAAAACGCCCTTTCCGATTTGATTGCCCTGCCGGTCATAGATGACCATGTTGTAGTTGTTCTTGATTTGGATCACCCGGTCGTGGAGCCGGAAGCTCTTGCTCCCATATATCACGTCCGGTTTGCATTCCTCATCCGGGTTGACATCCTCCCGTATGGCGGTATTCAGACTGTTTGAGGACGCCGCTCCGTCCGAACGGAAGGGAGAGAGGATCTGCAGATGCCCGACACCGATTCTGGCGGCCTCCTCCCGATAGAGGCGGCGGATCGTCTCAGCGGTCTCCTCCTGGGTCGCCGCAGGGACAAAAGAAAAATCCGGTCCGTAAAGGAGTTCTCCGTTGCCCTCATTGATGAATCTGGCGTTGTAGGCAATTCGGCTGTCCTGAGCCTGTCGGAATATCCGATCCAGCACAGTCACAGGGACAATTCCGCTCGCAATGAGCTCGTGAAACACATTTCCTGCCCCCACGCTCTCCAACTGGTCGGCGTCGCCCACCAGCAGGACCTTGGTTCCGGGGGTAAGCCTTGAAAACAGCTGATGCGCCAACCACATATCTACCATGGATGTCTCATCCACGATGAGAAGGCCGGCCTCCAGCGGCTGCCTTTTCTTCCGCCCGTCGCCGTCGCCGTGGAGTCCCAGCAAGCTGCGCAAGGTCTGTGCGTCCTCCACTCCCGTGGTCTCCGCCATGCGCCGGCTGGCCTTTCCGGTGGGCGCCGCCAGAGCGATCTTTTTGTCGGGGAAGAGCATACGGTATGCTTCCACCACGGCGCGGAGGATCGTGCTTTTCCCTGTACCTGGTCCACCCGTAATGATGGACAGGTTGTGCCGAAAGACCGTCTCCACACCCTCGATTTGTCTGGGAGACAGGGTAATGCCAAGCTTCCCTCTGACTTCCTGCATCACCTGGCGAGGATCCACGGGCTTTGGGATCTCCATAACCATTTGCGCTACCTTGTACGCCGTCTCTGTCTCCTGACGGAACACCTGCGGAAGATAGAGCTTACTGTCACTCGACACCACCACATTGCTCAGGATCATGTTTTCCAGTTCCCGCTCCACCTGTTCCTGATCCACAGGGATCTCTCCCGATTCCATAGATTCATTGAGGAGCTTCAACGCGCTTCTCAGCATATGATCCGTTTCCAGAAAGAGGTGTCCGCTTTCGCTTCTGGCCTTTTCCAGCGTGTAGAACAGGGCGCCGCGAACACGAACCGGGTCACGGAGACTGCCGCCGGACTTTCGGACAATGGCAGCCACTCTTTTGAAACCAAAGCCGGGTACCTCGCAAAGCCGGTACAGGCTCTCCCGCAGAAGCTCCGCCGCTTCGACCCCAAAATATTCGTAGATCTTCATGGCGGTGTTCGGCGTAACCTGAAAAGGCCCCAGCAAAGTCATCAGTTCACGCATGGTCTGGCTCTCCGCGTACCCTGTTTTGATCTCCTCCAGCTTGTCCGGTGTAATTCCCCGTATCTCAAGGAGGCGGTCAGGGTCATTTTCCAGCACCTCAAGGGAGCGGGTCCCGAACCGCTGAACAATGGCGTTGGCGATAGCACCGCCAATCCCTTTCAGCAAACCGGACGCAAGATAATTTCGGATTCCCTCTACGGTGGTCGGGGCGATTTCCTTCCACCGTTCCACCTGGAATTGAGAGCCGTATTTTCCCTTGACCCACTGGCCTTCCAGATCCAGCTTTACCGAATCCGACTGGGGCAGATCATATCCCACGGCGGTAAAACGGATCAGGTGATCCCTGAATTTGTACGGATTTCGTGCGTCCTGCGGAACCATGATGTCCGCTGTTTTCATCTGTATTACCGCGTATTTTGTTGTGGAGTTGTAAAATACTGTTTTGTCATATACCGCCACAATTCGCATGGCGCTTTTTCCTCCTTTTTCTCATGCCACATCCTCTTTGGGACGCCTGATGCTAAAATTTCTGCGTTCTGAGTAGGTGACATATTCGCTGTAAATTTCCGGGTGAACCTCTCTCAGCCTTTCCAGCCCGTCCTTGAAGATGCCCGGAGTCCGTGAGACTTTCCATGAGACGATAAAGCCGTCGGCCGAGATAGCGGAGGAGCTTGCTCCCATATCCGCCACGATCAACGCCTTCAGCCGTTTCATCTCACTCTCCACAGCCTTTGAGCCGGTATCGCACCGGCGTTTTTCCTCCTGGAGTTCCAAATACCGGGCGACCCTGGCTGATTGCGTCTGGGTGAAATTCACAGGCCCATCGACCGGGGGTGACTGTCCCTGTGTCCGCCGCAAACTCTCCAAAATGAGATCGCCGTTTTCCTCAAGATAGGGGGGCGGCGACTTGGCAAGGACATTGTTCTCCCAGAAATCCTTCTCCAGGGAGATGAGCTCCAGCTCATAATCCATATCCCTGTCGATGTGCCTGATCAGGGCGTCATCCTCGCTGTTTCCGTAGAGACAGCAGAAATATACCCTGTCCAGGTTCATGACGGCCATGTAGTGGCGGCCCTGACTTTCGTAGTAGGCGGGAACGGCCTCCTCACCGTCGCGCCACCATTTGTCCTTCGCGTTGTAGTTGGTGGTTTTGATCTCAAGAATGGCCGTGCTTCCGTCCGGAAGCTCCACAAGGTAATCCAGATCCGCCAGCATCCACGGATGAAGCGGATGCTGAAAAAGGCACTTGCGCTGATAGATATTCAGGCCTGTTTTTTCGACGAATATCCGCGCCACCAGCGGTTCCAACAGCGTGCCATACTCAAGGGCAACCCAGTTTTCCCGGTCGTCGGCGGTCACGATCCCCACCTTATCGTAGTAGAGATCTCTGGCTGTCCGAAACGGCGAGATCCCCAGGACAGCCGCGGCGTCACTGCCGCCGATCCCGCGCCTCCGGTATTCCAGCCACTCAGGCCGCGTCAGCTTTTCCGTTTCCACCAGGACCGAAGGGCGGTATGACATATCCTGCGGCATCGTCGCTTTCCTCCTCTGTCAATATTTTTTGAATCTTGACCTTCATCATTTGCCGACTGTTGCCCCGGATGTGCTTCTCCGGTGGTCTCTGTTCGCGCTTTCGTTTCCATTTGTTTTTCATTGATCGACATCTCCTTAAAGTTTATTTTCTCAAAGCCTTACGGCATTTGGGCAAAAAAATAGGCGGGAATGACGTGACCCGGTGAAAACCGTGTTCCGCTCCCCAAAATGGAGAGCTTTCGTCATTCCCGCAATATGCGTAGGGACATACTGTCCCTTCAATAACCGTCAGCTACCGCCCGCCCTTCCGCGAGCCGGACAAACCGACAAACGTACAATCCTGACAACGTGTGCAATCCGGGTGCCTCCCCGTTCCCAAGTCATCGGGACCTGGCCCCGCCTTTTAAGCGGAGAACGCACAAACAATCAATTTACGTATTCACTATACCACAATATATTGTGGTTGTCAACCGATGATACAGAAGATTTTGCGCATTATTAAAGTCTAAAACTACACATCATCATTGTCAGAGAGGACGATGCGATAGGAAAGAAAGGTAAACCATGCATGATGGTAAGGAAGTTAGGGCTAACGGAAATGCAAAGCTGCCTTGTTGCTATATTTGTTTCCATCTCCTTTACTCATTACTTTTCAATTTAATAGCAGAGAACTTAACTATTTGGCTTTGCAACCGGCGATCTATTTGTACGATATGTCCAATAGTCGGACAAATCAATATTCCAGAGTTTTACCCGCCCCTGGCTATAATATTCTGTATTGAGTAATGAAAAATGGTAAATTTCTTTTTCAAAGATTGAGGTGGAACTGCTATTATAAACCCAACTAGATGCCTGAACCAATGATCCGTCACTGTTCTTGAACACCTGCGCCATAATGCCAATCCAGCCAGCATCGACAGATTTTGATGTTGTTACTTCAGTCTTAGCATTTACACCGTTAGTACATCCTCTAACGCCAGACTTTGAATAGCCAGTATAGGTAGGAATGTCCATAGTCATCGTGTTACCGAATGTATATGAAGATCGAGTTGAATGACCAGAGTTATCATCCGAGTTGCCGTCAAGGAAGAATCTCCCAACAACTGTTTCTCCATCGCTTTCGTAGAGAGGAATATACAAACCATCATATATCTTTTGCTGTAGCGCTTCCTCAGGATTAGAAATATGATCATCCAAATCTGATAATCTTACATAACCTACCACGCCGTCTTCACCTGTTGCGAGAATCAAATCGGCGGGGTATCCAAGAACCTGCGCCTGAAAGTCGTTTCCATATGTTTCCCCATTTTCATTGACCGCATATGCTTCCGGTTTGAGCGGTTCGGCACCAGAAGCCGGAATTGCGCAAAAGAGCAACATCATGCAAAACAGAACCAAAACCATCATTCTGTGGAATATTGTGTTTTTCATAAAAACATCCTTTCATTGCGTCGATTTCTGATTGTTATAAACGAAATATAATGTTGCCTGATTATCCACCTCCTAAAACTGATATTTGTTTTTTCTGTAATGAGTTCCCCATGTGATAAACAACATAGCAAAAACAACAGTGATGGTCACAACCTGTGGTTCCCACGCTGGCGTGGCTTGCATAGATCTACCATAGTCGAGCAGCTTATCAAGATATTGTAAACGGAAAAACCACGCTCCGGCTATGACGGGAAGGCAACAAGCAATCGCGGACACTGCATTTCCTATATGAAGTGACATAACCCCCGCTAATATGTTTCCAGATACCCCCAGGAAATATAGGGTGAAAAGCGCCAAAACGTAGTACTCGATCAAAGACATACTACCATAGGAAGCATTTTGCAAGCCTTTTAATTCCGTCATTGCAGAACTAATTTCGCAGGCATAAAACCGTTCCATTTGCCAACTAGAGAAAAGAATAAAGGCTAAATGGACACCGGCGGCAATAACCAATGCGTTTGCTATCCCAATGGCAAGTACCTTTTTAATAAAAGCTTTTCTCCCTGTTTTTGTCGTGTATGCCAACGTTTCTGTTCGGCTTCTTGCCTCTGAAACACCGTAAGGAATAACGAGCGCAAGGGCGGCAATGGAAAACGATGTTACGATTCCCAGATTTTTGCGAAGCAGGGATAATATATCTCTTCCCAGTACCTTGTAACTTCCATACTGCTGAATATGCGCAATTACTGTTTGCAAAGATTTTATAAATCCGATCGGGTAGTCCGTACCTGCCAGTTTCATTTGACCATTTACGCATGACCATTCGTAAACCTGATCAGCTTCCGATATTGTTCTGTCAGGGTCGGTTCCAAAGAATTCTGCTCTCTCAGCATTAAACTTGGTACCAATACGAAGAAGCACTTCATCCGATGCTGCGGCATTGGCAACCTGATCCAGCAGTAAATCCTTGCGATGCTGTAAATCCGGTAAATCATCCTTTGTCACTGTGTTTCCATAAATATCTAGTAAGAAATCTTGAAACAACACATCCACACTATAGCCGTCATCAAGAGTAAACTGATCTGGATAGCTTTCTATATGTGTTATTTTCATGGCGGCGGCTTGGTTTTGGGGTACATTTGCACACAAAACAAGCAATATGATTACCGCGATAGCGCAATACTTTATCCGAAATATCTTCTTCAGTTCGTGCAATGCCATAGTCATTACGGCAACTCCCTTCTTTGAAAAGTTCGCCATGCTACATATAACAAAAGTCCCGCGATAACCAACCAAATTATCAGCACGATACATTCAAAATATGGCGCGGAATAGCAATCTGTGGTGTAAAGAAACCACTCTCCTGTTCTGAATTGCAGTCTTCCTTCTTTGAATTTTACAAAAAACGCCATAGGGTTTCCAGCCAAAATAAGATTTGGGAGATTCATGCGTCCATCGCAAAGGCTCTGGGCTAATGTCATAATACCCACAATAGCACCCATACCTATTGCTCCAAAAAAGGAATTTGCCTGATAAAAAAGACCAAGTGCGGCAGAAAGAGAAGCAAACACCAGAACAACGGCATATCCAACCGTCAAGCTTGCAATCAGATATTCCAAACCGGTAGCACCAATTTTTGGCAGCTGTTCGGGATATACCTGCGCGGTCACCGGCGCTGATAGCGTGGAATTTTGCGGATGTACCACAAAAAAGGCCGTCAGGGAGAGTCCGGACAAGGCCACATAGAGGCTGCTAATGGCACAAAGTACAGCCAACAGCTTTATGAAGATTGCCTCTCTCCCTGCGTGGGTACTATAAACTGTAGCAGCAGTGCCAAAAGCAAACTCAGATTCAAGGCTTTTAAGGATAAGGAAAGCGGAAATTACCACCATTTCTATAAAAAAAGCCGGTATCAACTTTCCATACAGGCCTTGTCTCATGGTTGTAAACTGTGCGGCTGTAAACCATGCGGCTTCTTCATCCTTTCGGACAAGCTCATCTCTCTGCTGTGCTCTTAAAACCTGTCCCACAAAATGAGTACCCCGGCTTTTAGCGAAGGCATCCAAGTTAAACGTGTACTCTCCGCTAAGCACAGCTTTCCCGTAAGCAATCATCTGATATTGCAACGCCATGCTGTTAAAATGATCTTCATCCCCCAGACACCCACGGGCATATAAGGTGTCAATATCTTTTGTTTCTTCTCCATAACGGTCTTTATACAGCGCCTTAGCCTGATTTAATTCCTGTTCATAGGTTTCCTCCATCCGCAAAAGGGACTGTTCCGTTATTGGACCACACAGATCTTCCAGTTCTTGATAGCGACTGAGTAACAATCTGTCTGTGCTAATCAACAACCCATTTATTACCAGGCAAACGCCGATTAGCACCCACAGAAGCTTATCCATTAAAACTCTCCGGAGCTCAAAGAAAAATAACCACATAATATTTTACCGATAAGTTGTGAGAAATACATCCTCAAGTGTCGGAGAAACCATTCGGGCGTTTGAAGGTATTTCCCCATCCGCAAACCGCACTGACACGGTGCTTTGTTCCTGCCGTCGCGCAAGAATCAAATGATTTTTTTCAAATCTCGCAACCTCCTCATCCAGCATGGAGAGCTCAAACACTTTTCCTTCCAGTTGGCGGCAAAGCTCCTGCGTGGATCCCTCTTGCAACACCCGTTTATCTTTAAGAAAAATCAGTTGATTCGCTATTGTCTCCACATCGGAAACAATGTGCGTGGATAAAATCACAATTCGGTCTTTTGATAACCCGGATAAAATATTTCGGAACCGCACACGTTCTTTGGGGTCAAGACCGGCGGTTGGCTCATCAAGGATCAAAATTTGCGGCTCATTCAACAGAGCTTGGGCAATACCAACTCGCTGAATCATTCCCCCGGAAAACTTCTTCATTTTCTTTCCAGTTACATCCGACAGGCCCACCAAGTCCAGTAATTGGGAAATACGCCGATTGGCGGTATTTCTATCCAACCCTTTCAACGCGGATAAATAGGATAAATATTGCTTCGGTGTGTAATGGGGATAAAAGCCCATTTGCTGGGGCAAATAACCCAATCGCTCGCGATAAGCTGCACCTAATCTCCCAATCTCAACACCGTTCCATAGTATTTCTCCTTTAGTTGGAAAGGTAAGGGTCGTCAGCATTTTCATCAGGGTCGTTTTACCTGCCCCATTGGGTGCCAGTAAGCCGTAAACACCAGGCTCAAACTCTAAGTTGATGTCTTCCAATACCGCAAAATTTCCATAGTGTTTTGTTACATTTTTAACCGCAAGCACCACAAACCCTCCTAATATAAGCTCGATAGCTTTGCCAGAAAAGGACTGCAAAGATAACGTCAGCAGCGATCCACACCACTGTCGGAACAGCCTGTAAAAAGGATGCGTATGATTCTATATTCCACCAGCAAAGCAGTCCGTTGACACACAGCCATCCAGCACACAAACTCACCACAGAAAACAATGTTTGAAAGCGAATGACCGTCTCGATCAACAGTAGCGCGAATAAAAACAGAGAAGACAGAGAAATACAAATAATTGTTTGTCCAGGGGCGTTGAGGCGGTGGCTCAGCAATACAGCATACATACCACTGCATATTACGCTGACCAGAGACGCGGCAAACATCCGATAGGCAAGCAAGTGATGCACTGTATATTTACAGGTCATTTTAATTGCATATGGACCCACTTCCCGCTCTTTACAATAGGAAAGGACGAACAGAAGCATATACAACAGAGGGGAAAGTGCAAACGCAACAGCAGCGGTTTTTATTTCTCCTTGCGGGTCATCAAGCAATGCGCTTACTGCGATTATTCCAACCACAAGACTGACGGCAAATGCGATAATTACCGTGTCAAGAATACCGCTGAAAATATAACGAAAGCCAAGAGTGTCTGTCATGCCACGGAGGAAAGAGAATGTTGATTCTTTTTTCAGAACATCTTTGTCGCATATTTTCTGAACCGCTGCATGGATCGTATCGTCGTCTGGATAAGGTATCTTCATGTTAGTCCACCTTCTTGCGAAGAATATCAATTGCTTTATAATATTGTGTTTTTACTGACCCCTCAGGCATCGACAGTATTGTGGCAATTTCGCGAAAGGTAATTTCGCCAAAAATCTTTAGCCGCAATATTTGTTGCATCATGAATGGCAATTCGGATATAGCATATAAGCATTGTCGCTTTTCCTGACGATCTATGTACCATTCCTCCAAAGAAAAATCTTCAGGTAAAGAGATATCTTCCAATTCTACTATATTACTTCTGTTTTGATAGTTGGCAGATCGAAAATAATCGACAATTTTATTGGAGGCAATGCGATACAACCATGTTCGAAAGCTACCTTTATTGGAATTAAAAGCAGGAATGGATTGAAGCATTGCTAAGAATATTTCTTGCGTCAGATCCATGGCCTGATCCAAATCTCCGATTTGCTTATAGACGAAAGTATATATTTCGCGGTAATACGCTTCAATTAATATCCCGCTTGCCATCCGATCATTGTGGCGTTGAATCCGCCTTATTAGTTTTTCTTCTTGTCTCTTTTCCAAAGTCTTTCTCCTAATAATGACTTCTAAATATATATTCGAAATAACTGGCAAAAAAGTTTTGGATTTTTCAGTGAGTTCACCAAAAATATATCATTCCATTTTTACTCCGGCAATTAATTAACTGTTGGAGTAATAGTAACCAAGTATTTTGTTATCGCATAGTGGAGAGCCAAACAGGATAAGCGGTTCTGGGAATATTTATAAAAAAAGAACGCGGACACTCCATTGGAACGTCCGCGTTCTTGTCGCTATTATGACAAGGCTATCCGCGCTCAGAGAGTCCTCCACTTGGTTTATACGGTACAGTAGTTCCTCGCCGGTGGTTTGGTCTTCCATATATTTGACTCTGGCTTCATGATTTTTCTACATCAGATCCTTCGTCCTCCGCGCAAGGTATAGCGGTATGTTGGTGATACTTCCATCCTTGCGGTAGCCGCGTTTTGAGAAACGAACTGCGTGATCGGGCAGTCGGTCAGAGATGAATCTTTTGAAGGACGGCGCGGATTTGTCCTCTCCCGCTTTTACCTCAACGGGGACGATCTCTGTTCCCACCTGAAGAACAAAATCCAGCTCGCTGTTCTTGTCAGAGTAGTACCGGGGCTCCACATCAAACTGCCCGCGAAACTGCTGAAGGACGTAATTCTCCGTCAGCTGGCCCTTGAATTGGTAGTCGCTTTTGAGCAGGATCGCACTGTTGTCGATGCCCGCCATGTGCTTGAGAAGGCCGGTGTCAAAGAGAAACAACTTAAACTGATCCAGCTTGTCAAAGGCGGACAGGGGGTGTTCCATTTTTGAGACGTTGTAGACCCTGTTCAGCATCCCTGCCGAGACGAGCCACTCAATGGCCTCCTCAAAATCCCGCGCCCTGCCGCCCTCGCGGACAGCGCCGTACATGAACTTTTCGTTGGGCTTGGCAAGCTGCGCAACGATACTACGAAAGACCATCAGGATCCGCCCGCTGTTCACCTTGCCGTTGTGCTTGGAAAAGTCATTCTCGTAAATCTCTACAAGCTCCCGCTGGATACGGGTGACCCTGGCAGGGTCCCGGTATTTCACCCAGGAGGCCACGCATTCCGGCATCCCGCCGATGATGAGATAGCTGTTGTACGCCTCCAGCAGCCGATTATGAAAGATGTCCTCAATGAGCTGCCCCTTCTGTATGCTCCCGTAGTAGGCGTAGAGAGCCGGGTCCGTTGCCTCCAAAAATTCGTCAAAGGTCAGCGGATAGAGGTCAAGAAGGTTGACCATCCCCACCGGATAGGACTTCGGCTCCGCCAAAAGCGTACCCAGCAGACTTCCCGCGGCGATAACGTGGTACTCATTGGCCTTCTCCCGGAAGTACTTGAGGGTATTGAGTGCCTCCGGGCACTCCTGGATCTCGTCGAAGATCATGAGCGTCTCCCCCGGGAGGATCTTCTCACCGGCGATCATGGACAGAAGCTCTACAATTCGCTGCGGGTTCTTGTTGGCCTCAAAGACGGATCTCAGCTCATCCTCCTCGTCAAAGTTGAAATAGACAAAGCTTTTATAACGGCTTTTTCCGAACTCCTTCATGAGCCAGGTCTTTCCCACCTGCCGTGCCCCCCGCAGAACCAGGGGCTTTCGATCCGCGTCGTCCTTCCACCTCTCCAGCTCAGCCATTGCGTTTCTCCTCATTGCCCCGCCTCCTTTCTGTGTTGCACCTTATTATAACACGTTTTTCTTTCATTTACAACACTAAGTTAACACGTTTTTCTGACAATTCAAACGCGATTTCTCACGTTTTTCTGAATTTCTTTTATGACACCCTTTCAAAGATGATCTGCCTGCGCAGATAAAGATTGGCGATGGCCATGGTAACGCTCTCCCGATTCTTTGCCGTCAGCATCATACAGGCTATATTGTCACTGGTCGTGTAATCGTCATCGTAGAGGGTATCCATCAGCTTCTCGTCCGTGGATATATCCCGCGCTCCCACCTCGGCGCACTTGATAAGCTCGGCGGTTGAAAGAAGCGCCTGACGGGACAGGGCCATGACCTGGGCTTCCTGTTCAGTCGGACGATCCCTGCGAAAGAGCTGCCACGCCCTGGTAACGGGAGTTCCCTTAATGACGGTCAGCTTCAGAAATGCCGCCAGCCGCAGGGGGACGCTCCTGGAAAGCGGCACAACGTAAAGCTCACTCAGCAGGTCATACAACGCCTCAAAACATGTTTCTCCCGTCCCTGATGCGACAAGACCGCGTGTGACCAGCCTGCCAAGGCAGTCTTCCGGTGTCCGATAAGCGGGAATGACGCAGTCCCGATCCAGCCTGTTGTACTCGGACATGATGTCCTCAAGCTCCAGCAGTCGCCAGTTGAGCGCAGTCCAAATCGCCATCTCCTGGATATCCACATAGTATTCCCGGCCATTGATGAGGATGACCGGGCGGACTTTACCCTGACCGTCCCGCTCCCTGCGGAAGTGTCCCACAGCTGTGTAATATGTGTGCTTGTTCATATATCTGCCTCCTTGCAATTAGGATACTTTTTTATACGTATCTCCCCTGGTTTCATCAACAATAAAAACATCTCTTTTCAGCTTCTTTGTCGCTCTGGAGATCCACGCCCCAATTTCGTTGGGCTTTGCGCCGTAAAGAGCGGCGATATCCGTTCCGCTGTAACCCGCGATTTTCAATTCCAGGGCTTCGATTCCCATTCTGGCTACGCCGCCGTATGTTCGCTTTCCGTAGGCAAGAACCTGTTCCACAAAAAGCCTGCTGTCGTCATCGCCCTCCATCCCACAAGCGGTCTCCATGTGATCCAGTGGAACCGTCGGGAGGGTGCGGCATTTTATTTTCCGGCAGTAATCTACAAGGTGGTTGCGGATAACCGAAACGGCATAAGTGGGGAACAGAACTCCCTGACTCTCACCAAGCTTTCCGCTGCCCGCCACAGAGCGATGCATCCTTCCTGGTAGAGGTCGTCATACTCCAGTCCGCAGACGCTTTCGTTGACGCTGATATAACGCCCGATGGTTCATCGAACGCGGTCGAGATGCTCCTCTACCAGCTTCTCTGCGCGGGTCATATCCTCACCTCACGGTGCCTTCTCCCAGTGGAGTTGGTGAACCGCCGGCAGAGGGAGATGACCTGGTCGCAACGGTACTCGGAGAAATGGCCTATGTGCGCCTCATCGGCTGGAAGTCCAAACTGGACCTGAAGCCATCGGTATGCCTCTTTGCGTGTCATGTACCCATTTTCCCAAAGTGCGTTCAGGGCAAAGTGTGCCTGCCGCCGCTTCTCACGAAGCTCCCTGTTTGCCAGCGACCCCATAGGCATATGGCTGTCCCTGTGAGCAGATACATAGGCGTCGCAGGCCGGGTATCTGGAGCAAACGTAGACTTCCTCGTTGCTTTGCGCGTCCCGGTGGACAGCAGACGCCGGGCGCAGGACTGCCGGCGCGCCGCAGTAGGGACATTTGATGTGGACTTTTTTCATGATCATAACCTTCTTTCGTTTTTTTGTTGGAGGCCGATCAACCGCGTTTCAGCCTTCATATCATTACGCCCTCGAAAAACAGAAAATTGGCCCTGAAATCTGTGAATTATTTGTAAAAAAAATGCGCCCGCGCAGACCGTCAAAGGGTATGCGCGGGCGCTTTCGCTTTTCTATCGGCTCAATTCCATCAACACGTCTGTTTCCGCATTTGGAAATTGCCAGAGAAGATACTGGTCAAATAAATCCCGAAAGTCGGATTCGGTGAGCTGCCCCCGACACTCGGCGGGATCTATCTGTTCACCGCTCAGCTGTTGGAGGTTGCCGGCCTCCACAATGACCGGCTTGCCGTCCCGGTCTGGAACCAACAGGAAACCACGAGGACTGTCCTTGCCGGATATGTAGATGCTGTTTCTCCAGTTTCCGCGAGAGGCGGTTAAAAAATTGCAGATTTTTTGAATTGGTATATCCATATCGTTTTCTCCTGTCCTGTGACTGAATCAACCGATGATCCAAAACGGACCTCCGGCTCCGGCCCTTGTGCTGGCTTCATTCAGTATGATGGACAGATCCCAAAGCTTCTTACTTCGGCTGTAGCTGGCGGGATCGGCAACAAGGATTTTCCCATCCCGAACACCTCGGAGAACAATAAAGTGTCCCCCGGAGGTAAAATGCCCTTTCAGCATAAGCGCCACCACAAGCTTCCCGTTGGCCAATGCGTCAACGATACGCTGTGGCTCAGAAGCCTTGCATCCTTCTACCGGAAGCCCCCACGCTTTGGCCGTTTTGGGGATCAAAGAGTGATAAGAACCGCTTTTGCTGCACCAGCCGCCGTTTTCGTAGGCCCACTTTGCCATTTCCTCCGGATCAACAACTTCATTCGTCAAGGATGAAATAACAATGGACATGGAGGTGGGGCCGCACCCATAGCCGCCGATGTTGTCGGTGCCGTATGGTTTGTTGGCCCAGCGCTCGTCCAGCTGATTGAAGTAAACAACCTCTGTGGCGCCGTCCGTAAAACGAACTTCTCCCAAGGAGGATAGAGTAACTCCATCGTATTGCGTATGCTGGAGCATTCCGTCGCCCAAAAATAGGCTAAGATTTTCGGCGTAATCGGATGCCAACTCCTTTTGCTCATCGGAGAGATGAAATACGGAGTCCGCAAAATACCCCTCTCCGTTGTATGAAAGCGTGTAGATGTACCAAAGCTCTTCCTTTGTTTCAACCACATCCTCAGTATCCGGGTCATCATCCTCCACCGTCCGAGTCTCACTGGTTCTCGTGTAGGAATACAGACTTCCCTTGTTCTGCCGGATGATTGCCTCCAGATCCGTTAGAGAGATATCTGCACAGGTTTCACCTTTGGAAGCGCAGTATTGGGCAATAAAGGCGTTAATATTGCTTGTCATATCGTCGGCATAAGGATTGACGATCTCATAGTTGTCGCCGTTTGTTCCGGCAAAGTCCAGAGCGATCCTGTCCTCGACGTCTGAAATTCCCTCGCCTAAAACTGAGTTTACCGCGAAGGTAATATCATTTACGTTTTGAACGATGGCGTCATTGTCGTTAAGGATCGGCTGACTTGGGCTATCGCTCAACCCGCCGAATATAAGCGTAGGCAGCATAACAACAAACAGGATTGGGAGCATCAGCAGGAGCACGGCGCCGGCAAGAAGCTTCCCGGAATGCCGCCCTGCCGCCACTGCCAACCCCGCAGCGGCTCCATATGGCCCTCCCGCCGCCGTGCCTTTCGCGGAGGCGGCAATGGCTTTTCCCGCTTTAACTGTCCCATAGACGGCGTGTGCCGGGCCTGGGGTCAAGATAGATTCATTATTTTCTGCTTTTTTCAATATCGTATTCCTCCCAAAATAGGGCTTGCATGTTGTTATCATTTATGATAACATTATGATATGAGGTGATACTATGGACAGACGTGATATCATATCCCAGCTGGCAGCCGCACGGCTGGAAAAGGGTATCTCCCAGGCGGAGCTGGCACGTATGATCGGTACCCAGCGGTCAAACATATGCAGGCTTGAAAGCGGCGCTCAAAATCCTACGCTTGATATGATACTGAAGATCTCGTCTGTGTTGGGTAAGACGGTCACGTTCGGATTGGAGGACACGATAATGGAAGGAAATCATTACAGCCTGCGCATATTTGACACGGAGCTGATGCGCTTTTCCATGGAAAAGCGCGGACTTGAGGGGCTGACAGCGGAGCTCATAGAGGTTCACCGGGAATATACCCATCTTTTCCCCCTTGATTTGGAGCTTACCGGGGACGGTATTATTCGATGGCTTGAGCATCGGGTGATCCCCAAGAACCGCCGGTTTGTGGATGAGATATTAAAGACGCTTGGGCTGAGCCACAACGACACCAAGGGAATCATTGATGTGTGCAAGGGCCTCTCCCTGAATGACAGCTACTGGGTGGTGCCGGAGGGATTTAACGGTTCTTTCGCTCAGTATAATCTTTACGAGAACCGCTTTTCAGATATTCTGGCACTGGTGGCCTATACCGGTGCTGGAGGAACCCGTCGCGCATTTACCACCTCACCTGAGCTTACCACCGGCGGCATGCTGCCTAAAGCGTGGAGATTTATTGAAAACGAAGGCATATTTCTTTACAAAGGGGGCACCAGTGGAGCCTCCAACGCGGGACGTGAGCCATACATGGAATACTATGCCTCTCAAATCGCCGAGACCATGCGGTTGAACGCCGTCCGATATGAGCTGGAGAATTGGAAAGGTATCACTGCCTCCAAATGCGCGATATTCACAAGTCCGGATGTTTCCTACGTTCCCATCGGGAGGATCATAGGCGGTACGAATATTCAAAAGTGCCTTGATTATTACGATGCGCTTGACAGAAGGCTCGGTGCGGCATTTGGGGAACAGCTTCGCAGTATGCTGGTGTTTGACGCGCTCATTTGGAATGAAGACCGGCACTTTGGCAATTTCGGGGTGCTGCGGGACAACCGCACGGGAAATATTATCGCGCCCGCCCCGATTTTCGACAACGGGCTCTCCCTCCTGTGCTTTGCGGGGAGCGGGGAGCTGCGCGATTTCACGGCGTTGCGCGAATACGCCAAGACCCGAACCAACCCGTACAACTTGACATATGAGGAGGTCTGCGCCGCAGTCATGGGAAGCAGACAGAAGGCGGAGCTTCGAAGGATGATCGGATTTCGTTTTCGCCGCCATCCGTCCATCAATCTGCCCGAGGAGCATCTGCAACTGTTGGAAAAATTACTTGAGCAAAGAGTTCGAGAGCTTCTCTCCATCCCCACACGGGGCTGACAGGATCAAGTCGAAATTTTGGACGGCTCTGCCGAGGCAGGGCCGTCCGATTTTCTTACATCAGAAGCCGGTTTTGGGCAGCGTGGTATTGTCCGTCAGCTTCCGCACAATGGTCACCCAGCTTGCGGTAGCGTTTTGCCAGGTTCCCTGATACTTGCCGCCCGCGTCGGCGCGGTTTGTGATTTTGTACCCGTCCGCGAGTGTCCCCAAAACGACCACCGAAAGCTTCGGACTGCTGGAGGACTGGAAACCAACCGGCACCTTGCCGAAGTCAAAGTAGACATCCGTGACCACCTCTCCGGCCTGCTTGGGAAGGGCGTTCAGATTAAACGAATAATAATTGGTGGTGAGGAGGTTAGAGGCCAGTACCTGATAATCGGCAGTGAAATTGGTCTTATAAAGGATACGGTAGTTGAGCCGGAAACTGTACGTTCCGGTGACCAGCGTAGCGGCGCGTACCGCGTCGGTGGGAATACGATCATGCCAGTAAAAGTTCTCCAAATCAACATTGGAGACATTTGCCACCGTGAACGTATACCACATCTGATTTCCCGTGAGTACCTCCGCGTTTCCGGCCTTGGTTAGCTTTACGCCAAGCTCAGACGGCTTGTCGTAAGCGGAAAGCTTGATAATCTGTCCTGAATACCTCAGCGTCACGTCGAAGATCTGCGGATTCACCTGCCAATATGCCGGTGCGGTGACTTCAACCACCTTGTATCTGCCTAACGGCAGCGGCTTGGAAGCCGCGACACCTCGCTCATCAGTGGTGATATATCCCACAACCTCACCACTGTATTCCTCGGTGATTTCGTAGACGGCACCTTTCAGCTGAGCTCCGGCAGGTGTTCCGGTGACGGGGTTTGCCTCGGCGGCATATTTGTAGACTTGGATCTGGCCGGTGACGGGGGTGTTCTTCCAAGTGATAGTCGCACAGCCGCCGTACTCGATGTATATGGTCTTGGGCTGGGTGTCCAGAATGTACCCCTCGGCGCACTCGATCTCCCGGATGGTGTATTTTCCGTCCGCCAGCTCTTTATCAATGTAGACATAGCCGTTGTTGTCGCTCTGATAGGTGCCGACAGGATTGCCCTTGGCGTCGCTCAAGAGGAAGGTGACACCATAGATGCCCTTGCCGGTCACGCTGTCTACCTTGTGGATGAGGGCACTGGCGGATTTCCTGTTGGTGATCTCCAGTGTGGCGGTCTGACCGTCCTTGACTTCGATGCTGTGGGGCGTGTCGTCCAGCTTATAGCCATCGGCGGCGGCAAGCTCCGTTACCACATACCACCCTTTTTCAGCCTCCGGCAGATAGATGACGCCGTTGGAATCCGTGGTGTACGTGCCAACAATCTCGCCGTTCATCTTGCGGACCTCAAAGCAAACGCCCTTTATTCTCGCGCCTGTCTCAGCGTCCTTTTTTATTATGGTAAGGCCGCCAACCTTAGTGTTGTAGACTACGATGGTCTGCGTATCTCCGGGGTTGACCACCACAGTCTGGCTCCGGGTCCCCTCGTCCATGACGTAGCCTTCAAGGGGCTTTGTCTCGGTAATGACTACTGTTCCAACAATGCCGGGGATGCGGATCTCGCCGTTGGCGTCGGTCTTGTAGAGGCCTTTGCTGGACAGATGGCCGTAATCCGCGTCCACATAGCTGCCGTCAGAGTAGGTGATCTCAAACTCCACGCCGGCAAGGGGTTCTCCCGTCTGCTTGTCCTTCTTCTGGACTACCAAGGCACCGGCCTGCTTGTTGTAGAAACGAAGTGTCTGGACCTCGCCCTCCTTGATGAGGATGGACTTGGGCGTGGTATCCAGCACAAAGCCATCCGGGACCTTGACCTCTCTTGCCGTGACGGTGGTGCCGGGGGTCAGGTCCTCTATGACGATCCTACCGTTTTCATCGGTGATGTACTCGCCATTGGACTTGCCCACCACTGCGCCGGAGGAATCCGTCACGAGGAAGGTGACGCCCTTGAGGGGTGTCATGGTGCCCTCGATGTACTTCTCAATGACCAGCGTGGTGCTTGGGGCATTGGTGAAGTAGAGGGTCTGCGTGTCGTTGGGATCGACCACCACGGTCTGAGGCCGGTTGTCCATGGTGTAGCCGGGGAGCGCCACCGTTTCGGTGACCACCAGCGTTCCCACCACGCCGTGGAGGATGATCTGCCCGTCCTTGTTGGTGAAGTAGATGCCGTTGCTGCTGAGCCTGCCGTTTTCATCGGGGACGAACTCGCCGGACGCGGTGGTGATCCTGAACTGTACGCCCTCCAGCGGCTTGCCTGTCCTGGAATCCCGCTTGTCCACAATGAGCGTACCGGCCTTGGAATTCTTGACGGTGACCACCTGGGTGTCGCCACCGGAGCCAATGACCACGTTGGTGGAAACCGTGTCCATAACGTACCCGTCAGGGGCCTTCAGCTCGGTGAGGACGTAGGTGCCGGGGGCAAGATTGCTGATTCGGATTTCCCCGCTGGCATCCGTGGTAAAGATGCCGTTCTGCGTCAGAGTGCTTGTGCCAATGACGCCGTTCAGCCCGACCTCACAGCCGGCGGAGGTGGTGATCCTGAACTCCGCGCCGGAGAGGGGCTTGCCGGTGGCGCTGTCCACCTTCTTTATAGTAAGCGACCCCTTGGGCTGGTTGCGGAAGGTGAGGCTTACAACTCTGCCCTCCTTGATATGGGCCGTCTGACTCTGGCTGTCAATAATGAAGCCCGCGGGAGCTCTCGTCTCGGTGACGATCACGCTCTTTCCAGGCTTCAGGCCGGTGACGCGGATCTCGCCCTTTTCATCGGTCACGAAAATGCCGTTGCTGTCCCCGATGAGCGTGCCGTCGGCATACGAGATTTTAAACTCTGCCCCCGCCAGCGTGACGGAGGGATTTACGGAGCAGACCTTCCTGACGAGCAGCATCCCGTCAGGGGAATTGAGGAAGCGCACCGTTACGACGCTCTGCTCTCCATTGTCCGCCAGGAAGACCGTCTCGGAGGACTGGAGGATGTTGTACCCGTCAGCCGGATCGACCTCCTCCACGATGTAGGTGCCGGGGTTGAGCCCCGTCCACATGGCTACGCCGTTCTTTCCCGTTACCTTAGTGCCAATGACCGTGCCTCCTGTGCCGGAGGTGCCGCCGAGATAGCGAAGCTGGAAGGTACAACCGGCAAGGGCCTCGCCGGTGACGCTGTCATAATAGCGATAGGTAGTCCGTCTCTTTTATCCCGGCTGTGCCGGGACAGTCAGGACGGATTTTCCCCCGCTTCGCACCGTGCATGCGACTTTCACCGCACACGGCGCTCCATCAATGCAGATTAGTTGTTGCGTGTATGTGAATTAACCAGTTTTTCCCGAAAACTCAAGATTTTCTTATGCCTGTCTCCCGGCTTCGGTATATGGCGTTTCAGCTTGGTTTTTATAGCGTGTCTGCTCCCATTTGCAAAAGGTGAGGGAGGTAAAGCCAACATAAATATCGCGGTACTTCACTGAGGGAATTTTCTGCCTATACTGCTGGTGGATATGGGGAAGATTCTGCGTTTGATTTGCCGGAATCCATTTCCCCTTATACTGCTTCAATCGATGCATTGCCGCAAGCTGTAATCGCCTTCCATGTCTATCCATGGCGACACTCACCCATGTACAGCACTGGTTATATTGAATAATCCCTCGCGCTTTGCTGTTGATGTGGTTTATTTCACCAATCAGCTGTTCCCGGCTGTAACATTCCGGGATGCGTTTGATGTCATCCGCGATTTGGTCGACTTTCCGTTTTAATCTGTCTCTGTCCGGAATCGTTCTTGAGATGTACCCCCTGCGGGATTTGCCTCGGATCATTTTGAACTCATAACCTAAGAATTTGATGTACTTCTTTCGGATATCTGTAATCAGCGTTTTTTCCTGGGATAATGTCAGCTTCATTTTCTCTTGTAGGAAGACTTGCAACCTGGCTTTCCATTCCTCGGCGTGGGCGCGGGTGTCTGTGACGATTACAAAATCGTCGGCATAACGGACGAGATAGCCGGGAGCTAAGGCCGACCTTTTGATTAACGCATTATACATGGTGTTTTGGCGGCCATATTCATACCGGGTTTTCTTGTTTTCCCACTGTTTGGATACCCATTCGTCCATGATGTCCAAATAAATATTGGCCAACAATGGGCTTATGAGTCCGCCTTGGGGAGTCCCTTCCTCGTTTACCTCGCACTCGTCCATGACTCCGGCTTTCAGCATAGCTTTGATGATTTGCAGGACCCGTCTGTCCTTTACGCCCATATGATACAGGCGTTTAAGAAGTATACTGTGGTCTATGCGGTCAAAACATTTGCTGATGTCACCTTCGACAATCCAGTAATAGCCCGTGTGATGTACGAGCAATTTTGCCCGTTCCAGAGCCATTGCCGTGTCCCGCATGGGGCGAAAGCCGTAAGAGTGGGCAAAAAATTGTGCTTCAAATATGGGTTCCAGCACGATTCTCATACATTCTTGTACGACTCTGTCCCGTATTGTGGGGATGCCCAGCGGGCGTTTTTCCGCCTTTCCCGGTTTGTCGATGTATACCCGACGTATCCTCTGCGGTTCAAAATGCTTAAATGCACTCTGAATATCCTTGACCACCAACGGAAAGGGTTTTTGCAAATAGTCCTTGCGCATGGTCTTGGAATCCACGCCGGGGGTCTCACTGCCATGGTTGCTTTTGATGTTGTGGATTGCTGTGATGATGGTCGCTTCTGCTGACATGATTTCCAGAAGCCCTTTGAACGCTGGACGACCGCCCGCGTCATAGACCTCCTTGCTGTGCTGGTACAGCTTGTCCTGGATTTCGCTTAATTGTGTTTCGGTTTTTGGGTAGTCGAATTGTTGTGCCATACGCACCGCCTCCTCTCTGGAATTGGTGTTTCTGGTTTTAGTCAGGTATGCCTACGGCTTCCTCGACTTTCTGTTCACATACGAATCTGCATTGACTATGCCCCTTCGCTCAGCCCACCTTATTATTGTGGACTTCATAGCTACTACGGGCTGCTGCCCCATGGATCAGCGGGTCATTTCCTACCCGCGCGGCGAAGGTGTCACTCCACTTACTTCAATCTCTTGAAGTGCCGTCCATGGTTCCTTTGTTCCCTATGCTTTAGCTTTACATGTCGGTTTTAGCCCATCCCTTTGGCCCGGCTGCCATTTCCAGCCAGTGTGATTTCCTGCTGGAAACATTTGACCTTACTGGTTCTCTGCCGTTTTCCACGAAAAGAGATTTCAACGGCGACAGCACTCCGCATGGGAGAGGGTGGCTGTATAATCACCCCATCGTTTACGAGCCGTACACTCAGGACTTATGTCGGTTGCAACAGAACATACTGGACATGACCGATTTATAGCCTCCCGCGGCTTGTGACCGTCTCAGGCCCTTTGCCGCTCTTTACCGAGCTTCGTACATCCCGCATGACACTACGGGCGCACGTCGGAGATTAGAGTTTTGGTAACCCGTCACACCGGGTCAGGCAGGTGCTTCCCCTGCCGAATCAAGCATAGAGTTCAGATTCTTACGAATCTGCCTTGTTTTATTGCGTGTTTCCACGCAGATTGTCAAGGAACAAAGCGCACTTTCTCCACGATGATGGCGTTCTTGGGGGTGTTCTCGAAGGTGACGGTCTTGCTCTCGCCGCCCTTCAGGTAGAACTCCTGGGTAGAGGGTTCCTTCATCGTGTAGCCCGCGGCGGGCTCCAGCTCGGTGATCCTGTACCAGCCGTCTCTCAGCTCATCCAGGAAGAACTGACCGTTTTCATCGGTATAGAAGGTCCCGAGGTCGTTTACCTCCCCGGTGGTCGTGCTGTTGCTGCCGTACCACGCCTGGAACTTCGCGCCCTTGATGGGGCTGCCGGTGATGCTGTCGATCTTGTTGACCGTGATCGTGGGCTTCTTGTGATTCTTAAAGTAGACCGTGTGCTCCCTGTTGGGATAGAGCGTCACCAGCTGGCTCTCTGCGTCCATCAGGTAAGGCGCGGGGACATACTTTTCGGAAATCTCATAGACACCGGGGAGCAGGAAGTCTATGGAGGCTTTGCCGTCCGCGTCGGTCCTGATCTCATTGACGCTGTGGCCGTCAGCGGCTTTTACCTGGAAGACGGTTCCGGGGACAGGCTCTTCCGTGTCAGCATCATGCTTGAAGACCGTGAGCTTGGGCCGCTGGGCGTCAGACACTACCAGTACCGCCTGCCTGCCGGGAACAAGCTCCACATGGTATTCGATGGGGTTCCTGACGTACCCGTTAGGAGCCGCCATCTCCTTGACGGAGTACACGCCGGGCTCAAGGTCGTAAATGACGATCTCACCGCTCATGTCGGTGACACGGTCCAATAGCGATAGGTAAGCATTTGAGGTTATCGCCAGCTTTTCCCCCGCTTCACACCGTGCATGCGGCTTTCACCGCAC
>CANQBA010000021.1 GCA_947589545.1 uncultured Oscillospiraceae bacterium | reverse complement strand
CCCCCCCCCTTGCGCGTCGGAGTTCCCCCTTTGCCCCCATCCCATTGTAACACGTCGGTCAAGGGTAAAGGCTACGCCCCGCAAGGCGGCCCTTGACTCGCCGTGTTCCAAGGGCTGTGAGGCCCAAGGAGGCCCAGAAAGGATGGAACAACATGGTATCAGCAAACATACCCAACAGCGCGCGCAAGGCGGTCTACAGGCGCGACGGCTGGCAATGCGCCCTGTGCGGTTGCCACGACACTCTGCAAATTCACCACGTCATTCCACGCGGGGAGGGCGGTTCGGACTTCCCCGAAAACCTGATAACGCTCTGCTCCAAGTGCCACGCCCAAGCCCACGGCATAGACGTATACCCCGGCGTGTGCACGCAAGCAGACGTTGAACAAGCGTGCGTCGAATACGTCTCGGACTACTACGCGGGTGAATGGTATCCGTTCAAATGACGGCCCCCCGGCCCCGCGCGGGTTGGCCCCTGCTTCTGAATAGGCCGGATTAATTCACGTTCTGCATTAATCCCATTGTGGAAAGTCGGGTGATAACCCGTTGGAAAGCCGTAGGAAAGCCATGGGAAACCCGTGGGAAAGCCGTGGGAAAGCCGTGGAAAGCAAAAACCCGGGGTAGTCGGCCCCGGGTATTGTAGGAGGGCTATCCGGGTACTCTTTTCCCAGTATTGCATACACAGTATAGCACAAAATCCGGAGGCTGTCAAGTAGGCGAGCCACAAAATGTTGCGGTATCCCGCTCTTTACCCGTTCAATTACCCGGAAAACATACCGAATATGGTGCAAGAGCGGGTGTCATATATACTTTAACAGTACTTTACTGAGTAATTTAGAATTTTTACGGTAGAGGAGCGGGATATGATAGCCGGTGCGGAAGTCGGCCTGTGTCGGGAATCTCTGCTTCTAACCGGAAGCTCTATTATCGCGGACACAAAAGCGGTTGCCCGCGCGGCCCCCCCTCACGGCCCCGCCCGTTCTCTGCTGTTTTGTTGGCTTTTTCCCCGGTCGGGGCCTGCTGACGCGCCCCCCGCGCGGGCTTATTCCGCGCCCGGGCCGTCCGTGGCCCCTGCGGCCCTTGGGCTGTGTGGCGTCCGGGCGTGTTCCGCCGCGCTGGCCCCGGTCGGCCCCGGTCGCTCGAATTGGCGGCGTCGGCAAAGCGTTGCCGCCGCCGCTCTCCGGCCGCCGCGTTTTTGTACAGGGGGGGGAAGGTTCGCGGCGGCCGTCGCCGTTGTCGGGGGCTGTCCGGTTGTGCTGGGCCCGATGTGGTCATCGGCCCTGCTGTGGGCCTGATGTGGTCATCGGCCCCTACGGAACCGGTTACGAATTCCCGACACATTATGTACAACGCGCCTGTACGGGCCGGACACCCGGCCGGCCCGCCGTCTTACGCTTTCTTCCTTGTCAGGAAGATCCCAATGATCGCGCCGGTCAGTACCAGCGGCGCGGCTCTGACAAACGCCCACTCCAAAGCGTGGATCAGAACGCCCAGAAACGCCGTTTCAGGGGCGCTGTAATCCCATTCCAGATAGGGACTTTTCAGAAAAAACAAGACCACAAACGCCGCCGTGACGGCAAGGCTGATGAAGATGAACATCCAGTGGAGGACTTTTCTCCACGCGGTTTTTCGCTGTGCCATCTGCAAGTTGATCACCTCCAGCTTTTCGGAGATGGCCTTCAGGCTGGCGGCTTCCGCCTCGGCGACCGTCTCGCCCAGCAGGGTGCTTACGGGTGTTTCCAGCGCGTCCGACAGGTCAATCAGCATATCCGCGTCGGGTACCGACAGTCCCTGCTCCCATTTGGAAACGGTCTGCCGCACCACATTCAGCTTGACGGCAAGCTCCTGCTGAGAAAGTCCCTTTGATTTTCTGATGTTTTTGATGTTTTCCCTGAGCATTGGGGACGACCTCCTTTCTGTTGTCACCCCCATTGTAAGCAAATCTGCCCGTTGCCGCAAGCAACGCGCGTTAACAACCGCCGTCAAAAGCGCGCTTCCGCCGCACAGCGGCCTTTCAGAACACGCCTTTGTTGTATTTCCTCTGCACCGCGACGAGACAGCCGATGCCGGGGCACAGGCAGACGATCAGCGCCGCCACGGCGGTCAGCCGAAGCGGGCGGGACGCGGCGAATAGGCCGATGACGCCGCTGACCAGCGGGGCCAGGGCCACGACGGCCAGAGCCTTGCCGAAGGCCCTCCCGTAAGCGGCTTTATCCGTGACCTTGCTTTGGTGGTAGTCGTGAATAAGGTCAGTCCTGCCCTTATAGATCGCGATGCTGAAGGCTGACAAAAGCGCCGCCGCCAGAAGCATGATGACAGAATAGATCAGCATAAAACGCGCCTCCCCAACCGTGTTTTCTATGGAAATAAAGGGGTCATATGGCCCAGGAGTCCAGATATTTCTCCTGCTCGGGGGTGAGGGTGTCGATAGAAAGGCCCTCGGCCCGCAGTTTCCGGCGGGCCACGTCATAATCCAGCTCGTCGGGGATGGCCAAAACGCCGGCGGGGAGGGAGTCCCGGTGATCGGCGATGTACCGGGCGGCCAGGGCCTGGATGGCAAAGGACATATCCATGATCTCCACCGGGTGACCGTCGCCGGAGGCCAGATTCACAAGCCGGCCCTCCGCCAGGACAAAAAGCGTCCTGCCGTTGGGGAGGGTGTAGCCGCGGGTCACCGGGGTACGGCCCTCGCTTTGGGAAATGGCATGGCGCTCCAGCCAATCCACGTCCACCTCCACGTTGAAGTGGCCGGCGTTGCACAAAATGGCCCCGTCCTTCATCTTTTCAAAATGCCTGTCGGTGATGACCTTGCAGCAGCCGGTGGAGGTGACAAAGAGATCGCCGTACAGGGCGGCCTCGTCCATGGTTTTGACCTCGTAGCCGTCCATCATGGCCTCCAGAGCCTTGACGGGATCCACCTCCGTCACCGTGACCCTGGCGCCCAGCCCCTTGGCCCGCAGGGCGATGCCCCGGCCGCACCAGCCGTACCCGGCCACCACCACGTTCTTGCCGGCCACTACCAGATTGGCGGCCCTGTTGATGCCGTCCCACACCGACTGGCCGGTGCCGTAGCGGTTGTCGAAGAAGTGCTTGCACCGGGCGTCGTTGACGGTGAGCATGGGGAATTGAAGGGCCCCCTCCCGGGCCATGGCGTGGAGCCGGATGATGCCGGTAGTCGTCTCCTCACAGCCGCCGATAACGCCGGGGAGCAGGGGCCGCAGCTGCCGGTGGAGCATACTCACCAGATCCCCGCCGTCGTCGATGATGATGTTGGGGCCGAAGGACAGGGCCTCCGCCATATGGCGGTCATACTCGGCCTGGGTGCAGTCGTACCAGGCCCAAACCTGGGCGCCCTCCCTGACCAGCGCCGCCACCACGTCGTCCTGGGTGGACAGGGGATTACAGCCGGTGATACGTAAGTCGGCCCCGCCCGCCATCAGCACCCGGCACAGCACGGCGGATTTGGCCTCCAGGTGCAGGGAGACGGTCATTTTCAGGCCCGCAAAGGGCCGATCCCGCCGGAAATCCTCCTCGATGGAGTTCAAAAGGGGCATGTAGCGCTTGGCCCAGGCGATCTTCTTCTCGCCGGAGGGGGCCAGGTTTATGTCGCGTATTTCACTCATGGGAGCCTCCAAATATCGTTGTTGACCCAATTTTAGCACCCTTTTGGGGGCAAGTAAAGAGATTTTTGTTGTGATTTGCGCCCGGGTGTAGTAAAATGGATTTCAAACGAAGACGAAAGGGAGGCGCGCGGATGTCCGACGACGTTTTGCTGTTCTTCTCCGGCCATATGGCGGCCCTGCCCCTCTATGAGCGGCTGGAGGGGGAGATCGCGCGGTTATTTCCGGACACGAAAATCGAGGCGCGGAAAACACAGATATCCTTTAAGAACCGGCATTTGTTTGCCTGCGCGTCGTTCCTGCCGGTGAGGCCCAGGGCCGAGAGGCCGGATCCGTACCTGACGGTCACCTTCGGCCTGGGCCGCCCGGTCTGCGCTCCGCGCATCGCCGCCTCCACCGAGGCCGCGCCGAACCGCTGGACGCACCATGTTTTGGTGGGTTCGCCGGAGGAGATCGACAAAGAGCTGCTGGGCTGGCTGAGAGAGGCCTATGAGTTTGCGGAGAAGAAGCGATAACAGTGAAAAGGAGCGAAAAAATGACCTATACCTTTGACGATTACAAAAAATCCGCCGATTATCTCCTGGAGCGGTTCGGGGACAGGCCGGAGATCGGGATCATCCTGGGCTCCGGGCTGGGGCATTTTGCCGGGGAGCTTGAAGATCCCGTGGTGGTGCCGTATGTCCAGATCCCCAACTTCCTGCGCTCCACCGCCGTGGGCCACGCCGGCCAGATGCTTTTCGGCGCCGTGGCGGGGAAAAAGGTGGTGTGCATGTCCGGCCGGTTCCACTACTACGAGGGGTACGACTTCGAGCAGCTGGCTATCCCCGTGCGGGTGCTGAAGCTGTTGGGGATCCGGGCGCTCCTGCTTACCAACGCCGCCGGGGCGGTGAATCTGAGCTATCAGCCGGGAGATATCATGGTCATTTCCGACCATATCAAGCTCACGTTGGGCTCGCCCATGCGGGGAGCCAACGTGGAGGAGTTCGGGCCGCGCTTTTTCGATATGGGCTCGGCATACACGCCGTCCCTCCGAAGGCTGGCGCTGGAGCTGGCGGAGCGCTCGCCTCTCACCGTCCACGAGGGCGTCTACTGGTTTTCTCCGGGGCCCCAGTACGAGACGCCGGCGGAGATCCGGGCCATCCGTGCCCTGGGCGGCGACGCCGTGGGGATGAGCACGGTCACCGAGGCGCTGACCGCCGCCCACTGCGGCCTGCCTGTGCTGGCGCTGTCCGTCATGACCAATATGGCCGCCGGCATCCTGCCGGTCCCGCTGACCAGCGAGGAGGTCATCGAGACGGCCAACGCCATCGAAAAGCCCTTTACCGCCTATGTCCGGGACATCCTTTCCCATCTGTGAGGTGCGACTATGAAGCTTCTTTTTGCCCACGGCGGCATCCTGCACAGCACCGACGCCGGATTTTCCTACATCCCCGAGGGGTACCTGGGCGTTGACGGGGACACCATCGACTACATCGGCGCCGAAAAACCGGCCGCCGTTTACGACCAGACGCGGGATATGGCCGGGACCGTGCTGATCCCCGGCCTTGTGAACGCCCATACCCACACGCCCATGACGCTCCTGCGAGGCGTGGGCAGCGGCCTGCCCCTGCAGAGCTGGCTTTTTGACGCCGTGTTCCCCATCGAGGACAGGCTGACGCCCGCCATGATCCGAGCCGGGTCGGAGCTGGCGCTTTTGGAGATGCTCTCCACCGGCACCACCTCCTTTACGGATATGTATATGGAGCCGGGGGAGACGGCGGAGGCGGTGCTGGCAAGCGGCATCAAGGCCAACATCTGCCGCCCGGTGCAGTGCTTCGACCCCGCCGAGCCCGTGGAGGAGAACTTCCGGATCCGGGAGTCCCTGGCCCTCTTTGACCGGTACCACAACGCCGGAAACGGGCGGCTGAAGGTGGATTTCTGCGTCCACGCGGAGTACACCTGCACCGCGCCGGTGGTGAAATACTACGCCGCCCTGGTGCGGGAGCGGGACGGAAACCTGCACATCCACATGTCCGAGACGAAAAAGGAGCATGACGAGTGCGTGGAAAAGTACGGCGTCACCCCGGCCAGGTGGTTTGCCGGGCTGGGCGCCTTTGATGCCCGCGCCTTCGCCGCCCACTGCGTCTGGGTGACGGAGGAGGACAGGGCGCTCATGAGAAAGTACGGCGTCTCCGCCGTCCACTGTCCCTCCAGCAACATGAAGCTGGGCAGCGGCTTTGCTCCGGTGCGGAAGCTGTTGGACGGCGGAATCAACGTGGCCCTGGGCACCGACGGCGCGGCCTCCAACAACAATCTGAATATGCTGGAGGAGCTTCATCTGGCCTCCCTGATCCACTGCGGCAAGGCCGGCGACCCCACCGCCCTGACGCCCGCCGAGGCCCTGAGAATGGCCACGGTCAACGGCGCGCGGGCCCAGGGGCGGGAGGACACGGGGGAGCTGCGCGTGGGGAAAAAGGCCGACATCGCCGCCGTCTCCCTGGCGGGGCCCCACATGCGCCCCTGCCTCGACCCGCTGGCGCTGATGACAAGCTCGGCCCAGGGAAGCGACGTGGTAATGACCGTGGTGGACGGCAGAATCCTCTACGACCACGGGCGCTTCACCACCCTGGAGCCGGAACGGATCTACCGGGACGTGGAGCGGTCCGTCAGGGAGATCTACAAAGACCGCTGAGGTCGCGCTCCCGGGGGTCCCCCAAAAAAGGCAAAGCTTCGCTCAACCCCGGAGCTTGTCCTCTCCCGAGCCTTTACGCTACGTATTATAACATATTCGTAAGTACTTGTCAAGCATTATTTTTAATTATTTTAAAAAATTTTTCTCACCCCCTTGACAGGAAGGGGGTGAGATGGTATCATACAATTAACATTTAGGTTAAATGTTAATTGTGAAAGGAAGGGGATGATGGGTTGGGGTTGCAGAATACGCTCAGGGCTCTGGCGGATCCCATACGGCGGGAGATTTTGGAGCTGCTGAAGCGGGGCCGGCTGCCGGCGGGGGAGATCGCGGAGCGCTTTCCCGTGACGGCGGCCAGTATCTCCCGGCACCTGTCGGTTTTGAAGGACGCCGGGCTCATTCGGGACACCCGGGAGGGGAAGTTCATCTACTACGAGCTGAACGCCTCGGTATTGGAGGAGATCCTGCTGTGGATCGCCGATCTGAAAGGAGAAAAGGACAATGATCAGGGAGAATAAGTGGAAAATATTGCTTACGACGCTGGTGACGCTGCTGCCCATGCTGGCGGGGCTGATGCTGTGGACGAGACTCCCGGAGCGGATGCCCATCCACTGGAACGCGGCGGGGGAGCTGGACGGCTGGACGGGCAGGGCCTTCGCGGTGTTCGCCATCCCGGGGTTCCTCACGGGGATTCATCTTTTCTGCGTGCTGTGTACGAGCTTGGATCCCAAGGTCAAGGATCAGACGAAAAAGGCGCTGGGGCTGGTGTTCTGGATCTGCCCCTTTATGTCCGTATTGCTGGGGGCGGTGGTCTATGCCACGGCGCTGGGGGCCAGCTTCAACGTGGCCTCTGTGATCTTTGCGGCCACGGGGCTCCTGTTTGCAGCCCTGGGGAACTACATGCCCAAATGCAAGCGCAACTACACCATCGGCATCAAGGTCATGTGGGCCCTGGAGGACGAGGCCAACTGGAACGCCACCCACCGGTTCGCCGGGAAGGTCTGGGTCGTGGGGGGACTTCTCATCATCCTCGGCTCCTTCTTCCCGCTTAAGCCGTTTTTCCGGGTCTATCTGACGCTGACGGTGCTGATGGCGCTTCTGCCTGTGGGGTACTCGTATGTTTACTACAGGAGGCATGGGAAGACGGAGTGAAAAGCATCGGTGGAGAAATTTTTTTGAAACGGATCGGGGCGCGTGGAGTCATATAGCTGAGAAGGTGAGACGGTGTCGGATTTTGAGGCGATCTACGAAAGCTATTACGACGGTGTGTATAAATACGTCTTTTCCCTCTGCGGCAATGAATCCACCGCCGAGGAGATCACCCAGGAGGCGTTTTACCGGGCCATGGAGCACCTGGACCGGTTTGACGGCAGGTGCAAGCTGTATGTTTGGCTGTGCCAGATCGCGAAAAACACATTTTATTCTTACGCGAAAAAGCAAAAACGCGCGGTATCAAAGGGTGGCATGGACTATCCGGAGCTGCCGGGGCCGGGCTTTGAGGACGGGGTTTTTGACAAAGACGCGGCATGGACGCTTCACAAGCTGCTGCACAGGCTCCGGGAACCCTACAAGGAGGTGTTCTCCCTGCGTGTTTTCGGGGAGCTTTCCTTCTCACAAATCGGCGAGCTGTTTGGAAAAACGGACAGCTGGGCAAGACTGATTTTCTATCGCGCGAAGAAGGAGATAAGGAGGCATCTGGATGGTACCCTGTGACGTGATCCGTGATCTGCTGCCGCTCTACCACGACGAGGTTTGCAGTACAGAGAGCAGGCGGCTGGTGGAAGAACACCTGGAGCAGTGCGAGGACTGTAAAAACGAGCTTAACAGCATGGACGGCCAATTCCCGGCCCGCCCCGTCCAATCGGGAGAAAAAGAAGCGGCCAACGCGGCCTCCCGGGCGTGGAAGAAAGGAACGCGCCGGGCTTTCAGAAAAGGGGCGGTGCTTGCGGCGGCGGTGCTCCTGGCGGTACTGTTATTGGCGGCGGGCGGGATTTTATACGTCCGCAATATGCCCGTTGAACGGGACGCCGGCGCCTGCGGCGGCGGGTATGCCACCTTCATTTTTGACAAGTACAGCCAGGAGCTTACGCGGAAATTCGTGAACGGATCCATGGACGAAGCGGACATTGTCAACGCGCAGGCGGTGCGGGGAACGCAGGAGGCCGCGTGGGAGGGCCGGACGATTTTCCTGGAATTTGATATCCGGTATGAGCACACGGAGTGGGGGACGGTAACGGAAAGAGTGCGCTTTGTGGGCCAGCGGATTTGGTTTGACACCTACGACTGGAGCGGGGCGATCTCAGAGTGGACGGAGCGATGAAAATGACCGCGACGTGGATCGCTATGTTTTTCATGGAGATGCTCATTCCGCTGATCATGATAGGATTCGGCGGGATATCTATGAGGGGCGGCCCGAAAGAGATCAACAGCTTCACGAACGACGACGGAAGCCTCATCCACCCCGACACCTTCACAAAGCACCTGCGGAAGATTTATGAGGAGCTTGGCTTCCCCAGTGAGTTTCATCTCCACACCCTCCGCCACTATTTTGTGACGACCCTCCTGCACAACGGCGTGGATAAGCAGACTGTCGCGGAGCTCGCCGGACACGGCGATACATCTTTCCTGGAGCGCACATACTGCCACCCCCAGATGGAGCTGAAGCAACACGCCGCGGAGGTCATGATGCAGAGCATTTTGTCATCGTATTGATCGAGAACTCCATATTGCGGATATGCAAAAAGCGATTTTTGTGCTATCATTGGGGAGAGAACAGGAGGGATCTTCATGGGACATTGCGATTGGGCGCTTTCAAATGAGACGATGCGGGCCTACCACGACAGGGAGTGGGGCGTCCCGGTGCATGACGACAGGCAGATGTTCGAGCATCTGACGCTGGAGTGTCTCCAGTGCGGGCTGAGCTGGGGGCTGATGCTGAAAAAACGGGAGATCTTCCGGCAATGCTTTGATAATTTCAAGTACGATAAGATCGCCGCTTACGGCGAGGAGGACGTACAGCGAATTTTGAACACAGAGGGAATGTTGAAATCTGAACGAAAGGTCCGGGCCGTTATCAACAACGCCCGGTGTTATCAGACGGTTCGGGCGGAGTTTGGCAGCTTCTGCGCGTATCTGTGGGGCTATACGGGCGGGAAAACCGTCCTCTACGATGGCCATGCGGAGGGTAAAATCCCCGTCAGCAACGGCCTTTCAGATGAGATCAGCCGGGATCTCAAAAAGCGTGGCTTAAAGTTTGTGGGGGCGGTGACCGTCTACGCGCACCTCCAGGCCTGCGGCATCATCAACGACCACGCCTCCGACTGCCCATGTTATGGGAGGATCAACGAGGCGAATCCCACAGTGAAGATGAAGCCTGACCGGGAAGCGGGTCATGCGTAACACTCGTTTGCGCTGTGATTTTGTTGGTTATGTAGAAAAGTAAAAAAGTAGTAGCTTTTCCGCGACGTTTGGGGTATTGTGTGTTTGCCTCCACAGGGCAAATCACAAAAGGAGAGAGGGCTGCAGTATGGCAAGCATCAGAAAACGGGGCGGCGCGTACATGATCATCGTATCCATGGGTTGCGACCACAACGGCAAACGCCGCCCACCCCAGCAGAAGACCTTCCACCCGCCGGAGGGCCTGACCCAAAAGCAGACGGACAAATGGCTCCAGGAGCAGGCGACGCTGTTCGAGATGACCTGCAAAAACGTCACGCCGAAAAGAAACCCGAATACCACGTTAGCCGAGTACACGGAAATTTGGCTCCGGGACATAGCGCCCACTAAGCTGGCGAAGTCCACCGTCATACGGGAAAAACAGGACACAGAACGCTTTCTCCCTGTCCTCGGCGGGTACAAGCTCACGGAGCTGACAGCCGACCACTTCCGCAAGCTCTATGCGGACATGCGCCGCAAGAAAAACAAGAATACGGGAAAACCGCTCTCCGAGGCGACCATCGAGGGAGTCCACGCGTGCTTGTGTGGAATCCTCTCCGACGCCGTGGAGGGCGGTTATCTTGACAGGAACCCGGCTTGGAGGACTTTCAAATATGCCGGAAAGAAGTTCAAGCGCCCTGTTGCCGACGAGGATACGGCGGCGCAGATCATTACCGCGCTGGGGCAGGAGAACATCAAGTACGAGACATACTTCAAGCTTGTCATCTCCACGGGCATGAGAAGAGGGGAATGCTGCGGCCTCAAGTGGAGCGACTTCGACTACAATGACCACACCATCCACATTCACCGCAACGTGGTGAAGCTCACGGGCGAGGACATCATCGTGAAAGCGCCAAAGACCGCCGCCGGGGATAGATACGTCTACTTCTCCGCCGAGATGGAGGCCCTGCTGGAGGACTATCGAAAATACTGCGAGGACGAGGCGGAGCAGTACGAGAAAAGGCAGATCACCGACGACGACTACCTCTTTCGCCGCAAGGGCACGAGCCTCCCCATGACGCCCACCTCCTTCACGTGGCGCTTCAAAAACATCCTCCGCAAATACGGTCTGCCGGACAACCTGAACGTCCACAGCCTTCGCCACACGGCGGCGAGCCTGATGATTGCCACCGGCACCGACCCCGCCACTGTCGCCGGTCTTTTGGGCCATTCCCAGGTCAGCACGACCCTGGACATCTATACCCACGCCTTCGACAAGAACAAACGCGCGGCCAGCGAGAAGCTTCAGGAAGCGTTGGAGGTGTGAGATGGACGTACTCAAATCCCTCTTCGACGGCGACATCTGCCCCTTCGAGCAATCCGCCAGACTTACCCCGGAGGCATCAGAGCTTATGAAAGAGGTGGTGGCGCAGGAGGAGCAGCTCCTGTCCCAGTTGGACGAAAACACCGCCGAAACCCTCCGCACCTACCAGGCGGGCAGGGATGAGGTAAATTACCTCGTCACACTGGAGCGCTTTAAAGACGCCTTCATCCTCGGAGCGAGAATGATGATGGAGATACTGTCCGATGAGACACGGCACGATGAGACATGACCACAAAATAGCAACAAATAGACAGCAAAATCCCCGGAATCCTTACGGAATCCGGGGATTTTGGTACAACATTCAGCGCGGTAATCGAACGCGTCGGAGGGTAGATCGGATAGGGAGATGGTGGTGTTTTCGGCGCCGTAGTTGTAGGTTAGTGTGATTTTGTCATCGTAAACGAAGATGGCGTTGACGAAGATCTCAACAAGGCGCTTTTGTTCGTCGCGGTCGGTGTAATCGCGGTTGCGGAACTGTTGGAGAAAATAGAGGATGTGATCCCGCGTCAGATCCACAGCACGCTGGACTTTTTCCTTGGCTATGGCCTCCTCAATCTGCGCTTTTTCTTCGTTCAGCTCAGAAAGGCGCTTGCTTATGATGTCGATGAAAAAGCCGGACTCCACCGCCCGAACCAGGTTGTCAATGCTGGCGGTCACTGTTTTCAGCTGCGCTGTGTAGCTCTCCACCCGAATGCGGGACTCGTCCTGGGCTTGGTAAAACTCCCAGGTCTTGTCGGCGATGTACTCCATGAAGACGTCGTCCCGCAAAAGGCCGATGGTGGCATCCAATACCAGCTTTTCGATCCACTCCTGCTTGACGGCTCTTTTGGGGCAGGAGTGATCCCTTTTGTGGTTTGCGCAGAGATAGTAGTTGTACTTGGCACCGGTGCTGCTCGTGCCACTCTCGCCCACCATTTGGGCGCCGCAGTGGCCGCAAAACAGCTTGCCGCTCAGGATGTATTCTGCCTTTGTCCACTTGCGTCCGGGGGCGCGTTGATTGATTTTTAAAAGCTCCTGAACCCGGTTGAAGGTGTCCTCGTCTATAATGGGTGGGATGGCGTCTTCCATGCGTATGATGTCCTTGTAGGCGTACACGCCGATGTATTTCTCGTTTTTGAGTATCGACCGCAGGCTGCTCTTTGTGAAGGGTTTTCCCCGGAGAGTCCGCAGGCCCTTATCGTTTAGGTGGTTTACGATCTCCGTGACCGTATAGCCCTGGGCGTACATAGCAAAAATGGTCTGGACTGTGGGCGCGGTATCCGGGTCGATAACAAATTTTTTGTCCGGGCCTGTTAAATAACCCAGGGGCCGGTTGCCGCCGGTACTTTGGGCCTTGCGGGCGCTCTCAAGCTGGCCGCGGCGGACGTTTTGGGAAAGCTGGAGACTGAAATATTCGGCCATACCCTCCAGGACGCTCTCCAGGATCACGCCCTCCGGGGATTGGGGGATGCTCTCCGCCACATACTCCACCCGAACGCCGTTTTTCCTGCAGTGATACTTGTTAAAGGCTATCTCCTCCCGGTTGCGCCCAAAACGGTCAACCTTCCAGAGGATAATGACCTTGAATTTGTGCTTTGACACGTCCGAGAGCATCCGCTGAAATTCCTCCCGGTCGTCGTTCCGGCCCGTCATGCCACGATCTGCGTACTCCTGGACGATATTGTACCGGTGGGCGATGGCATATTCTCTGGCCTTGCTGCGCTGGCCCTCGATGGATTGCTCCGTCTGCCCGTGACTGGAGTAGCGGTAGTATGCGGCGGCCGGCTCGCCACCGGGGAAAAACACGGTGCCGGGACAATTTTCATCTTTCACTTTTTTTCGCCTCCCGCAGCTCCGCCCTTATCGGGCGGAGCTTTTTTTCTGTGTAGCCGCAGAGGATTTCCCGCGGCCCGGTTACTGTGATTTGTGCATAGCGGCGAAGTTTACGCGGTAGACATCGCCCTCTTTGTTTATCAGCCCGTCTTTTTGGCGTTTTGGATCCGGTACTTGTCCGAGACAAGCATACCCTCAACGTATGCCTCCACCCGGATTTGATCCATCTGATCCAGCTGCTGCCACAGCGCCAATATCCGCGGCGGGGCTTGGGGCGGCGTGAGCGTCGGGGTCTGAGCCGGAACCGGAGACGGAGTCCCAAGGGTGTAATCTGTTGGGTCGTCAGTCCGGCAAATGAGGTAGTCCACGGAGACCTTGAAATGGTTTGCAATGAGGATGAGAGTATCGCTCCTCGGCATACCGCCCTTGCCCCAGGTGGACAGGGTGGCGCGGGTGACGCCGAACAGCTCCGCCGCACGTTGGGAGTGGGGCTGGAGTCCGTGATCCTTGCAAAGGGTCAGATAGCGATCATAGAAGCTCAATATTTTTGCCTCCTCGTAAAAAATTATTTACTAAACCCCTTGACAAGTTAAACATATTATGCTAATCTGTGTGTAGTCAGCAAAATATATTTAACAAACCCGCTCCGGCAGCGCAGAATTCGGGACTGCATAAGGGCGGCGTAAAAGGGTATAGCATGATGTGGCAATCAAATTATACCACGGAGTTAAATAAATTTCAATGGCTGATTGAAAATTTTTTAACTGAGGAGGTGGGATCTTATGGCGGTGGAGGATTGGACTGCCGACGTGGTGGGCCGGATGCACAAGAGCCGTATCACAGGCAAGATGCTGGCGGCGGAATCGGGGATCACGGCGGCGTATCTGTCCACGGTGCTTAACGGGCACAAGGGGACGCCGGGGACGCGGGAAAAAATCATCGCGGCGCTGAAGAGGCTGGAGCAAAAAGCGCAGGACACGGCGCCTCCCCCGGAGGAGGTTGATGTATGAGCGCCGGCCGGTCGAGCGGCATTGACGTCTCGAAAATACCGAAACCGGACGTCAAAAACTTATCCAGGACAACCCTGGCGGCAACAGAGCGGTTTTTTGAGGATCCCGAGAACGTGCGGGCCTTTGAAGACTGGCTGAAAAATCGGAGGTATCAAAATGCAGAATGACGCAAAGCCGCGCCGGGCGTTCGGCACGGCCCTGATCCTTTGGCTCGTGGGGTATGTACTCGTGATCGCCCTGGCGGTGGCGCTGGCAATCAACAGCGAGGACACCGAAGCGCCAGACAATCCCGGGATGACCAGCGGCCCCGAGGCGCCGCAGCCCGCTGAAACGGCGTCGTGGGAAATCCAGGCAGACAAAAAGGCGGAAGTCCCGGCCGCTCCCGCGGAGGAACAGAAAACCGTGGAGATCGCGCCGACCACAGCGCAGTGGGAAATCCGGGCGGAGATCGCGCCGGAGGCGGACACGCCGGCGGCACCGGAAACGCTGGAGTATGCGGTCTATGACGACATCCCCCTGGACGGTAAGCTCCAGCTGGTTATGCAGGAGGCCTGCGAAAAATACGGCGTGCCCTTTGAGCTGGCCCTGGCCGTAGCTGAGGCGGAAAGCACCTTTGACCCGGAGGCGGACAATGGCCTTTGCCTGGGCCTTATGCAGATAAACCGGGTTAATTTTGACTGGCTGCGTGATCTGGGCATCGATCCGGAGACGCCGGAGGGGAATATCGAGGCCGGCGTTTACATCCTCAGCGGGCACCTCAAGGACTACGAGGATTGGAATTTAGCGCTCATGGCCTATAACTGCGGGGCAGCCAGTGCAAGGAGACAGTGGAGTGACGGATATACAAGCTCCCGCTATTCCCGTTCCGTTGTCGCCCACGCCCAAAGCTGGAGCGCGGTTATCCGAAACACAAAATCATCTTAACAACAGAGGAGGCAATCACAATGATCAGAATCAACATTACCATCGAGAGCGAAGTCGCGTCGGATGCGGTGGCCGACCTGCAGCGGCTGGCGCAAATCGCCGAAGCGTCGGCGTGTAGCGTCACTGCCGATGCCGCCGCCGAGGCTCCCGCGAACGCTCCGGCCCAGGCACCGGCGGAGTCCGCCCCCGCGACCATCAAAAGGACGCGCACGAAAAAGGCCCCCGAGTCCGCGGCCCCTGTGGCCGTCCCTGCGACTCCCGCGGCCCCCATTGCTCCGGCCCCTGTGGCTCCCGCTCCCGCGGCTCCCGTGACGCCCGTTGCACCCGTCCAGGCGCCTGCGCCGGCTCCCGCTCCCGCACCGGCTCCTGCGGCGGCTGAATCCACTATCACCATCGAAACGCTCTCGCGTGCCGGCTCCGGGCTTGTTATGGCCGGGCGCATGGCGGACGTTATGGATCTGCTCAAGCAATTTGGCGTGCAGGCCATAACCCAGCTCAAGCGGGAGAACTACCCGGCGTTCGCGGCGGGCCTCCGCGCCCTGGGCGCGAACATCTGAGGCGTACTTGGAGGCGAGTATGGCTGAGGAGAAAAGACACGCGCTGTTGTCCGCGTCTGCGGCGCACCGGTGGCTGAAGTGTACGGCGGCCCCACGGTTTGAGGAGGGGCTGCCGGTGGAGTCCTCCGTTTACACGGAGGAGGGCGCGCTGGCCCACAGCATCTGCGAGCTTATGGCCCGCAAGCACTTCACAACCATGAAGAGGAGCGTCTATCTTGAGGAGCTGGAGAAGCTCCAGGCTGAGCCGCAGTATGACCCGGAAATGCTCCGGACAGGTAAGTTTTATGTGGACTCCCTGCACCGGATGTCTATGGTGTACGACGAGATGCCGTTCGCGGCCTTTGAGGTGGAAGTCCCCTACGACGATTGGGCGCCGGAGGGCTTTGGGACGGCGGACTGCATCATGTTCGGCGGGGATCTCTTGCAGGTGGTGGATTATAAGCACGGGCGGGGCGTGGAAGTCAGCGCCGTTGAAAATCCCCAAATGCGGCTTTACGGTCTGGGGGCGCTGAAGAAATTCCGGCCCATCTACGGGGATCGGATAAAGCGGATAAAAATGGCAATCATCCAGCCGCGTATCACCGAGGACGTCTCTGAGGAGGAGATCACCGTGGAGGAGCTTTTGGCGTGGGGTGCGTCTATCAAGCCCGCCGCCGAGCTGGCCTTTTACGGTATGGGCACCTTTACGCCGGGCGAACACTGCCGGTTTTGCCGGGGGCGATCCCTCTGCCGGGCGCGGGCGAATATCAACACGGCGCTGGAGGAGTTCAAGGATTGCGTGCCCGCCGGGAAGGCGACGCCGGAGCGCCTTGAGCAAATCGAGCAGGACGGCGGCGCGGATACGTCCGGACTGTTGACCGACGAGGAGGTGGGCGACCTGCTTACCCGCGGCGCGGAGCTGATAGCCTGGTACAAGGACTTACAGGAGTATGCGCTTTCGGCGCTGCTGGCCGGCCGCGAGATCCCCGGCTACAAGTGTGTAGCCGGCCGGTCGAACCGGGCGTTTGCCGACACCGATAGGGCCATCAACACCCTGGTCAAGTGCGGATACAACGAGGCCGTCTTGTACAAGCGTGAACCGCTGTCCCTGTCCGAAATCGAAAAGCTCATGGGTAAAAAGAGCTTTGCGGAGATCCTGGGCGACCAGGTCATCAAGCCGGTGGGCAAGCCTACCCTCGTACCCGCAAGCGACAAGCGGCCCCCATACAGCGCCGCGGAGGCGGATTTTGCGGGGGTGGACGCCACATGAGGATACATTTCCCCGACGGATCTCACGAGGATATCATTATCCCGCACGCCAACTTTGACAGCACCGCCGATGAGGAGCGCGTCGCAATGGAGCGCATCCTGCGGGAGCGGCTGGGGGATGAGATGGCGAATTGGTTTGACCGTCTTGCGGATTATGTCATCGATGAGACCGCGCAGAAATGCTACGACCCCGAGGCTGATCACTACGAGCTGGATTGCGATAACTACCGCCAGATTCTCTGCGCCGTCCAAATGGAGCTGGTGGCCTTAGTGGAGGGCCTGCGATCCGGCGGGCGCATCGACCGACAGAAGCTGGCCCGCGCCCTGGACAGGCAGGTCAAAGTGATCAACGACACACTTTAGGAGGCAACGAAAATGGGCAAGCAAAAATTTATCGAGTGGGAGCTTGAACGGAATCCCCACGCCTTTGACCGTCTCAAATGCGATGAGATCATCGACCGGCAGACGCTCACGCATGTGGTTTGCAACGTGGACTGCCCGGACGGCGTGGACTTCTCCGTGTTTCGGAAGTCCCTGAACGCGGTCTGTGAGGTACTGGCGATTTTCCCGTATCGGCGTTTAGCCGACGTGCGCGCCGCAGATCAGGAGGCAAGGTGAATGGAATTCGTGAAACTCAGCGCGGCGAGTTTTAACCGCATCATGAAAATGGCGAAAGTCATTTCCGCGCCCTATGACCGCCGGAGGTACGCCGATAACGGCATAGTTCGACTGGCCTGCAAGCCGGGGGAGGTCTGCGCCACGGCCCTGAACGGCGCCTCCGTCTGCTCCGTCTGGGAGCCGATCCTGGAAAGCTCCAGCGGCTTTTTTGACATTGTCATGCCGGTTGTCAACCCCATCCGCAAGGTCAAAACCACGGATCCTGTGCTGGTGTGTAGCGGCTCGAACATCATTGTCACTGTTGAGGCCACCGGCGAGCGGCACGAGCTGGAGATCCCGGAGGGCTACTTGGAAGCTGACCTCATGAAGCTCTATCCCAGCGGCACGCCGGACGCCGTCCTCTGGTTCTCGCCGAAGCTCCTGGCGGGGGCGCTTTCGACCTTTGACCCGGCGGAACCCGTTAAGATCGAATTATTTGCGAACCCGCGCAACGCTGCTGTGATTTCCGACTTCAAGCGGACGCAAAAGGCGCTGGTTTTGCCAACAAGGGATCCGGAAGCGAGGGACAAAAGGAGACACAAATAACATGGCGACAAAAGGAGACATAAATAACATGGCGAATGAAATCGAGAATCGGTGCGCCGAGCTGAAACAGCGGCTCTACGAGAACGAGATCGTGAGTACGGCACGGGAAGACCTTATGGTCTCCGTCTTGAAAGTACTCGTGGACACCGCGGAGGATGAGCCGGAAAAGATCCGGCGAACCCTGTTGATCAAGAAAATCGGAATAGAAGCCGCCCTGCGCCGCGTCGTAAACACTTACGCCGCGGGTTGCGGCGAAGAGTACGCCCAGGAGCTGCCGGAGATCCTCCGGAAGCTGGACAGCGTGCTTGACATCCTTAACGCGATACCCGTAAATGCGAAAAACGAATAAAACGAAAAGGAGAAAAAAACATGTATCAGAACATTGCGACCAAATCCCTCACCGGCGTTGTCCGGCTGTCCTACGCCCATCTGACCGCGCCCTGGGTCAACCCCAACCAGCCTAACGGCAAGGCCAAGTACAGTGTCACCCTCCTCATCCCCAAGACCGACACCGCGACCGTCGCGGATCTGCGCGCCTCCTTTGAGGCGGCGGCCCGCGAGGCGGTCAACAAAAAGTGGGGCGGTGTCCGGCCCCCGGTCATCCCCGACATCATCCATGACGGTGACGGCGTGCGCGGGGATGGGACGCCCTACGGCGATGAGTGCAAGGGGCACTACGTCCTCACCGCCTCCAGCGAGCAGAAGCCCCAGGTGGTGGATATTTCCAACATCCGGACGGAGCTGGCACCCCAGGACATCTACTCCGGGATGTATGCCCGCGTGACGGTCAATTTCTTCGGCTTTAACACGGCGGGCAAGAAGGGCGTCGGGTGCGGCCTGGGCAATGTCCTGAAGGTTGCGGAGGGTGAGCCGCTGTCCGGCGGCGCATCCGCGGAGTCCGACTTTGCCGGACTTGAGCAGCCGGGCGCCGCTCCTGTCGGACTCCCCGGCAGCGGTGTAGCATCCGCGCCTGCTACGGCTCCCTGGGGCGCTGCGGCGCCGGCCCCTGCCGCTCCGGCGGGGTACGCCGTCCCCGCTCCCGCTGTTGGGTATGCCTCTCCGACCGTCCCCGCTCCAACGATCCCTGCGGGGGTGGATCCCGCGGCCTACATCGCATATATCACCGGCGGCGCGCCCATCGGCGGCTGAAGCGCGTTTACACGCGGCGGGGGTACAGCTCCGCCGCGTGACGGGAAAGGAGGCAAGGCATGAAAAGGAGGAGTGAGACGCCGGAAGGGCTGCGTCTCTTTGAGAAGGCTTTGGCAGAAGCTCGTCAAGCTTGCGCGTCCGCCGCCGGAGACGCCCCGCGCATCCACGGGCACATGATCTACCGCTGCAGAAAGTGCGGGCGATCCTGGGCTATGGGGCTGGAATACGGCGTTGAGGACTGGGGCGCACACGGGCGGCCCCACCAGCCTACGCCGTTTATAATCGCCTGCAAATGCGGCGGCCCGGCGCAGGACGTGAGCGGTGTCATCCCGTCATGTGTGGAGAGACCTGTCCAGCCCGGAGAGCGCTATTTTGCCTATGACAAGAGCGGGAATAAGTACGCCCACGGGATTGCGTCGGTGTACTGGCCGGAGGCAAGGTGAGAGTATGCACCATCTGAGTATTGACCTTGAGACATACAGCAGCGTGCCCATCAAGCTTGCCGGTGCGCAAAAATATATCGCGAGCGACGATTTTGCCATCCTGCTTTTTGCCTACTCCCTGGACGGCGGCCCCGTGGAGGTCATCGACATCGCTTGCGGCGAGGTGCTGCCGTCGTGGATACACCAGGCCCTCATAAGTCCAGAATATATAAAGCACGCCTACAACGCCTCGTTTGAGTGGGGCTGTCTCTCAAAGTACTTTGGGGCGCTCCCGCCGGGTCAATGGCGGTGTACCCGTATGCACGGCCTCTATTGCGGCTATCCGGCAAGCCTGGAGAGCATCGGGCCGGCACTGGGGCTGCCGGAGGATAAACGCAAGGATTCCGTCGGCAAAGCGCTTATCCGCTATTTCTGCGTCCCCTGCGCCCCCACAAAAGCAAACGGCGGGCGGACACGGAACTACCCCCAGCACGATCCGGAAAAATGGCAGCTCTTTAAGGAGTACAACCGGCAGGATGTTGTCACGGAGATGGAAGTGGAGCGGCGGCTGTCCGCTTTCCCCGTCCCCGACTGGATCCAGCGGCAGTGGGAAACGGATCTCCTCATCAACGCCCGCGGTGTAGCCGTGGACACGGATCTCGTTCAGGGCGCCCTGGCTGTCGGCGCGGAGGAGAACACGGAGCTTCTGGAGGAGGCCCGCCGGATAAGCGGGCTGGATAATCCAAACAGCATCAAGCAGCTCATCCGCTGGCTCAATTCTGCGTCCGCGGACGACGAGGAAGAGATCACGAGCCTATCCAAGGATAACGTCAGCAGCCTTTTGGGGCGGGAGAGCAATTCTCCGGAGGTTCGGCGCATCCTGGAGATACGGCAGGAGCTGGGGAAGACGAGTACAAAAAAGTACAACGCCCTTGAGACGTGCGTCTGCGCGGACGGGCGGGTGCGGGGGCTTTTGCAATACTACAAGGCCAATCGGACGGGCCGGTGGGCCGGGGCTTTGGTGCAGGTGCAGAATCTCCCCCGGACGTATCTGGAGGCGCTGCCCGTGGCCCGGGATCTGGTCAAGACACGCCAGAGGGCGGCCCTGCGGCTTGTATATGGCTCCGTATCCGATACCCTGTCACAGCTTATCCGGACGGCGTTTGTGGCCGCTCCGGGCAACGTGCTGATCGACGCGGACTTTTCGGCCATCGAGGCCCGGGTCATCGCGTGGCTGGCGCAGGAGGAGTGGAAGCTGGAGGTTTTTCGGACGCACGGGAAAATCTATGAGGCGTCGGCGTCGCAGATGTTTGGCGTGCCCATCGAAAAGATCGTCAAGGGCAATCCCGAGTATGCCCTCCGGCAGCGGGGCAAGGTGGCCGAGTTGGCCCTGGGCTATCAGGGCGGTGTGGGTGCTATGCGGCGGATGGACACCGGACACCAGCTCGACGAGCTGTCGGATGATGAGGTGCAGGACATTGTGACGCGGTGGCGCCAGGCCAACAGCGGCATCCGGGAGCTGTGGTACGCGATGGAGGCGGCGGCGCTCCAGGTCATTGAAAACGGCGGGCGGGCGCGGGTCGAGTGCCTTACCTTTGCCCGCGAGTATGACCCGGGGCAGGGCATCGACTGCATGACCATCCAGCTGCCCTCCGGGCGGAAGCTCTATTACATATCCCCGAAGATCGGGCAAAACCGCTGGGGCGAGCCGTCCATCAGCTACGCCGGCCAGGAGCAAGGGACAAAGAAATGGCGCCGCATCGAGACATACGGCGGGAAGCTGACCGAGAATGTGGTTCAGGCCATCGCCCGCGACTGTCTTGCCTACGCCATCGACAATCTGGAGGCGGCGGGGCTGCCCATCGTTTTCCACGTCCACGACGAGGTCGTTATTGACGCTCGCCCCTGGGCCGACGAGAAGACCATGCTCCAGCAGGTGTGTAGCCTCATGCGCCAGCCAATTCCCTGGGCGCCGGGCCTGCCGCTCAACGCCGAGGGCTGGGTCGGACAATATTTTAAAAAGGACTAAAAATGCGGTATGTGGGTGGAAAAAGCCGGATCGCCACGGCGATCGCGGAAATCATCAATACGACACTGAGGGGGGGGGGAGCGCCACGCAATATCAGGGCGGGAAGTCGAGGATAGCCGGCGCGATAGCTCCCCTTTTGGCTCCGGACGGACGGGGGGGGGACTCCTGCTTTGTCAGCCTTTTCTGCGGCTCCTGCGCCGTGGAGAGTCGGGTCCGGGGCTTTGCCCGGAAGATCCTGAACGATAAGCACCAGTACCTCATCGCCATGTACCACGGACTTCAGTGTGGGTGGACGCCGCCGGAGACGGTCAGCCCGGAGCAATATCAATACCTCCGTGAGCATCGGGCCGAAAATCCCGTGCTTGCCGGGTTTGTGGGCTTTGGGTGCAGCTTTGGCGGCAAGTGGTTTGGCGGATACGCCAGGAACGCCGAGGGTACGAATTATGCCGCGCAGAGCCGCCGGTCACTGCTCCGTGATATGGAAACGCTGATGGACGCGGAATTTATCTGCGGGGATTATCGAGCCGTGCCCATCCCGCCAGGGGCGGTCATCTACGCGGATCCGCCGTACAACAATACCACGGGGTACGGCGGCGAAAAGTTTGACACCGGCGAATTCTGGGCCGCTATGAGGCTTCTGGCGGACACGGGGCACCGGGTCTACGTCAGCGAGCAAGAGGCCCCACCGGATATTACCTGCGTTTGGGAAAAACCTTTTACCCGGACGCTGGACAGGAATAAAAACAATCAATTCGTCGTTATGGAGCGGCTTTTCTATCTGCCGCCCAGGGAGGAATAGACCGTGATCAAAAGAATTCGAGAGTACGGCGAGAGAAAGTACTTGCCGGTCTGCGACCGTTGCGGCGCGACCCTTGCCTCCGAATGGGATTTTGAGTATGCCGTTGACGCGATGCACGAGAAGAGCTGGTCTTTTCGCAAGGACGCGTTCTCCGGCGAATGGGAGCATTTCTGCCCCAGTTGCACCCGTGCGCTGCGGCCCTCCGCGGCATCGGATTTTGCCGGCATCGCATAGCTGCTGCAGGAAAGTGAGGAACTGCGAACATGCCTGGAGAATACAGCGAAGAATTTGATCGTCTCCGCAAAAACCGGGTGGAGGTGTCCTTTTTCAAATACGGCCCCGCCCGCAAAAACTTTGGTGAGGGCCGGGTGGACGCGCTCAAGACCGCGGAGCTTTGCCTGGAGGCGTTCAAGCGGGATCACAACACAGAGCATCTGGTGGACGCCGCGAATTATCTGATGTTCCGGTATATGTACCCCCTGCCGGGGGAGCTATTCAAGGCCACGGACGATCGCGGAAGCGTCGGAACCGTGGGCACGCCGGTCAACATGGAGCGGTAAATAATTAAATAGTACGCCCCCCCCCGCTGTCACCCTGCGGTGGCGGGCGGAGGGGAGGGCCTATGAGGCTGCTTATGGGCGGAAGCCCGTGTACCTATTGGAGCATAGCGCAGACCAAAAACCGGGAGACGGAGGCATCCGGGGTAGGGTGGGAGCTGTTCCTAAATTATGTCATTTCCCGCGACAAATATCAGCCGGACTATTTTCTGTACGAAAACAACAAATCCATGTCCGCTGCGATCCGGGAGCAAATCACCCGACTTTTGGGGGTGAAACCGATCCTTATCAATTCGGCGCTCGTGTCCGCCCAGAGTCGGCAACGGCTCTATTGGGTGGGCCGCCGGGAACCGGACGAATCCTACAGTCAAGTATCCGTGGAGCAGCCGGAAGACCGGGGCATCCTCTTGCGGGATATCCTGGAGACCGGGGCTTGCTGGAGGGAAAAGGCGTATACCCTGAAAGCATCGATGTGTCACCAAAACGGGCCGTCAAACATCCTGAAGGCAATTGCGACAAACGGGCATTTCTCCGCAAACGGCGTGGCGGAACCCGTCAGAATCGGGACTATCAAAAGCGAGGCCCAGGACGCGGGGCTTGACAGTCAACAATACCGGGTCTATTCCCCGGACGGCAAGAGCGTGACCCTTTGCGGCCAAGGCGGCGGCGTGGGGGCCAAAACCGGACTCTATGCCGCCCCGGTACGGGTAGGCGATACGCCAAATGCGGCCGGGGAAGTCCGCGGCGGGCAGGCCCATCGGGTGTACGACATCAACGGCAAGGGTGTAGCACTCACGGCTCGGCCAAACGGCGGCGGCGCGGACGGCCCGCTCTACTCCATCCTGCAGCCGCTTGTTGTTCGGGAAGCGACAACGAAGGGGTATACGGAGATTGCCGCGGGAGAGTGTGTGGATCTGACACGGCCGGGAAGCAAAACCAGGAGAGGGCGGGCAATGCGGGAAAAATCGAATTACCTTACCACGTCTAACGAGTATTACGAATATTGCGGAACCGTGGACAAACCCGTTTATGAAGTCCGGGGCGGTCAGATCACCATCGGCGGGGCGCAATACCCCATCAAGCTCCTGGACGGATTTTACATAATCCGCAAATTGACTGTCACGGAATGTAAGAGGCTTCAGACGGTTCCCGAAAGCTACGAATTCCCGGTCAGCGATACCCAGGCTTACAGGATGCTGGGAAACGGCTGGACGGTGGACGTGATCGCTCACATCCTGGCGCATATCCCCGAAATCAGCGTCACGGCGGAGCCCGTGGAGGTCCTGTCCATGTACGACGGGATGAGCTGCGGACGGCTGGCCCTCAACAAGCTGGGCGTCACCGTTACCCGCTACTACGCGACCGAAATTGACAAACACGCAATCAAAACCACACAGCATAATTTCCCGGACACGGTGCAGCTCGGAAACGCTTTTCAGGTCCGGGAGGATGACTGGAAGATTTAAGGAGGCAAGCTATGACTGAAACGGAAAGGAAAAACAGGGAGACACTTTTTGAACTCTTACGGCAATACCCGGATTTGCCGGTTATGTTCATGGTGGACGGAAACCTGGTACTGGACGATTTCCGCTACTGGAGAGGCGCTTTGGGCGGCTCCGGGGTGGACCGATACGTTATGGGTGAGGAAGCTGTACACTTCTACGATGAGGAGGATATGGATGATTGCCTTTACGACACCTTTGCCGGCGGGGACCCGGACGATATGAGCGACGAGGCACGGCTGGAGTTTTACAGATCCCTGCCCTGGAAGACGGCCATTGTGGTTTACGTCACGGTGCCGGATCCGGAAGACGGAGGAAGATATGAACGATAAACGAAAGCGCGAGGCTATTGCCATTGATTTTGACGGGTGCCTCTGCGCAAACGCCTACCCCGATATCGGCGCCCCAAATTGGGATGTCATCGTGGCCGCCCGGCAACGTCAGACGGCTGGCGCCGGTCTTATCCTTTGGACCTGCCGCGAGGGCAAGCTGCTTGAGGAGGCGGTCAACGCCGCCGAAAGATGGGGGCTCCACTTTGACGCCATCAACGAAAGCCTCCCGGAATGGAAAGCCGCCTGGGGCAACGACCCCCGAAAGATCGGCGCGACCGAATATTGGGACGACCGGGCGGTGAAAGTCAGTCCCCGCAGCCATGCCATGCTGACGAATGAGGAGAAGCTATTGAGCCTCGCGGGGCGGCTTAGTCTGCCGGCCCTCATGGAACAGACGGCGGAGGAGGCGGCGGAATTGGCGCAGGCCGCTTTGAAGCTGTCGCGGATAGAACGGGGCGAAAATCCTACGCCGGTCACATTTGAGCAAGCGTGGAACCACCTGGCGGAGGAGATTGCAGACGTTAAGCTCTGTATTGACGTCCTTGAAGCCGGCTGGCCGAACATAGTACTGGAGGCTGAAAAGGTCAAGCAGGAAAAGCTGGATCGGTGGATCGAACGTTGGAGGTTGAAAAAATGAAACTCTGTGACAGATGCCCACTTGCAGTAAAATGCTGGTTGGACCATTTAGGTCCGGCGTGCAGACACGCCCGAGCCGAAAACGCGCCGTGGCTTGAGCCGGACAACGCGGAGGTGCTTAGCAACATGGATGAGCGGGACATGGGCTTTGCGCTGTTTGGTATCCGTCACGCCCTATGGCGGACCCCGGATGACGTGATCAACTGGCTTTTGTCCCCGGCAAAATCGGAAAGCAAGCTATCTGATTGGGGGGGGGAAACCTGAAATGATAAGCGACAAGAAGGCTCTGGCCTGTATGGAAACCCTCGCGCAGTTTTGCAAGGAGCAACCGAGCTGCCAAAATTGCATCTTTCGCGAACACGGTGCGACCCGTTGGAAATGCCATGCCAGCGTCGGCACCTTTGACCGAAAAGAGGTAAACGATAACATCGCGGCCAAAAAGCGCAATCACGGATATCTGTAAAACGGAGGCACAGGCATGGGCGCAAACGGGTATTTGCAACGGAGAGAAAACCGCATCCTTGTAAACAAGCAAGCCGCTGCGGACACGGAACAGCAATATTCAATCGACCTGCTCTGCCTTGTGCTTAACGATCCGGACGTTATGGGCAAGGATGTTTTCGGCGGGAAGCGTCTGGTCCGCATTCTTAGGGCATATGGCGAGGCCCACGATGAGTGGGCGACGGCGTTGACCACCCGTCCGGAGGCGGACTACTACCGCGCAAAGCTTGACGAAAAGCTTCAGAGGATATTCGGTGAAAACTTCCAGCCGTTTGAAGAGCGCTATCCCTGGGTTGCGTCGGCGGATATTAAAAAGAGGAGGTGATTTAATGGAAATCGGAACCGTAGACGTTTTGGGGACGCCCTATCGGGTGCTTATGAAAAAGTACAAAGAAGAGCCGGCCTTTGAGCGGAGTAGCATTGACGGCTACTGCGATTCACACCAAAAAATAATTGTAGTATGCGATATGGCTACCTACCCCGGCTGGGAGCATGAGCCTACGCGCACCGTGCGTACTGCACGAAAGGAAACACTCCGGCATGAAATCGTCCACGCTTTTCTAAACGAAAGTGGATTGCAGGACAGCGCCCTTCGGTTTACTGAGCGGGCCTGGACGAGGAACGAGGAAATGGTTGACTGGATAGCCATCCAAGGGCCGAAGATTTATAAGGCCTGGCGGGACATCCACGCTGTGTAGCAGGCTCCCGGCGAGCGACAATTTTGAAAGGAGATTTTGTCATGGGATTTTTGGACGCAATCAGCAAGGAAGACAGAGTTGAAGTCACCTTTACTGATTTTTACAACCTTATGCGGGAAAGCGCGAAAGCGGAGCTTATGGAAAACGCGCTCCGACACGACGTCCCCGCGCAGTACATCCTGGCCATGCTGGATGCAGCCCCGGCGGATGAGGAAGAGCCGGTGGATGAGGAAGATCCGGCGGAGAAAATTCCAGTGGAGGTAATTCCAGCGGAGGACGGGGAAATAAAAAAGGCCGTCGCCGATATTTTTGGCGTGCCCCTGGACGAAGACGAGAAGGAGTAAATCGTATGTGGGTAGAAATCTTTCTCGCCGTTTTGGCGCTCGCAAGCTTTGGGCAGATGACGAAGTCCGTTGACGATAAACACGTCGGCGCGTCTCTGGTTCTGGCCGGAGTGTCGATTGCCTGTCTTACCCTGACCCGGATTTTCGGTAGGTAAATATATTTAACTAAAATCGGGACAAACGGGACACAAAAGCCCTTTGTCCCGTTGACTTGTTAAACATTTTAAGCTATACTATGATTATAGCTCAATAGTATTTACTGTGATGTCCCCCCCCCACGGGCGGATATAAGGAGTACGCGGTATGATATTGCAGAATGAGAGACAAATAACGATATCCCTCGGGGCAAGCAGCAAGTCAACGCAATGGAACGCGGCGCAGATATCCGTGGGCGACTTTTATAACCGCTTTTCGGCCCCAGTGCGTGGGACGGAAACATTGACGGCCTACCTCGCCATGAAAAAGGCTCAGCAGGATGCGCTTAAAGATGTGGGCGGTTTTGTTGGCGGCGCTCTGACCGGCCCGCGGCGCAAGGCTGTTAACGTGGCAGGGCGTGACGTAGTGACCCTGGACTTTGACAGCATCCCGCCCTATTGCACGGAGAAGGTGATCGGTAAGGCGGAAGCGCTGGGCTGCGGCTATTGCATCTACTCGACCCGCAAACATCGGGAGGAGGCACCCCGGCTCCGGGTTATGTTTGTGACCGACCGAACGATGACCGCTGACGAACACGAACCTGTTGCGCGGCGGCTGGCGGAGTGGATCGGCATATCGTGGGCGGATCCTACGACCTTTGAGGCCTGCCGCCTTATGTACTGGCCCTCCTGCAGCTCCGACGGAGAATACATATTTAAATACAAGGATGCGCCTTTTATCAGCGTGGATTTTGTGCTGTCCACCTATGCTGATTGGCACGATACCACGAGCTGGCCGCAGGTTCCTGGCGCCGTGCGTTTTCAAAAGTTGGCGGCGAAGCAGGGCGATCCGGAGGCGAAACCCGGAGTTGTGGGCGCCTTTTGCCGGACTTACGATATCTTCAAGGCGCTGGATGAGCTGATCCCCGGCATCTACGAGCCGGTGGGCGATGACCCTAACCGCTTTACTTATTTGGGCGGCTCCACTACCGGCGGCGCTGTTGTTTACGACAACGGCAAATTTCTTTACTCTTATCATGCGACCGACCCGTGCAGCGGGCGGCTGGTCAACAGCTTTGATTTAGTCCGCTGGCACAAATTTGGCGATTTGGATGATGAGGCCGCCCCGGGGACACCAGACAACCGCCTCCCGTCCTATTCGGCAATGCGGGCGTTTGCTGTTGCAGACCCCGCTGTGGCGTCCAGAATGGCCCAGGAGCGGGTGGACGGCGCAGTCTTGGATTTTACCGGTGTTACCGGCTCCCCGCCCGTGGATACAAGCGAGGGAAGCGACAGGGGCAGCGGTGACGGAGTGGAGTGGTATACGAAGCTCCGCAAGAATACCCAGACGGGCGCAGTTTTGGGAACCATCGACAACGTGTGCATGATCCTGGAGAATGACCCGCGCCTCAAGGGCAAATTCGCCCTTAATAAATTTGCCGGCCGTGGGGAAGTCCTGGCCCCGCTCCCTTGGAGCCTTGACGGCAAGCGTCGGCTGTGGACTGACACCGACACAAACGGCCTCTACTGGTACATGGAAAAAGTTTACAACATCACAAAGCGCGGCAGCATTGACGCAGCGCTGGACATACACTCGGCTACACACGCGTTCAATGAGGTGCAGGAATACCTCGACGGTTTGACGTGGGACGGAGTACCGAGGCTCGATACCCTTTTTATTGACTACCTGGGTGCCGTTGACAATGAGTACAATCGGGCCGTTTGCCGCAAGAGTTTTACGGCAGCCGTGACCCGCGTCATGAGTCCGGGATGCAAATTCGACCAAATGCTGATACTCTGCGGGCCTCAAGGCATCGGCAAAAGTACCATCTTGGACAAAATGAGCCGCGGGTGGTTTAATGACTCGATCCGAACCTTTGAGGGCAAGGAGGCGTCCGAGCTGCTCCAGGGCGTGTGGCTTGTAGAGGTGGCGGAACTTGACGCGTTCCGGCGGACGGACGTGGCCCGGATCAAACAATTCCTAAGTCTACGGTCTGACCGCTACCGGGCGGCGTATGGCCGGTTTGTGCAGGAGCGGCCCCGGTGCTGCGTGTTTTTTGGGACTTGCAATCAATCTGATTTTCTTCAAGACACCACCGGCAACCGGCGCTTTTGGCCGGTGGATGTGGGTGAGGCGTCGCACGAAAAGCGGGTGTGGACTGACCTAACGGATGACGTTATCGACCAGGTTTGGGCCGAAGCAAAATTCCGCTGGCAGATGGGGGAGAACCTTTATTTGACCGGCGAAATGGAGGAAACCGCCCGCATCTATCAAGAAGAACACCGCGAAACCTCCGCCCGCGAGGGCATGATCATCGATTTCTTGGCCCGGAAGGTGCCCTCCGATTGGCAGAAGTGGACACTTGACCGGCGGCGCGTCTTTTGGTCTGGAGGTGTCCAGGACAGCGGCGCCCCGTTGACACTGGTGGATCGCGACCGCATATCCGCAATCGAGGTCTGGTGTGAGCTGTTTAACGGCAGCCCGAAGGACGCAGATAAAGATACCCGCTTTATCAACTCAGTTTTGGGCCGCCAGCCCGGATGGAGGCGTCAAACGGTGCGCGTAGGAGCGGACTATGGCCCCGTCCACGGGTATGTCCACGCTGTAAGATTTATCTCGTAATAATGTAATTTTTCATGTAATTTTTCAAAATAAAAATTACAAAGCGTGTAAGAGAAAAATTACAAAATGCGGGTTTGTTACAATGCAAAATTACGGCGAAAGCCTTGGCGCACAAGGGTTTTACCTGTTTTGTAATTTTGTAATACAATATATAAACTTTTGAGAAATTAGAGAGAATAGGGCGTAAAATACCCGCCTGATACGCCTAATCCGCCTGTATTTGCGCTCAATACGCACGCGAGGCTTACAAAATTACAAGTGCGGAATTTGCCGGGGACGGAGGGCGAGAAGGGGTGCGGATTTACGCGTGGGAGGTTTTGGGCAATGTTGGAGAAAACCATAGAAGCAAGGCTGCGGGATGGGATAAAGGCTGCGGGCGGGCTGTGCCTGAAACTGATTTGCCCCGGTATGAACGGAGTGCCCGACCGCCTGATCCTGCTCCCCGGCGGTGTAGCGTTCTTTGCTGAGACCAAGCGCCCTGGCGAAACTGAGCGGAAGCGGCAAAAGCTGGTTCACCGGGACCTCCGGAGATTGGGCTTTACGGTTTTTAACACGGTGGACAGCTACGAAAAGGTTGACGCGATCTGCGCGTATGCGCGGGCGCTGGTTGATGAGGATATGCGGCGGCGCGGAGGTAATGACGAATGAAAGCTTATAATCCATACCCGTATCAGCAATATTGCGAGGACAAGCTGATATCGCAGCCGAAAGCGGCCCTGTTTCTCGACATGGGCATGGGGAAAACGGTGGTTACGTTGACGGCCCTTTACAAGCTCAAGTATTACTACTTTGCCCTGCGGTGGGCGCTGGTGATTGCCCCGAAGAAAGTAGCGGAGGATACCTGGACAACGGAGGCGGCTAAGTGGGATCACCTGCGCGGGCTACGGGTGGCAAAAGTCCTGGGGACCGAAAAACAGCGCATCGCGGCACTGGCCACGCCGGCGGACGTGTATGTGATAAACCGGGATAACGTGCAGTGGCTTGTCCGCTATTTTGGTAGAAAATGGCCTTTTGACGCCGTGGTACTTGACGAGAGTACAAGCTTTAAAAATTCGCAGACGAAGCGTTTTAAGGCCATCCGCTCCGTCCTGCCGAAGATACAGCGGATCATCGAATTGACGGGCACGCCCTCACCCAAAGGTTATGAGGATTTATGGGCGCAGATTTACCTTTTGGACGGTGGAAACCGCCTGGGCCGGACGCTATCGGTCTATAGGGATATTTATTTTGAGCCGGATCAGAGGAGCCGAACGACGATATTTTCATACCGGCTCAAATCCGGCGCCAAAGAGGAGATCGACTCACGGCTGGCAGACATCTGCGTATCCCTCCGGGCGGAGGATTATCTGACCCTCCCGCCTATCATGTATCAGACAATCCCCGTGGTGCTTGACGGCGCGGCGCAGCGAGCCTATGACCAAATGGAGCGGGATATGGTGCTTGACGTCACGAAGGACGGAACCGACGCCACAGAGATCACGGCGAACACGGCGGGGATCCTGGCCGGCAAGCTCCTCCAGCTTTGCAACGGCGCAGTGTATGATGAAAACGGGGAGGTGCATGAAATCCACAGCGCCAAAATTGAGGCATTTATGGAGACGGTGGAGGGCCTCCACGGTGAACACGCCCTGGTGTTTTACACCTACAAGCACGACCTGGAACGCCTACAAGCCGCTCTGCGGCCCACGGGCCTCCGGGTGAGGGTGTACGCGGGGCCGGACGATAAAGCGGCGTGGGACGCGGGCGAGGTTGATATCCTCTTGGCACATCCGGCGTCCTGCTGTTACGGCCTGAACCTGCAAGCGGGCGGGCGGCACATAATCTGGTTTGGACTCACATATTCACTGGAGCTGTTTTTGCAGGGCAACAAACGCCTCCACCGGCAAGGGCAAGAAAAGCCCGTTATGATCCACTTGCTGGCCGTGAAAGGCGGCGCGGATGAGGATGTTATCCAGGTGCTTGAAACACGCAACGCGACCCAGGAGGGCCTCTTGGAGGCTTTGCGAGTCCGGGTGCAAAGAGTCAAAGGAGGGCAAGCGGCATGACCGTGGACGAATTATCACAGCTTTATTACCTCAACCGGGAGATTGAGTTTGACCAGGAGCGGCTCCGGGAGCTGGAGCGCAAGGCAAGCGCTCCCGCAACGCCCCAAATGACCGGGATGCCCCGGACGCACGACAACGCGAGCCTTATAGAGCGGTATGCGGCGGAGATCGTGGATCTCCAGGCTATTATCGCCGCAAAGCAGATTCAGTGCATCCACGAGCGGGCACGGCTGGAGCGGTACATAGCGGACATTGAAGACAGCGAGCTGCGCTGGATCTTTAAGCTCCGGTTTGTCAACGGCTTACCGTGGACGCAGGTGGCGGCGAGCATGGGCGAGGGCTTTGCGATGGAGGCAGTCAAAAAGCGGTGCTACAGATATTTGCGCCGGAAAAACGAAAGTGTCCCTCCTTGTCCCGACGAGGGCGTGGTATGATACAACTTGGGTACGATGGGCGAGGTGTAAAGGGGCCGCCTCCACCCCTGCCTTGATATGCCGCCGCACTTTCGACACGTCGCCGGGTTTACTCCTCCGCCAACACAGTCGCCGCGGCAAGCAAGGCCCCGCCCAAAGGCCCTACAGGAGACGCCTTGCCGGTATGACTTCCCCCGGCTGGGCGTCTCGCCGTATATGGAGGCGGAAATGTACAGGCAGCAACGCAACTACGAGAACCTGCAAAACGCCCTGTTTGACGGTGTGGGCGAGTACGGCATCCCGCGGCTGAACCCCGTCTACGAGTGCGACGTTGAAAACTGGATCGGGTGGAACTATGCGCGGGGATGTATGGATCCGGAGATCCACGGTGTCCACTTTTTTGTGGATGATTATCAATTCAACCGCGTGTGGACGAACCCCAATGTGTATGTGCCGCTCTTACAGAAATTTCAAGCGGTGTGTACCCCGGACTTCTCTCCATATGCGGATTTTCCCAAGGCAATCCAGCTATATAACCACTATCGCAAGCACTGGCTGGGGGCCTATTGGCAGCTCCAGGGTATTACGGTCATACCCACAATAACGTGGTCTGACAAATCCACGCTGGAGTGGTGCTTTGACGGAGAGCCGGAGGGCGGTGTGGTGGCGCTGTCCTCCCTGGGAATGGCAAGGACGAAGGAATCCAAGCGCTGGTTTTTGGACGGCTACGAGCAAATGATAGACCGGCTCCATCCTACAAAGATACTCTGGAAGGGCATTATTTTCCCGGAGTGCGAACGCGACCGGGGTATTATACAGCAAATTCCGTCTTTTGTGGACAAATGGCGCACGATTGACGGCAAGGGAAAGGTGTGATAAAATGGCAAAAACGAGAAGCGGCTTGTCGAAGACGTCTTATGCGCCGGCGACCGCAACGGCGGCCGCGGTGACGGCGGCTCAACCTCTCCCGGATACTCAGATGGCGGCGACCGTAGCGGCGGCGCAAAGCGCAAATGCGCAGACGTTTGCTGATACCGATAACGCCCCCCACCATGACCTCTACGCCGGCAGGCAGTACTATCAGAGTCAAACTTTTGATATTGATACCCGGATGGCGCTCCAGGATTACCTGCACGATCAGGCCGTCTCCGGCAGTTTGTATGCGCCCTCCCAAATTCTCAACTATGCCATGCGGAACGGGCAGACGCTGACGGCCAATCAGCAGTTTATGGTGGACTCCATGAAGGCGGGGATGCACAATCTGGGCTACAACGTAAACCTCTACCGCTATGCGCGTGTTGACTTTATGCAGGGTCTGGGCGCGGGGAATTACGAGAATATGTCCATCGCGCAGCTGCAAAAGGTGCTCGTGGGAAAGGGCTTTGTCGATAAGGCTTTTGTGAGTACGTCTTACAATGATTTTAAGACCGCCCCTCCCGGAAACGCATTTACGGACAAGGCCGTTAAAATCATCTACAAGGCCCCGGCCAAAACTCAGGCACTCATGCCCGGAAACGGCCCTGGCGGCGCTCTGGGTGAGATCGTATTGGCCCCCGGTCAGCACTATGTTATCACTGACGTGAAATTCCCCGGCGGTACGGGCCGCTCCGGGGGATCCACCTATAAACGAGTTGAGCTTACCGTAGAGGTACGCTGATAAGGAGGAAAAGGAAATGGCTGGAAAGAAAACCACAAAGCAGGAAAAGCCTTTGCCCGGTTTTTTCGACGATCGCGACATTGGCAAGGGCATTGTCCTGGACAGCCCCGCAAAGGTTAAGACCGGCGGCAAGTCCACCGGCGGCAAGTCCACCGGCGGCAAGTCCACCGGCGGGAAAAAGAAGTAAGGAAAGGCGGTGCCCTGAATGGCTAAAACGAGAAGCGGACTGTCAAAGACGGCATACGCGCCGGCAACGGCCCAGGGCGCCGCGACCCCGCCGCCCCAGGCAATCCCGATAAGTCAGCAGCCTCCTACCGCGCAGAATACGCCTGTTGTCGCGGGGGCGCTTACGGCGATATCACAGATGGATGACGCCCAACTCGCGGCGCTGGCGCGGCGTGCAAGGGGCATTGATATGCCTAACATGCTGGCGGACGCGCCCGACCGGACGCAGGAGTTTGTTTACGCGGCGGGCCTGAACGAGAAGCCGGCAGTGTTGAGCGACTCCGAATTCCAGCAGTTTATGCGGGATAACGGCATTGATCAATCCGAGGTCTTGTCCCGATCCATCGACCCGAACGACTACCACAACGCATACGGTACGCACGTTAAAATGACGCCCAAAGACATAATCGATATGCTCAAGTACAGCCGGTTTAATTACATCGGCGGCAAGTACGGCGGCAAGCTCCACGGGGCCGGAACCTATTTTGACCAAAACGGCGGCGCAAACACCGGCTACGGGCGAGGTGCCACAGCCATTGCGGTACTCAACCCCAAGACCGCCCGTGCCATTGACGATTACGCCCTCCGGCAGCGCGTGGGCGCTTTCCAGGCCTCACATCCGCAGTTTGCGCGGGCAGTGGGCGGACTCACCAATGAGACAAAGAGCATATACGCCTTGGCGATGGGCTATAACGTCATAACAGACGGCAGCTATCACAACGTCATTGACCGGGCGGCGCTCGTATATCGTGACAGCAACGCGTAAGGGAGGCGAATTTATGGCAGAATACAAGGAACCCCACTTCACCCGAGAGGAGATGGAGGCTTTTTCGCGGGGGATGTCTCGCACGAACGAGGCTATCACCAAGGGTAAAAAGACCGCTCCGGCGAAAAAGGCAACCGGGGCGAAGAAGAGGGGTAAATGAGATCATACCGTCAGCGGTGAGGGCCGCTGACGGTATTTTTGCATCCGGAAGGAGGTGTGACCGTGGGCCGTAAAGCTAAATACAACAGCGCCGAGGAGATCCAGGAGAAGGCGGACGCCTATTTCGCCTCCTGCGAGGGGTACATTTTCCGCGACGATGAGGGGAAGCTCGTGTTTGATAAGTACGGGCGGCCCGTTATTATGGACGCTCACCCACCCACGATCACGGGCCTGGCCCTGGCCCTGGGCTTTGCTTCCCGCAATGGCCTCCTCAAGTATCAGGCGAAAAAAGAATTTGCGGACGTTATCACCCTGGCGAAGTCGCGGGTGGAGAAGTACATGGAGGAGCGCCTTTTCGACCGAGACGGCGCGAACGGCGCGAAGTGGGCGCTGGCGGCCAATTTTGGCTGGAACGGCGACAGGGGCGGCGAGAGCGCCGGCCCCGTCGTCAAGATCATATGTGACATCCCCCGACCGGACGCCGGCAGCGCCGACGCGCAGGAAAAGCCCGCGGACGGTGTAGCGCCCTCTGGAGGCGACACAAATGGCGGAGGCAGTTAATGCCGTCAAGCTTACGGATCTGATAGCCCCGGCATTTTACCCGGTCTATTGGGATATCGAGGACGGCAAGCACACCTACTACGACCTTTTCGGCGGGCGCGGCTCCACGAAATCCTCATTTATCAGCATTATGCTGGTGAAGGGTATCATGCAGGATCCGCAGGCGAACGCCGCCGTATTCCGGAAAGTGGGCAACACCATCGGCACCAGCGTCTACGAGCAGATGCTGTGGGCCATTGATGCCCTGGGCGTCCGGGAGCTGTGGAAGTGTACCACAAGCCCCTACAAATTGACTTACAAGCCCACGGGGCAGGTCATCCTTTTCCGCGGACTTGATAAGGCGAAGAAGATGAAGTCCATCAAGGTCTCACACGGGTACATCAAGTATCTGTGGTTTGAGGAGCTTGACGAATTCGCCGGCGACGAGGAGATCCGATCCGTCCAGCAATCCGTCATGCGCGGTGGAAGTAAGTTTGTCGTCTTTAAATCTTTCAACCCGCCTATATCCCGCTCCAACTGGGCCAACGAGTACGTCGCAACGCCCCGGCCGGGAGCATACCGGCACAAATCCTGTTATCTGGATGTGCCCAGGGAGTGGCTGGGACAGCCCTTTTTTGACGACGCGGAAGCCCTCAAGAGCGCAAATCCCCGGGCGTATGAGCATGAGTATCTGGGGATTGCCGTGGGAACCGGCGGCGAAGTGTTTGAAAACCTGGAGATCCGGGAGATTTCGGACGCGGAGATCGCCACTTTCGGCCACGTCTACCAGGGCCTCGACTTTGGCTGGTATCCAGATCCGGCGCACTGGACAAAGCTCTGCTACAATCCGGCGCAGATGACCCTTTACATTTTTGACGAGCTGCGGGTCATAAAGACAGGCAACCCGGAGCTGTGGAATATGCTCGTTATGACAAAGGGCGTCACCGGCTCTGACCTTATTATCGCAGACAGCGCGGAGCCAAAAAGCATCGCGGACTTTAAGGTTTACGGGGCGTTTTGCCGCGGGGCGGAGAAGGGGCCGGACAGCGTGCGGTACTCTATGAAGTGGCTCCAGTCACGGGTTAAAATCGTCATTGATCCTGTGCGCTGCCCACACACTGCGCGGGAGTTCTCCCGGTACGAGTACGAGCGGACGGCGGAGGGCGAGGTCATGAGCGCCTACCCGGATGCGGACAATCACTCCATAGACGCTGTGCGGTATGCCACAAACAGCATCTGGAAACGCCGCGGGCAGTAAAAAAGAAGAGGGTGAACAAAATATTCACCCTCTTCTTTTTTTTTATTTGCCCATTAAACTACTTATTGATGCGCTATATATTATATCTACGAAATCAATTTCCGATCTGTCCTCCGGGCATAGGTTATGCCACGCTTCAGCGTTTCCTCCATAAAACAGCTTATCTGCATCATGAAAGTAGCTCCAGCCGGAAAAATCTGTTAATGTACTTGGCAGATATAAATACTTTATTCCACAGCTATTAAAGGCATTGTTCGCAATCGCTGTTATACCTTCCGAAATAATAACGCTGTCAATACTGTCGAGTGCAAAAACACCCTCAAGTCTTCTAACGACGAGCGTTCTACCCTCATATTCATAAGAGGGTGCGACATAGACTCGCTTTGACCTTCCAGTATATTCTTTTAAGACGATTTCGTTTCCGTCTATGTAATAGTCAAAATCGTCCAATGAAGTGTATTCTGTTGCCCAAATCTGTGTAGCGTCTTGCGAAATGCCGTCGTTTGGGGGTGCAGTAATATTATCCTTATTAAACATTAAAAAGATGAATACCACAACCCAAACAGTGGCGAGAATTAGAGCTTTCCATTTCTTCTCCAGGTGAAAAACAGAGGATCGGTAAAAAAGAACTGACAAAGTTATTGGGAGGAATAAAAGACAAAGCAGATAAAAAAGGCACCCCTTTTCACTGCTGTCAATATCCCAATGGTATCCACAATCTTGGCACAGTCCGACGGATTTTTGCTTTCGGGTACTGTGGTACGACCTGCGCCCAGCGGGTACAAACCAACTGCTTTTTACTCCGTGACGGTAGTATTCCGTAGAAGATTTCGTGCCAGCCGCTCTCAACTCTACTTTAACCCTATTGCCGCCGCATCTCGGACAATTCATTTTGTGCCTCCCACATGCAAATAAACTTAACTGGACGAAAAATGCTGTTAAATTATTTTAACCGTCATTTTTTCAAACTTTTTTGAAAAAACACTTGACTTTTGTACGGGCATAAATTATTATATTTGTACGGGCGAAAGTGAGGTGAAAACGTGACCGCAAAAATGGGACGCCCAACCAGCAATAAAAAGACTGAGCGTCTTGAAATTCGGTTAACGCCAGAAGAGGCAAGCGATTTACAATTCTGTGCTGAAAAGCTGAAAATCAGTAAGACTAACGTAATAAATCGCGGCGTTCAACTGATAAAAGCTGAGTTGGAAAAATGATGAGGACAACCCGCCCCTCTGTCAAAGTCGCAGGTTGTCCACCTTCATCCCGCCGCCCGGAGGCCTTGGTAAATCTCATTATACCATTCCTCCGAGCGGAAATCAAGAAAAAATATTTAACTCGGAGGAATTTATTATGTTTGACAAAGAAAAGCTTGCCACTTACATCGAGGATCTGGCGTTGGTCACGCAGGACAGCGCGGAGCGGGGGACGATGGACCCCTCCGTCTATGTGAGCATTCTGGAGCTTATCGGGGCCCTGGCCTCGGCGCTCCGGACGGAGGAGGCAAGGGCGGCATGAACGATATCCAGGTATTCAGTAACCCGGAATTCGGGGCCGTGCGATCCGTAGAAATTGACGGCCTGCCCTGGTTTGTGGGCCGGGATGTGGCCGGGGCGTTAGGGTATAGCAACACCCGCGACGCGCTTTCCAGACACGTTGACGACGAGGACAAAAATACCGTCGTAAATCCCGACGGAACTCCGGGCAACCCGAACATGGTCATCATCAACGAATCAGGGCTTTATTCGCTCATTCTGTCCAGCAAGCTCCCCACAGCAAAGCGGTTCAAGCGCTGGATCACGAGCGAGGTTCTGCCGACCCTCCGCCGGACGGGCCGGTTTGAGCTGCCGGAAATCGAGGCGGCGATCCCCGTGGTGTGCGGGGAGCTGACGCCGGGGGATTACATCCGGGCGGCCAGCATCATTTCGACGTGCAAGGCGGCGCGGCTCCAGTCCGTTATCACGCTTTTGGAGCGGAGCGGGCTGGACGTATCGGGGCTTTCCTGTTTGCCGGTGAGGTCCTGCGACAGATCCGAGGACGTTATCCCGGACACGGTTTACACGGAAATCCGGGATTTTGCCGCAAGGCAGGTCCCGTCGGACTGGGCCGCGTGGAGCATACAGGACCGGCGGCGGTTCTGGGCCGGCGAAGCGGAGGCGGAGAAGGTGGTTTTGGTGGATCGGGACAGGATCACGGCGGCGGAGGTCTGGTGTGAGCTTTACGGCGGCAATCTGAGAGACGTTTCCGGGCATATCCGGCGCATCAACAGTGTTCTTTCCGTCATGCCGGGGTGGAAGCAGCAGACGGTGCGTGCGGGGAGCGAATATGGCTTGCGGCACGGGTTTGTGAAAGTGTCCCCCCTTGTCCCGAATCATCTGTGATAGAATATAAAACAGCGAAGAACGATGGAACGGAGCGCCCAGTGCGGGCGCTCCGCTTTTTTGTACCTGTGGAGGGGCGGTGAAACGGCGTGTTTTCCCGGTTGATCCAGATAATAAGGCAGGTGATTGCGAGAATGATAGGGCATAAGGACGTTGAGACGGTGGAGAAGGTGGAGTCCCCCCTGTCCTCGGAAATGGTCACTGCTTTGGATCTGTGGTATCAGATGTACACGGACAAGGCCCCGTGGCTCAAGACGGATGAGGTCCATTCTCTGGGGCTGCCGGCCTTTATATGCTCTGAGCTTGCACGGCAGATTACGCTGGAGCTGCAGTGGGATATCACCGGCAAAACGGACGCGGAGGGCAATCTCACCGCCAATCCCAGGGCGGAATACCTCAAGGCGGAGCTTGAAAAGCTCTTTTTCGACCTGCGGAAAAAACTGGAGCAGGGCGGCGCCTCCGGCGCCATGAGCATAAAGCCCTATCCCAAAGACGGGCACCTCTATTTCGACTGGGCCACGGCCTGGGAGCTTTATCCCGCCGCATTTGACGATGAGCGGGAACCCACCGACATCATTTTCCGCGACGGCTTCCAGGAGGGCAAAGTCTTTTACACCCGCCTGGAGCGGCACAGATGGGACGGGAAAAATGTCGTCATTACCCAGCGGGCCTTTAAGTCCAACAACCGGGATTTTGTGGGTACGGAGATACCGCTGAAGGAGGTACCCATATGGTCTGACCTCTTACCCGAAGTGACCGTAAAGGACAGCGGCGGCCAGATGTTTGGCTGGTACTGTGTAGCGGCGGCGAACACGGTGGACATCAACTGCCCGATGGGCGCGTCCTTTTTCGCTAAGGCCCGCGGCGCGATCGAGCAGGCGGATCTCCAGTATTCCCGGCTTTTGTGGGAGTTTGAGGGATCCGAGCTGGCCGTTGATGTTGATCCGCTGGCTCTCCGGCCCAAAGATACGGTGGATTGCAACGGCAAAAAAGTCATGGAGATGCCGCGGCTCAACAAGCGGCTTTTCCGGGCCGTGGATCTGGGTACAGATGAGACTTATCACGTTTACTCCCCGCCTATCCGCGACGCGTCCCTGGTAAACGGACTTAATCAAATCCTCATGCGTGTGGAGGACCTGTCCGGGCTGTCCCGCGGAACCGTCGCGGATATGAACCAGGTGGACGCCCGGACGGCTACGGAGCTTAAAATCAACAAGCAACGCTCCTATGCTACGATAGCGGATAACCAAAAGGCGCTGGAGCGGTGTCTGAGAAGTGTTGTCCGCGTCATGGACAAGTACGCGACGCTCTATAATCTGGCGCCCCCGGGAGAATATGAGCTGACCTTTACATGGGATGACAGCATCATTACCGACACGGAGCAGCAGATGAACGAGCGGCTCGCCCTGGTAGCCCAGGGACTTATGGGCCGTGCGGAATTCCGGGAATGGTATTTTTCGGAAACAAAAGACCAGGCCGCCGCGGCGATCCAGGAAATCCTCAACGAGCAAATGAACGCCGCCGCCCTCCAGGCCATGCTGGAGGGTATGGGCGGCGCCGGCGGCGATGGAGGCGAGGGCGATGCTGAGTGAAAAGGAGCTTGAGGCCGCAATCGCCGCCATAACGGAGCGGCTGCGCGGCGTCAATCTGCTTTTCATTCGCAAGGTAGCCGCGCAAATCGCAAAAATAGGCGAGTTGGGGCCGTCCAGCGCCCACCGGCTCTTGACCATGATGGATCTGGGGGCGGATGTGCTGGAGATCAACACGGCGCTCCGGGAGGCCACGGGCCTCAACACCCAGACGCTTTTTGCGCTTTACCGGAAGGCCCTGGATGCCGTCTATACAGACCGGCGTTTTGCCGCCATTATGCGCTCCACCCAGACGCCTGTGGCGGCGGAGACGGCCCGTCAGCGGCTTAACGCATACGCACAGCGCGTCGCCGTCCAATCGGCGCAGACCATGCAAAACCTGTCTAACACTACCGCCGTCTCCGCGGCCTATCAACAGGCCGTAGACCGGGCGGTGCTGGCCGTCAGCTCCGGACTCACCGATTACAGATCCGCCGCACGAGAGATCATCCGGGATATGGGCTATAACGGCCTCCAGGTGGTCTACGCCTCCGGCTACCACCGGCGGCTGGACACCGCCGTCCGGCAAAACATCATTGACGCGACGAACCAGATAGCGCAGGAGGGGTCCCTTATGATGGGGGACGCCCTGGGCTATGACGCCGTGGAGATATCCGCGCACCACAACAGCGCTCCGGACCACGAACCGGTCCAGGGGCGCGTCTTTTTGCGCTCCGAATTTGACAAAATGCAGGCCGGGCAGGACTTTTTGGACGTGGATGGCAAGCGCTATTCCGGCTTTGCCCGCCCTATCGGCGAGTGGAATTGCGGGCACATCGCTATGGCCTTTTCCACCGAGTATTCTATCCGGCGGTACACGCCGGAGCAGTTGGAGGAGTGGCGAAAAGCCAACGCCGCCGGATGCGAATTCGGCGGCCGGCATTACACCAAGTATGAGGCGGATCAGAAGATGCGTGCCCTCGAGACATCCGTCCGGCGGCTGAAGGACGCCGCAAACGCCGCCCGTGTTAATGACGATATGGATGAGCGCCGGGCGCTGCAGAGAAAAATCAACCGGATATCCGCCCGATACGGCAATCTGGCGGAGGCGGCGGGGCTGCCCACGCGCCGGGATCGGATGCGGGTAGAGGGCTTTCGGATGGTGAAGGTTTAGCCTGTGTTGGTCGGGCACAGGCGCGCCGGATCCAGGGGCGCATACGACGGCGGGGGCCGGAGAAGTACCTGGAGAACGCAACAGCCGGGAGGGAGACAGGGCCCAAGGGAAAGCGGGTCTTATCGCCAATGGGATAGACGCAAATAAAGCCCGCTTACATTCGCGGCGGTTTTCCGGGCTTAATGAAAGAAAACCGCTATTTTCTTTTACTTTTTCGCGCAATTCTCCTGCCCGCGGCAAATGACGGGCAAATAAAATCGGTGAAGGGCCTCCGGGAAACCAGGGGGCTTATCACATATCACCCCACCATGCCGGGACATAACTGCATGGACGGCGCGCCGCGGAGTGGCCGCGGAAATACAAGTTAAATCTACGCCGGAAAAACAGGAGGTAAAAGATGGAATTTCTCAAGAAGCTTTTCGGGGATGGGGAGGCGTTGACCTTTGACCAGCTCGTGGAAAAGGCCAAAGCCGCCAACATCAATGCGGTGGATCTGTCCGAGGGGAAGTACGTCAGTCTTGAAAAGTACAACGACAAGACAAACGCTCTCAGCGGCCAGGTCGAGACGCTCAAGGGACAGCTCAAGCAGCGCGATACCGATATTGCGGACGTCCAGGGCAAGCTCGCCGCCGCCCAGGGGGACGCTACGAAGCTGACCGAAGCCCAGACCCAGCTCACGAATCTCCAGAACAAGTACGCAGCCGACACCCAGGCCCTGGAGGCCAAGCTTACCCGGCAGGCGTATGAGTTTGACATCCGGGAGCGGGCCGGCAAGCTGAAGTTCTCCTCCGCCGCGGCGCGCAAGGCGTTTATCGCGGAGGCGATGGGCAAGGAGTTCAAGCGCGACGGCGAGACGCTGCTGGGTTACGAGGATTTCGTGACCAAGTACAAGGCGGACGATCCCGGCGCCTTTGTGCCCGATGAGCCGCCCAAGCCGGAGCCGGAGAGCAAACCGGTGGGTACGACAACCCCTCCCCCGCAAATCGTCCTGCCCAGCGGAGGCAAAGGCCCCGCCGGCGCAGACAACGGGTTCCATTTCAACTTCCTGGGCGTGAGACCCCACGGCGACAAGCAGGATTAAACCCAAAAATCACCAAATCATGAAAGGAGCAATTGAAAATGGGTACTCCCCTCAATTACGCAACTCAGTACTCCACGGAGCTGGCAAACGCCTATCCGTATGTACTGCATTTCGGCCGGCTCTACGCCACGCCGAACAATGGCCGCTACCGTTTTCTCAATGCGCGGACAATCGAGATCCCCCGCATCAGCACCACCGGGCGCGTAGACGCGGATCGCGACACCATCGCGATGGCCACCCGCAACTACGACAACACCTGGGAGCCTAAGTCCCTGACCCATCAGCGCAAGTGGTCTACCCTGGTTCACCCCGCGGACATCGACCAGACCAACGCGGTCACGTCCATCACCAACATCACCAGGACGTTCAACGAGCAGCAGAAGTTCCCCGAGATGGACGCCTACTGCGTCTCCACCCTCTACACGCTGTGGTCTACCACGGACGCCAAGGACAGCGAGAAGAAGGCCATGACGCCGGACAAGACGGCCCTGACCGCGGAGAACATTCTGGACGTTTTCGACACCCTGATGGAGAACATGGACGAGGCCAACGTCCCGCCTGACGGGCGTATTCTCTATGTGACTTCCAAGATCCGGAAGCTCCTGAAGAAGGCCGAGGGGCTGGTGCGCCACATCGACGTCAAGTCCGGCAACAGCGCCACCGTCAACCGTGACGTTTCGCGCCTGGACGAGGTGGAGATCGTCACCGTCCCCTCCGCGCTCATGAAGACCAAGTACAAGTTTGACAAGGGCTGGCAGGTCGATGAGAGCGCCGCCCAGATCAACATGTTCCTGGTGCATCCCAGCGCCGTCATCACGCCCGTCAGCTACGAGAACGTGCAGCTGGACGAGCCTTCCGGCGTGACCGAGGGCAAGTACATCTACTTCGAGGAGTCCTACGAGGACGTTTTCATCCTCAACAAGATGCAGGACGCCCTCCAGTTCAACGTCACTGAGTCGTCCCCTTGACAGGGGCTGATCGCGTCAAAGTAATCTCCCAGGATCAGTCCCTCTCAGACATGGGAGGCAAGCAAATCTCCGAGATCATGGGCGCGGATGTGTCCATCGAGTGGACGGAGTACAACGGTAAAGTGACCGGCAATTTCCCGAAAGTCGAGGGCTGGAAGGACTTCTCCGGCGTGGAAGCCGAGCAGAGTGGACACTACTTTGCTTTTGAGCTGGACGAACAGTATGAGGGGCAGAAAGTGACCACTATCGGCGCCCACCAGAAGACCGCCCAGGATCGCAGATGGGTCATCCGGCTGGACGAGCTTTACGCGGGCAGCAAAAAGCTCACGGTGAAGGTGGGCGGAAGCACGATCTTTACCCTGGACTTCACCGGCGCCACACTGGCGGCGGCCTAAGTCTCTGCCACAGCATATCGGAGGGCCATGTATGACGTATCTCACTTATGACCAATACCGGGACTACGGCGGAAAGCTGCCGGAAACGGAATTCAACCAGGTGGAATTTGCCTGCCGGAAACGCATCGACGCCGTGACCTTTGGCCGTGTAGCTCGCCTGGCTCAGGCGGACAAGCTGCCCGAAGCAGTCCTCCGGTGTATGTTCGCCCTTGTCGGTTTGGAGTCCCGCGTGGGCGCCAACGCGCAGGTGGAAACCCCGGTGGTCACGTCGTTTACGACGGACGGGTACAGTGAGCATTACGGCAACGCTATGACCGCAAAGGAGGCGGAGGCCGCCATGAACAGTATTATCCGGATGTATCTTGCGGATGAGGTTGACCTGTGCGGCTATCCGCTCCTCTACCGGGGGGTATACCGATGAAGCACTGTGAGGAGACCATAACGCTGTTTAACGCCAAATACGACTCCGCGCTGGGCTATGACAGGTACATCCCTACGGTGATCTCCGGCGTGTCGTGGTTTTTGCAGACCATTACCACCGTTGACAGCTCCGGCCTCCGGGCGGCCAATCAGTTCACCGTGCGCATCCCCGTGGACGCGGACTTTGGCGGTAAGACGTATCTCAAGCCGCTGGAGTACGCCGCGCACCCCACGGGAGACGGCGTGTTCACCATCCGGGCCGGGGACATCATCGTACACGAGGCCGTCACGGACGCGGACCTGCGGTTAGACGACCTCAAAAAACGGTTTGACGAGATGGTGACGGTCCTGGCCGTTACGGACGACCGGAACGCACCGCACGGGAAGCACTGGAAAGTGGTGGGGAAGTAGTGGAGATCAAGGTAAAGGTCAAATTCCGCCTCCGCGGGGACCTTGCAAAGCGTTTCGGCCTCGAAAAGGGCGGGAGAGTCCAACAGGTCATCGATAAATCGGTGATAGACTGGAGCCTCCCCTATTGTCCGTGGGATACCGGCGTACTGGCGCGAAGCCCGTACAGCGCCACCGTCATCGGCAGCGGCAGGGTTGTATATCAAGTACCGTGGGCCCATTACCAGTACTACGGTGAGGTGTACGGGCCGAACATCCCCGTCTTTGAAGACAACAGCGGAGAACCCACGGGCTTTTTCAGCCCCCCGGGGCAGATCAAGCACCCCACGGGGCGGCCCTTGGACTACTCCAAAAGCCAGGCGAAAAACGGCCCTCTGGCCGGGCCGTTTTGGGTGGATCGGATGAAAGCCGATCACATGAGCGACATCATCAAGGAGGCAACGGATGCAGCGGCAGGAAGAAAGTAATATCGGGTATCTGTGGGAGTGGTTCCGGGCGTGCCCCGTACTCCAGCAGGATCGCCGTCTGCAAACCGACTACCTGGCGGAGACGCCGACGGAGTACTCCATTTTTGCGGTGCCCAGCTCTATTGAGTACCGGGAGAATGTCCTCGGCGAGGAGGTTCCCGCAGACATCCAGACCGTCAACTACATCTTTGCGTCCAGAGAGACTTATGGCGCGGATGTGGTGACAAATCAAGCAAATCTCCTATTTTTTGACGAGGTCATCGCATGGATACTCCGTCAAAACCAGCGGCGAAATTTCCCAAAAATGGTAGGGGGCCGCATCCGGTCGATCGTGCCCACGCTGACGGGCAGCCCTACCGAGATCGGAAGCAGCGCCGCAAAGTACCAAATCCAAATCCGTATAACATACAGGAGGGACTAAAGTATGAAAATCGCAAGAAACCGCATCATGTACTTCGGCTCCTGGACTGCGCAGCCCGTCGAGGAGGCCGCGGCTGCCACCGTCAAGGGCACCGGGGTACAGTCCGCGGAGGTCACCGCCAAGACCTTCGGCACGGCGGTCAGCGGCCTCTCCGGGGTGTATCTTTTCAAGCACAAGGGCGGCTCCTGGACGCTGAACGGCGTCGCGGTCAAGCTGGACACCTACGGGATCACCGGGGGCGACGAGAGCGCCCAGGACGGCGACATTATCACCGTGACGTACACCGCCAAGTCCACCGGCTGGGAGGCCATCGGCAAGGACAACGACGACCTGAGCAAGGAGCTGAATCCGGACACCGAGACCGGAAAGAACGTCCTGGGCGAGACGACCTTCAACCACTCCGGCTACGAGCCGGAGGTCAATGTTGACCTCTACTACATGGATCCCGCCAGAGTCATGTACCCGCACCTGCGGGACATCGCGATGCAGGAGAAATACTCCGAGGAGGACTGTGTAGGTTGGTTCGCCGAGGCGTTTTATGAGTCCGCCGATGAGGAGGCGCAGACTATGGAGGGCTACTGCTATGTTCGCCGCGCCTGGTTTGTGCCGGAGTCCGACGGCGGGGACACCGCCGGCGCGGCCGTCCCGTACACCATTCACCCCATCGGCGCGATGACGCGCAAGCATATCGTTTACGATATGAAGACCAACGAGGCCACGATCACCGACGAGGCGGCGTAAGCGGCCATATCGGGCGGAGGAGCTGATGCTCCTCCGTCCATCCATTTAATTTAGGAGGCAAATCATGGCAAACAAAGCACTTCGGGCCGTCGTAGATGACGGCACACGGGAGATCCCCCTGGTCAACAAATTCGGGAAGCTCATCTGCAACGTCTATATGCGCCCCGCCGATGTCTTTTCTATTCTGGCGCGGTATGAGACGCTTATGAAGGATCTGCCGGAGATCGTCAAGCCCCTGGAGGATCTCAGCATCAAAAACGACGGCACGGCGGATTACGAGGATGGTATGACCGCCATCCGTAAGGCGGAGGAAGAGCTGAAACGGCGCATCAATGAGCTTTTTGACATGGAGGAGGCGGACGATATCTTCGCCAAGCGCAACGCCTTTTCCAGTGTGGGCGGGGAGTTTTTCTGCACCCGCATTCTCACCGCCCTGGGTGGGGTGATTGAGCAGGCCGTCAAGGAGGAGACGGCCCTGTCCGAGAAGCGCATGGCAAAGTACCTCCGGGATCAGGAGCAGGTGAATGCCGATGCTGGGACAGCTGCCGCAAACACTGGAAATTAACGGTGTCACATACAAAATCAACACCGATTACCGCAACATACTCAGAATATTTGCCGCCTTTGACGCCGAGGAGCTTTCGGACAACGAAAAGCTCTATGTGTGTCTGAGGCGGCTTTTTGTAGACTTTCCCCTCTTGCCGAGAGAGGACTACAAGGAGGCATACGAGGCGGCGGCAAAATTTATCGAGTGCGACATGCAAAGCGACAAACCCAGCCCGCGGGTCGTGAATTGGGAGAAGGACGAGCAGCTCATTTTCGCCGCCATCAACAAGACGGCGGGCTTTGAAGTCCGGGGGGTCCCCTATATGCACTGGTGGACACTCCTGGGATACTTTCAATCCCCGGATCCGGAGAGCCTCTGGGCGACGATCCTCACCATCCGCCAAAAACGGGCGCAGGGAAAGCCACTGGCAAAGCACGAAAAAGAATTTTACGCCGCCAATAAGCGGCTGTGCGACGTGGATCGACCGAAAGAGCGCATCGCGCCGGAGTCGCAGGCCAAGCAGATCTTTGAAGAACTCTTACGAGGAGGTGGGGGATAATGAGCGGCTCTGACGGATCCGTAGTTATCGACACCGAGCTTGACCGGGACGGTTTTGACGCGGGCAGCGACAAGCTCATAAAAAGCCTGGAGAAATTAACCGCGTCCGTAGACAGCCTGGGCGATAAGCTGACCGGCGCTTTTCAGGGCGTACTTCCGCTCCTGCAAAGCGTGTCCGCCGGTGCGGGGCAGGCGTATGCCAGTATGTCGAGCGGCGGCGCACAGGCCGTGGGCACGGCGAATCAGGTAGCCGGAGCGGTTCAGCAGGCCGGTGCGGCTATGGCTTCCGCCCGCTCCGGCGCCGCCGCACTCAGCGCCGGTGTAGCGTCCCTGGATCGGGACGCTGCATCGCTGAGTGGAGACCTCGCCAAAATCGAGACGGGCATCCAGAGCGGCTTTGCCAATCCCGGGGCCGTCCTCAGATTCCAGGATCTCCTGGACAGCGCGGAGATCAAAGCCCGTGATTTACGCGCACGCATGGCGGAGCTGGCGGCCCAGCGCGTGCCCACGGAGGATTATACCTTCCTGTCCAACGCCATCAAGGAGGCCAGGGACAGACTGTCCATGCTGAAAGACCGGCAGGACAAGCTCAGAGAGATGGGCGTCGCCGAAAACTCCAAGCAGTGGCAGTCGCTGGCCTATGACATTGAGCAGGTTCGAGGGCAAATCGCAAACTACAAGGCGGATATGGCCGGGCTTGAGGCGTCCGGCGGGGCCTTTATCCGGGGATCCGATACGGAGCAGTACAAGACGCTGGAGACCACTCTGCGGCAGACCGATACACAGATTGAGCGCGGGCGTGCGCTTATCGACAACGAGACCCTCGCCCAGGCGCGGCTCAACGTCCAGGCGGCCCAGGAGGCCGTCATACGGGCGAAAAATGATGGTGAGCGGCAGGCCGCTTTGGTGCGCTTGCGGGCGGCGCAGCAGGAGCTGAATACCCTGGCGGCGGAGCTTACGCAAAAGGGCGGCGGAGCGCCTCCCCCGGAGGCGGCATCGCGGTGGACGGCCCTGGGAGGTGTGCTGCGGGGCTGCGCCGGCGCTCTTTTGACCGTTGCGAAAAACGCCGCCAAAACGGGCAGGAGCCTTGCAAAAATCGGATTTAAGGCTATCGGCAACAGGGCAAAAAACTATACGTCCAAGTTGCTGTCTCTGGTTAAGGCAAACAAGAGCGCGACGCTCACCTCCAACGGCCTTGTTAAGGCGCTGACCAGTGTAAAGACCATGCTGATCAGTCGAGTCAAGCGCATGTTTATCTCCGCAATCGTCAACAATTTGCGGGATGGTATGCAGTCTCTTGCGCAATTCTCGACCGAATTTAATCGGTCGATGAGTGAGATACAGAATACGTCCACACAGTTGACCGGTGACATTGCGGTGGCATTCGGCTCGCTGATCGAGACTGTCGAGCCGGTGGTGACGCGGCTGTTGAGCGTCCTGTCCAAGGCGATGACATATGTCAATATGTTTTTCGCACTTTTGAACGGTAAGAAAACCATTACTGTAGCCAAAAAAGGGCAGGAGTCCTACGCAAAAGCGACCGAGGCATCGGCAGAGGCGCAGGAAGAACTCAACGCCGAGTTATTTGGCTTTGACCAGCTTACAAAGCAGCAGGACGACAGCGAAAAAGACAGCGCCGGAGCCGGTGACGAGGGGGGTATATCCTACCAGGAGGTGCCCATTGACCTCCCGGCAGATGTGCTGGAGTGGGCGCAAAAGCTCAAGGACGCGTGGAAAAACGGGGACTGGAGCGGCGTAGGAAAGACCATTGCCGCCGGCCTGAACGCCGGGATGAAAACGGTGGACAACTGGATAAACGGCACACTCCGGCCTCTGGGCGTCACCTGGGCCGGCCGTGTAGCCGACATCCTTAACGGCCTCGTTGACGGTCTTGACTTCACCCTCGCCGGTAAAACCGTAGCGGACGGCTTGAATACCATCCTGGATATTTACAACACGTTTATGACCACCTTCGATTTTGAGAAGTTGGGTACAAAGCTGGGTGACGGCTTGAACGGGTTTGTAAATAACGCAAACTGGAAACTCATAGGCGCGTCCTTTGCGGCGAAATGGCAAGCCCTGGTGGATCTGATTTACGGTTTTGTCCACCGCACGAATTGGGCTAACCTCGGCACGGGTATCGGCGTATCTATCCAGAGCTGGTTTGACACCATAAACTGGACAAAGATGGCCGACGCAATCATAACAGGCATTAACGGTATCGTTACGGCCATGAGAAATACCATCCAAAACATAAATTGGGGCGAAATCGGAACAAAGCTCGCAAACGCCATAACAACGCTATTCACTACGATTGATTGGGGCGAAATCAGCGGGCTATTATCCGACGCAATTCTGGCTTTGCTTCAACTGTGTATGAGCCTTTTGGCTGATATTGATTGGTATTCCGTGGCATCTTCCCTCGGCAAAGGCATCATCGACATGATAATGAACATCGACTGGCTTCAAATTCTGGCAACATTAGGCTCTTGCATTATAAGCTGTGTCGGTGGAGCTGTCGAGGCGCTTTTAGGCTTAATCGGCGGGATCGCCGAACAGCTTGCCGACGCGTTTTTGTCTGTGGGCGGCGACGCGATTGCCGGATTCTTCCAAGGCATTGCCGACGCTATGAGTACCGCCGCAACGTGGATCAAAGAGCATATCGTTGACCCGGTTGTGAACGCAGTCAAAGACTTTTTCGGCATACATTCTCCGTCTACCGTATTTGCGGATCTGGGCGGATTTATTGTTGACGGGCTTTTCGCGGGTATCACTAACGCGTGGCACGTCATCACCAACTTTTTCTCCGGCTCCGGTGCGCTGGGTGATCTCACAAAACGACTGTCCGGGGCCTGGGACACCATTAAAACCGGCGCCTCCAATGCCTGGAACAGCCTCAAAGCAAGCGTTGTGGAAAAATTCAACAGCGCAAAAGACAGCCTGTCCTCGACTGCCGAAAAGGTCAAGTCAAAGTTGTCCGACACCTGGTCAAGCGTCAAGGAAACGGCGTCCAAAAAATGGGGCGACATCAAAAGTACGGTCACAAATCTCTGGGAGGGCCTGAGATCGTCGATGGGCCGCACAGACTGGGCCAGCATTGGATCCAACTTAGTCTCCGGCCTGAAAAACGGCATATCCAACGCGTGGGGCAGCTTTAAAAGCTGGGCAAAGAAAAAGTTCAGCAGCCTGGTAGATACTGTAAAAGATGTGTTTGACACACACTCCCCCTCAAGAGTCTTTGCTGAGATCGGCGAAAACCTGGATAAGGGCCTCGTTGTTGGTCTCGGCTCCGGTATGGGTAAGGTGCTGTCAACGGCCAAAAACCTCGCGAGCAGCGTGTCCGACGCGGCGGGGGAGGTATCCGCGAAGTTTGACATCGCCGGAACGGCCACGGCCAGCGGTATCGCACGAGTAGCCGACTCCCTCTCCAGTATCGCAAAAACCTTTGTCTCCATATCTGACGCCCTGGCGTCTATGGGCGGACTCCAAATCCCCGCTATTGCTGAGGGCACCGTGGCGCCCTATCGCGCACGAGTGGGCGCGGGCCAGAGCGCGACGCTTGAGATCGGGGAGAACCTCACCGCAATACTGGCCGCACTGCGTGAGATCCTGTCGGCGCTTGACGATGCAAACAACGGCGGGGATATTAACGTCACGGTCGAATCAACGCTGGACGGCAGAGTGGTCGCCAGGAATTTGATCAAGCACATTAACGATATGTCGAGACAGGCCGGCAGGCCCGTCCTGCTGATGTGAGGTGGTCTGCGTGGCAAACGTACTCAAGATACTGTCCGCGTCCGGGGAATGGCACGACTATACGCCGCTGATCAAACTCCGCGGCGCCGGCTGGAAAAGAAACGACATAGACAACGCAAAGGCCGGCCGCACTAAAGATCTGCATATGCGCCGCGGAAAGCTGGGCGAGAAGAGAACCTGTACATATTCTCTGCTCCAGACAACCCGGGAGAACGCGGCTCAGCTGGATGACGATCTGCGGCAGGAGACATTCCGGGCAGTCTACGCCGATCTGCACGGTCAGCGCGAATCCGAATTTTATTGCTCCGAGTTTGAGGCGACGCTGGTCGTGGCCCACGACAATGAGGACGAAGGCGGAGATGGGGACAGCACGACCACAACCGAGCTGTGGGAGAGTAAACCGTTCAATATGATCGAGGTGTAGCTTTATGGCGCAGCAGACGAGTGATCGCTGGAAAAAACTTTTGCGCACAAAGCAGGCGCACCCGGAGTACAAGTTTGAAGTAGACGGCATAACCTACGAAGAAAGGGTGGAAATATCCCACGGGGTAAGCAGTCAGCTTTTTGAGAAATTCGGCTTCGGGAACGCCTGCTGCGGCAAGCTTACGTACACCCTTGAGGCGGAGGACATCCCCCGCGGGGCGCAGATCAAGCGGTTCGTCCGGCTTTCGGACCGGTATACCGGCGAGGCCTCCGAGTGGCTGCCCGCCGGGGTGTACTTTATCAACCGCCGGCAGGCTGAGGATGGGGTCTGGGACATCGAGGCTTTCGACGCTATGCGCAAGGCCGAGCAAAGATGGGAGCCGGACCAATCGTTGGAATTCCCGTTGCCCATGCCGGACGCGGTGGAGGAGTTCTGCCGCATCATGGGCTGTGAGCTGGATGAGCGCACGGCGCTCAATCCGGCATACACTATCGACTACCCGGCCAGCGACCCGGAGAGCGAGACGGGGGAGTATTACACCATCCGGCAGGTGCTCCAGTGGATAGCGGCGGCCCACGGCGGCAACTGGATAATGACGGCGGAGGGCAAGCTGCGGCTCGTGCCGGTCAGGAGGATCGGCGCGGTCGAGGAGACGCTGCTGGGCACCGAGGACGGGGATGTGCTCCTGTTTGGGGACATCGCCCTGGACGTGGGCGCGGCAGCGGACAGCGGGGACGGCGCGGACGATCAGGTCACCCATGAGACAGGGCAGGACCTTGTCAGCGCCAAAAATAACGGGCTCATGCGGCCCATATCCCGTGTGACGCTCCTGCTCGACGATGAGAACGCCATTACGGCGGGGGACGACACGGGGCTGGAGCTGACGGCGGATTGCCCATACGCCACTCAGGCCATGGCAGACGAGATCCTGGCGAGGCTTGCGGGGTACCAATACCAGATGTTTACCGCCGCGGCGGTGAACATCGACCCGGCGGCGGAGCTGGGGGACCTGGTGGAGGCGGATGGCATCCTCTCGGTCCTGGCTCAAATCGACGACGACGGCACCGGCTACCCGGACATCTCCGCCCCCGGCGAGGCGGAGCTGGAGGACGAATACCCCACGCAGGGCCCGTTGACGAGGGAATTTAAGCGCAAGTGGGCGCTCATCCACTCCGAGATAGACAAAAAGGCCGACGAGCTGCGGTTGTTTGTTGAGAACCGGGTCACCGGGGCGATAGCGGAGATAGATATCTCGCTCCAAGCGATCCTCCAGCGGATCTCTGACGGGGAGGCTAAGACGGCGGAGATCGAGACTAAGGTTGACGGGATACGGCTGGAGGTGGCTAACGAGGCGGGGGCGGACGGGCAGGTGTATGCACGGATCACCATCAAGATCGGGCCCAACAGCTACTCGGGGTATATCAAGCTTGAGGGCAACGTGGACGTGTCAGGGCAGCTCAGCGCCGACGCGCTGTACGCGGCCATGGGCGACATCGCGGATCTGACGGTGGACAGGCTGTCTACATCCCGGCGGATCGTCAAGTACCTGGCCCGGGACGACTCTGACGACAACTACGTGCGCATCCACGAGCAGTATATCGAATTCGTCACCGGCTCCACCGACGGAAGCACGGAGCAGGCGGTGATCCCGTCCGGCCTGCCCATCTACTGGGA
>CANQBA010000020.1 GCA_947589545.1 uncultured Oscillospiraceae bacterium | reverse complement strand
CTGCTGGTTTTTCCGGAGTGAATGACAGATAACACTTACAAAATTCCTGTCAAATCTTATTATACGAGGAGGGTTTATAATGTTTGAATATATGACGGTGCAGAATGCGGCAAACTGCCTATCAGGAGAAATATTATGAAATTCGCAAAAATATCCTTGCGTAAGGTATTGCTTGTGACGCAGCGTAATGAAGTAGAATAAGAGCGAGGAGGTAAAAGCTATGTCAAAATACACGACAGGAGAAATGGCGAAGCTCTGCGGCGTATCTGTCCGAACCGTTCAATATTACGATACCCGCGGTATATTGACACCCAGCGAACTCTCCGAGGGAGGCAGACGGCTTTATTCGGAAGATGACCTCAAGCGAATGAAGATCATCTGCTTTCTCCGTGACGCCGGTATCTCCATAAACAGCATTGGAGAGCTGCTCAGCGAGGCCGATCCCGGAAGCGTGATTTCTGTTCTTCTGGAGCAGCAGGAGCAGGCGCTTTCTGAGGAGATCAAAGAACGGCAGGCGAAGCTCGAAGTGCTTGACGGGATTCGGAAGGCGTTAAAAAGCGTTTCAAATTTCTCCATCGAATCTATCGGTGATATAGCTTATCAGATGGAAAACAAAAAAGAAATGAAACGCCTTCATGCCGTTCTGCTGCTTACGGGAATCCCTTTTAGTTTCTTTCAGTGGGGCTCGATCATCCTCTGGATCATGACGGGGATATGGTGGCCTTTCGTCCTCTATGGTCTGTTGGTCATTCCCTATGGGATCTGGGTGACAAGGTACTATTTTTCAAGGGTAGCATATATCTGTCCCCAGTGTCACGAGGTATTTAAACCCAATTTGAAAGAGGCGTTTTGGGCGAGACATACCCCTACCCTCAGAAAGCTCACCTGCACGCACTGTGGGTATAAGGGCTTCTGTGTAGAAACTTTTAGAAAGGATAAAAAATAAAATGGAAAAAATTACAGAATTTCTCCCTTTCATCATCCCGCTTGCAATCGTGCAGTTTGCCCTTCTTAGTTATACATTGTACCATATTTTTACCCACAAAAATTACAAAAGAGGAAATCGCGCTTTATGGCTTGTTGCAGCAATCATCGGCATGGAGTTTATCGGCCCAATCCTGTACTTCCTCCTGGGGAGAGAGGACATTTAACATGGAAATACTGGAAATACAGGATTTGAAAAAGAGTTTTGGCAGTAAAGAGGTACTGTGTGGGCTTGACCTCCATGTGCCGGAGCATAGTATCTTTGGCTTTATTGGCAGAAACGGTGCAGGGAAAACAACTACGATGAAAGCGATCCTTGGGCTTCTGCAAACGGACAGCGGACAGATTTGCGTTATGGGAGAAAAGGTGCATTTCGGGCAGACCCGCACAAACCGGCACATCGGCTATCTGCCCGATGTGCCGGCATTTTATTCGTATATGACGCCCCTTGAATATCTGCATTTTTGCGGAGAAATCAGCGGAATGGATAAAGCTGATCTTGTGACGAGAAGTAATGAGTTGTTGAAGCTCGTAGGTCTTGGGCAGGAGCGGCGCCGTATCAAAGGATTTTCAAGGGGCATGAAACAGCGTCTGGGGATCGCGCAGGCGCTGCTGAACCGACCGAAGCTCCTCATCTGCGATGAACCTACATCAGCTCTTGATCCTGTCGGCCGCAAAGAAATACTGGATATACTTCTTGCGGCAAAGGAACAGACTACGATACTTTTTTCCACACACATTCTTTCCGATGTGGAGCGTATCTGTACCGAAGCCGCATTTCTGGACAATGGCAGAATCGCCATGCAAGGAACGATTGCGGAACTCCGAAGGTTGCGGCCATCGGACGGATTTATTATCGAGACGGAACAAAAAGAAGCGATTCGCACATTGATGAAAGTATTTGGTGACCTCAAAGCCGCAGAACGAAATTCCCTTACTTTTCATGGAAGCCAGGAGCGTTTCTTTGACATTATGCGATATGTTGCCGAAAACAGAATACCTGTACAGAGAATCGAGCGAATCGAACCGACACTTGAATCGCTGTTTTTGGAGGTGACGAAATGAGGACACTGTTTGCGTTTATGAAAAAGGAATATCTGGAAACCGCACGGACGGGAAAACTCATTATCCTTGTGCTGTTGTTTGCCCTGTTCGGCGTAATGAATCCTGCAATCGCAAAACTGACGCCGTGGATGATGGAAATGTTTTCCAACTCCTTGGTAGAAAGCGGATTGACCGTCACAAATGTTCAAGTGGATGCGTTTACCTCTTGGACGCAATTTTTTAAGAATATTCCGATTGCGCTTATTGCCTTTGCGTTGCTTTTTAGCGACAGTTTTACAAAAGAATACAAATCCGGGACATTACTGCTCGCACTCACAAAGGGTCTTTCAAGATATAAAGTCGTATTAGCGAAAACCGTACTGCTTCTATCTCTATGGACATTGGGCTATGGAATTTGCTTTTCTATTACCTACGGCTATACTGCTTATTTTTGGGACAACAGTATTGTGAATCATTTGCTTTTGGCGGCAGCTATATGGTGGTTGTTTGGCGTGTGGGTAATTGGTCTTATTGTTCTGTTCTCATCACTTCTACAGAACAATACAGGCGTTACTCTGTGTACCGGCGGAATTACTGTGTTTGCCTATCTATTGAGCGTCATTCCAAAAACAAAGGCATATTCGCCCGCTCTGCTAATGAATACGAATTCCCTGCTGTCCGGAGTGGAAGACGCAGAAGCGTATATGGAAGCAATCGTTGCAGCTGCTGTGTCCACTATGATATTTATTACCATCAGCGTTCTTGCTATGAACAAAAGGCAAGTGTAATAGATGGAAAATGCAATATAAGGATCAATTCCTCTGCGCTTGTCCGCTGCCCGCGAGCAGGCGCATTTTGTATGCCGCACAAAAAATCATAAAATTCTGTTTTCGTTTGGCGAATCATGCTGGACATGATGGTTGGCCGGTGCCAGCTGTCCAAGCTCTACGCCTATAACGGGCTGATGCTGTCCAGCGGGACGCGGATAGACGGGATAGACATCGCCCGGCCCGACAGAGTCGTGGTGGTGGAAAATGAGAAGTTTGAAGTCAGCTCCAAGATCGTCACCGTTGAGGGCGAGACTGTCCGGGAGGGCGTCAGGAGATACCGCCGGGTGGAGTCGGAGTCCGCGCGGTCACTGAAAGTCACACGCTTTGACGGCGAGGGGCTGATTTCGCCGGAGTACGCCAAGCTCATCGACAGGAAATTCTGCGGACGCCACATCCACCACTCCTTCCAGGTCAGGCTCCCCTTCGTCAAGGGGATGCTCCATGAGGTGGACTTCAGGAACTTCCTTCACAGCGCCGGTTGCGGGCACGTCACGGACATCTGGGGTAGCCGCCATCCGGTGGACGGCGTGGATGTCATCCTCACCCGGAGCATGGTCAAGGGCCTTGGGTGGATGGAGGAAAACCATCTCAGTTGGAATGGTTACTGGGAGCGGTTCACAAAATACGGCCACGCCCTCTACGTCACCAACGCCGGCAAGCCCAAGCCGGAGCGATACACGGAACTCAACTACCAGTTCCTGAACACACTGTCCATGACGGAGGAGGAATTTAGACCGGCTGACCTGCCGCTGGGGTGGACATACAGTCCCGGCATCGACGTACGCCGGTGGATCACCAAGGCCACGGAGCAGAGGTACTACGACCTGTGCGCCAGCCACGCATACAGGCTGTCGGTTTTCACGGAGGGTAACGATGTGCGGGCGAAGGTGCTCCGCAAAAATCCGCTGTTCATTAATGAGCCGGTGTTCACCGACCAGCTGGACGCCATGGCCAAGCACACCTTGAAGCAGTACGCCCTGGGGCGGTTGCTGGTGGAGGGGGACAACCGTTTCCTTTCCGGCGACCTTTTGGAGTTCCTGACCTTCCTGATTGACCATGCCGAGGCGTTCCGCAACGCGGACAGCCGGCAGAGGACATTTTACAGCGCCGCCATGAGCACGCATTTCAAGCCTAACTCCTTCTACGCACCGGGAGCGGCGTATGAGCCGGGGGACGCCTGCCCCCTCCTGCGAACCCACACATCGCCCGGAACGAGGAAATACAGCTTGAACCCTACGGCAAGGCGGAGAATATGCGGAAGTATTACCTCGGCCACCTGACGGACGTGGTGATGGTGGACGCCAGCATGCTGGCTGCGGAGCGGCTGGGCGGCGCGGACTACGACGGGGACATGGTCAAGACCATCGCGGACCCAATCCTGAACCGGTGTGTGAAGCGCAACTACGAGCTCGGCCACATCGACAACTGGGACAACCTTCCGCTTCTCTTTATCCCCTCCGAGGAGCCGGTGATCCGTGACGCCAACGACTGGTATGACCGTTTTGTCACGGTGCGGGATACCTTCTCCTCACGGGTGGGGCAGATTTGCAACGCCGCTTTTGACAGGAGCGTTATTGCCTACGACGAGAACTCCACCGCCGAGGAACGGGAGCGGTACAGGCAGGAGACGGAGACGCTGGCCATCTTAGTCGGGCTGGAGATCGACGCCGCCAAGAGCGGCGTCAGGCCGGACCTGGACGAGTATTTGAAGCGCAAGACTGTGCGGAAATATGGCAGCGGCGGACGTTGACGGCCATCCGAAAAAGTGATATACTATTACAAAAATAAGGAGGCGGTGATGCATGGTGGATATGGCGGCCCTCAAAGCTCTCTGTAAGCCTGAGTGGATAGCGATCACGGAACACGCCCGCCTTCGGCTTGTTGAACGTGGGATCGCGGTTTCGGATATAATAAGCTGTAAGCGTCCGGGGAGATCATTGAGAAGTACGAGGACGATAAACCTTTTCCCAGCTGTCTGATCCTCGGACATTCCGCAAAGAATAAGCCTATCCATGCGGTTGTGAGCGAGAATGGCGAGTTCATCTATCTGATCACCGCCTATTTCCCGAATGAAAATGTATGGGAATCTGATTTCAGGACAAGAAAGGAGCGGTCACTATGAAATGTTTATCCTGCGGCGCCGCCGCTGAAAAGGGGTTTACCACCAGCGTCACGGATCTTGGGAAGTGTCTTATCATCGTCCGTAATGTCCCCTGCTATAAATGCACCCAATGCAACGAGGTCATCTACACCGCCGATGTGGTCCAGAAGCTGGAGCAGATCATTGAGTCAGCCAAAAAGCTGATGCAGCAAATCTCCATCATTGACTACTCCGAGGCGGCATAACAGCGGGTTCCTCTTTAACCTTATTCAATACAGCGAACGGGAGCGCGTTTTTGCGCTCCCCTTTTTTGAGGCTGTGAAAAAAGAGCAGATATAAGCTCGGCTTTTCACAGCCCCGGTTTTTGCGTGGAAAAATAACCGTATTTCGTCAAAAAGGGCGCACTGCCCCTACCCCACAGGATACCGCTTTTCAGAAGTCAGGCGGCCTGGAGGCGCTTGCGTTTGTTGTGGAATTTGTAAAGGTTATGCCCAACAGCCACCAGCAGAAGCTCAAGCTTTACCTTCTCCAGCCCCCGACGGCGTATTCTTCGGTACCCACGATCCCGTTTGACGACACCGAAGGTACCCTCCGCCTGAATCGATCGGTTCATCCGCAGCCGTATCCCAAGATCGCTGCCCAGGTTGCGGAGAACTTCCTCGTGCATCGCGGTCAGCTCCCGGCTCAGACGCACCGTCCTGTTCTTTTCCGTTTTCTTTCATTTTTGCGCGTACGGGCAATTGGAACAGTCCGTACACTCATAGACCTCTTCCTGTCGTCCGTATCTGTTCCCCTTGACGTTCTGACGGTAGGAAAGCCTGAACTTTCTCCCGTTTGGGCATATGAGGTCTCCGTCTTCATTCGTCTTGAAATTCACCGCTTGTACCCCGGCCGGCTCAACTTGCTTATCTTCCCCGGCTTCAGATACCGCTCTATCCCGATCTCCTCCATGATCCGGTCGAATTCAAAAACCACATCGTCGATCTCCAAACTTTCTTCAAAAAACTCTGGAAATCTTCCCTGCGTTAGACTATAATGTGTGTCGGTATGATTTGCTTTCACAAAATAATTATACCAAAAAAGAAGAGAGTTACCAGGGCCTTCCTTGGCAACTCTCTTCCATTTTTACGGGGCTTTTTTCACAGCCCCTTTTTCAGGCCGCTGAACTGTTGGGGTTATCGGGGAAATAAGGAGAGAAAAGAAGTAAAGGGAAGAAAATGGAGGGAAAAGTTCCGAATCAGCGGCCCTGGGAGGTATCCTGATGCGTAGGACACGCCGAGGCGTGGGGACAGCCGCCGCATCCGCAGGAGCAGCCGCTCTTTCCGCGCTTTTTGTCGCGGATCATCTTCACCACCACAAGGGCCAGAACGGCGAAGACAATGACGGCGACGACGATGGTGGCGAGATTTTCAGAGAACCATTGGATCATACGTTGGCACTTTCCTTTACATGAAGCTCAAGGTGATTTTCGTTGTAGGGATTTTTGCGGAACACCAGATAGAGAAGTCCGGCCAGGAGCAGGGCGACGATGACGGTGAACACCCCGAAGGACGCCTCGCCCGTGAAAAGCCCGCCCAGCTGATAGACAATCATGGCGGTGACGTAGGCGAACAGGCACATATAGCCGATGGCGCCCAGCGTCCATTTCCAGTTGTTCATCTCCCGCTTGATGGCGCCCATGGCGGCGAAGCAGGGGGCGCACAGCAGGTTGAAGATCATGAAGCTGTAGGCGGTGACGGCCCCGAAGTCCGCCCCTACGGCCTGCCAGATGGGGGAGGAGTCCTCCAGAAGATCCACCTCGCCGGCGTACTGGTAGAGGACGCCGAAGGTGTTGATGACCTCCTCCTTGGCGATGAGGCCTGTGAAGGTAGCCACCGTCGCTTTCCACGCCATATCGCCCATCCAGCCCAGGGGATAGAAGATCCAGGCGACGCCGCGCCCTACCGCGGCCAGCAGGGAGTTATTGTTGTCCTCCACGGCGCCCCAGACGCCGTCCGTAAAGCCGTAGCCCTGGAGGAACCAGAGCACCACGGAGGAGATCAGCACCACGGTGCCGGCGCGCTTGATGAAGGACCAGCCCCGCTCCCAGGTGGCCCGCAGGACGTTGCCGGCGGAGGGGACGTGATAGGGGGGAAGCTCCATGACAAAGGGGGCCGGGTCGCCGGCAAAGACCTTGAATTTCTTCAGCATCACGCCGGAGACGATCACGGCGGCGATGCCGATGAAGAAGGCGGATACCGACACCCACACGGAGTTGCCGAAGACCGCCCCCGCCAAAAGGCCGATGATGGGCAGCTTGGCCCCGCAGGGGATGAAGCCGGTGGTCATGACGGTCATCTTCCTGTCCCGGTCCTGCTCGATGGTGCGGGAGGCCATGATTCCCGGCACGCCGCAGCCCGTGGCCACCAGAAGCGGGATGAAGGATTTGCCGGAGAGGCCGAAGCGGCGGAAAATGCGATCCATGATGAAGGCGATACGGGCCATGTAGCCCACATCCTCTATTATACTCAAAAGCAGGCAAAGTACAAGTATCTGCGGCACAAATCCCAGCACCGCGCCCACGCCGGCCACGATGCCGTCCTGGATGAGCCCGTAGAGCCAGCCGGCCACCCGGGGCTCGCCGGCGGCGTTCAGAAGGAGCTTGTCAAAGAGCCCGGGAACCCACTCGCCAAAGAGCACGTCGTTGGCCCAGTCGGTGCCCCAGGTGCCGATGCCGATGCCGCCGTCGGCGGGGGAGGGCCCCATGGCGATGGCGTAGATGACGAACATGACCAGGGCGAAAATGGGCAGGGCCAGAATACGGTTGGTCACGATCCGGTCGATTTTATCGGAGACGTTCAGCTTTGTGCCGGACTGCTTCTTCTTCACCGCCTTTTTCACCACGCCCGCTATGTAGGCGTACCGCTGGTTGGTGATGATGCTCTCCGCGTCGTCGTCAAGCTCCTTCTCGCAGTCGGCGATGTGTCCGTCGATGTGCCGCAGGACGTCCTGGGGAATCTTCAGCTCCGCGCGAACCTTCTCGTCCCGCTCAAAGAGCTTGATGGCAAAAAAGCGCAAAAACCGCTTATCCACATACTCCTCGATGGACTCCTCAATGTGGGCGATGGCGTGCTCCACACTGCCCTGAAAAACGGCGGGCAGATCCACGGCCTTTTTCTCCTGGGCCGCCTTGACGGCCAGCTCCGCCGCCTCCTTGGAACTTTCCCCCTTTAAGGCGGAGGTCTCCACGATCTGACAGCCCAGGGCGCGGCCGAGCTTTTCAATGTCCACCGTGTCGCCGTTTTTCCGCATGAGATCGGCCATGTTGAGGGCCACCACCACGGGGATCCCCAGCTCGATGAGCTGTGTGGTCAGGTAGAGGTTGCGCTCAATGTTCGTCCCGTCCACAATGTTCAAGATGGCGTCGGGCTTTTCGTTGACTAAATAGTTCCGGCTGACCACCTCCTCCAGAGTGTAGGGGGACAGGGAATAGATGCCGGGCAGATCCTGAATGACCACGTCCTTGTGGCCCCGGAGCCGGCCCTCCTTCTTCTCCACCGTGACGCCCGGCCAGTTGCCCACATACTGATTGGAGCCGGTCAGGTCGTTGAACATGGTGGTCTTGCCGGAATTGGGGTTGCCGGCAAGGGCAATCTTGATTTCCATGGGTGTTTTCCTCCTGATTAGCGTATGATAATATTTCTTAGATGTAACTAACTTTTCGAGCGAAAAAAATCACAGGATCTCGATGTTCTCCGCGTCGCCCTTGCGGATGGACAGCTCGTAGCCCCGCACCGTGACTTCGATGGGGTCGCCGAGAGGCGCCACCTTGCGGACATAGATCTCCACGCCCTTTGTGACGCCCATGTCCATGATGCGCCGCTTGAGCGCGCCCTCGCCGTGGAGCTTCGCCACCGTCACTGTGGAGCCGACGGCCGCCTCCTTCAATGTTTTCATACAGTTTTCCTCCTTATTTTAAGGGGTATTACCCCAGATCTACCAGGATCCGGTTGGCCAATTCCCGGTTCAGCGCCACCCGCGCGTCCCGGACGGCCACGATCAGGTTCCCGCCCAGCTGCCCGGTCACCGTCACGTCGGTGCCCACCACGAAGCCCAGCTCCGCCAGATGCCGGCGCGCCTCGTCCTTTCCCGTGATCTTCACAATGGTATTTGTCCCGCCGTTTCCGGCCATGGTCAGCGGCATCATAGAAGTTATCTCCTTATAACTAAAATTAGAGTAAGCTAATCTTTTGACGTTTTATTTGGTTAGCAACCGCTAACCGTGACCAAGGATACCACCGCCGGCCTGATTTGTCAACCCCCTTTTTAAAAATTTTTTAATTTACTGAAAAAGCGCAAAATGAGCGGATTTCCAATTGACAAATCACATAGATTGCGGTACATTTATAGTGTATGCACAATATGCGGTGCCGTGCCCCGTAAAAACGGCCCGCCGCAAATACAGGTACGGAGGAAACCCTGATGGATATATTCAAAAAGCTTGTTCATGGCAACGTCCAGGCGGAGGAGGCCCGCCGCCTGGGGATCTACCCCTATTTCCACGCGCTGGAATCCCGGCAGGACGTGGAGGTCATCATGGAGGGCAAACGCCGCATCATGCTGGGCTCCAACAACTACCTTGGCCTCACCACCAACCCCCGCGTCATCGAGGCGGGCGTCAAGGCCATGGAGAAATACGGCACCGGCTGTTCCGGCTCCCGCTTTTTGAACGGCACCTTAGAGCTGCACCTGCAGCTGGAGGATAAGCTGGCGAAGTTCCTGGGCAAGGAGGGGGTCGTCACCTTCTCCACGGGCTTCCAGTCCAACCTGGGCATCATCTCCGCCGTGGTGGGCCGGGGCGATTACGTGATCTGTGACCGGGAGAACCACGCCAGTATTTACGACGGATGCAAGCTCTCCTACGGCACCATGCTCCGCTACCGCCACAGCGATATGGAGGATCTGGAAAAACAGCTCCAGAAGGTGCCGGAGGAGTCCGGGTGCCTCATCGTCACCGACGGCGTCTTCTCCATGGGCGGCGACATCGCGAACCTTCCGGAGATCGTGCGCCTGGCCAAAAAATACGGCGCCCGCGTCATGGTGGACGATGCCCACGCCCTGGGCGTCATCGGCAAGGGCGGCCGGGGCTCCGCCAGCTACTTCGGGCTGGAAAATGACGTGGACATCTACATGGGCACCTTCTCCAAGTCCTTGGCCTCCCTGGGCGGCTATATGGCGGCCAGTGCCAACGTGTGCGACTACGTGCGCCACGCCTCCCGCCCCTTCATCTTCTCCGCCTCCATCACCCCCGCCAGCTGCGCCACGGCTATGGCGGCCCTGGACGAGCTCATCGCCCACCCGGAGCTGGTGGACAACCTCCAGCACATCTCCGCCTATTTCCGCAAGCAGCTCACCGACCGGGGCATCAAGATCCGTATGAGCGAGACGCCCATCATCCCCATCTATACATACGAGATGATCGACACCCTGACCATCACCAAGCAGCTCTTTGACGAGGGCGTCTACGTCAACACCTCCATCCCGCCGGCGGTGGCGCCCCACGAGTGCCTTCTGCGCACGAGCCTCATGGCCACCCACACCGAGGCCCTGGTGGAGGAGGCCGCCGGGATCATCCAGAAGGTTTTGAAGGCCAACAACCTATGCTGAACGGGAAAAAAGTGGCCCTTGTCACCGGCGGCACCTCCGGCATCGGTCTCGCGGCGGTGAACGCCCTCCACGAGGCCGGCGTCACGGTCTATGAGACGAGCCGCCGAGAAGCACGGCTTGAAAACGCCGTCCATCTCCCCGGGGACGTCACCGACGAGGCCGCTATGGCGCGTGTGGCCGGGGAGGTGCTGGCCCGGGAGGGGCAGATCGACATCCTTGTCTGCTGTGCCGGCTTCGGCATCTCCGGCGCGGTGGAGTATACCGAGCTTGCGGCGGCCAAAAAACAGCTGGACGTGAATTTTTTCGGCGTGGTGAACGCCGTGAAGGCCGTCCTGCCGCACATGCGGGAGAGGGGAGCGGGCCGCGTGGTCGTCGTCTCCTCCGTGGCCGGGGCCATCGCCATTCCCTTCCAGACCTATTACTCCGCCTCCAAGGCCGCCCTGAACGCCTATGTGGCGGCCCTCCGCAACGAGCTGCGCCCCTACGGCGTCACCGCCACCGCCGTGATGCCCGGGGACATCGCCACGGGCTTTACCGACGCCCGGGAGAAATCCCCCCTGGGCGACAACGTGTACGGCGGCCGCATCGGGAAAAGCGTGGCCCGCATGGAGCACGACGAGCGCACAGGCATGGATCCCCGCGTGGCCGGCGCGTATATCCGCAAAATGGCTCTGCGCAAGTCCGTCCCGCCCTCCTCCAGCATCGGCCTGAGCTATAAGGCTCTCGTCATGCTGACCCGCCTTTTGCCCGCGCGGCTGGTGAACCTGGTGGTATATATGCTCTACGCGAAATAATGTCAAAATTTCCACAAAATTCGCCCGAAGAATTAACAGATTCGTAATTCTTTGGGCGTTTTTTTACTTTTTAGAAACCAATTGTAACCTGCCCACTCTCGATTATTAAGATCTCTCCGGTTATAATAGGCTCAAAGGATGTGATACTGTGAAAAAGCTCATTCACCTGATCCTCATTCTGACGCTCCTGCTGTCCGCCTGCTCCAAACCGGCGGGCGGCGATACCGCGCCGGGGACGGACGCCGGCGACACCTCCCACGCCGGGACGGAGGACACCTCCGCGCCGGACACGGACGCACCGGATACGGACGCGCCGGATACGGAAACGCCGGACACCGCGCCCGACTACCCGGCGCCGGGGCAAAACGCCTACGGCGCGCCGCGCTATACCCGGGAGGAGCTGCCGCGCTTTGACGGCTCCACCGCCACCGCGCCCCTGGCCGCGGCTGTCTGCGCCGAGATCCTGGGCGAGAGCCGGGAGAGCGCCGGGGAGCTCATCACCTTCTCCCGCACCACCAATTCCTATTACAATCTGCTGGACGGCTTTGCCGATATCCTCATCGTCAGCGAGGGCAACGCCGAGGTCTACGCCGAACGGGAGAAGCGGGGCTTCGACTGGGAGCAGACGCCCCTGGCGCTGGACGCCTTTGTGTTCGTGGTGAACGAAGATAACCCCGTGGACTCCATCACCGTGGAGGAGGCCCGGAAGATCTATTCCGGCCAGATCACCAACTGGTCGCAGCTGGGCGGCGAGGACCGGGAGATCATCCCTCTCCAGCGCAACCCGGAGGCCGGAAGCCAGTCTCTGATGGAGAAGCTGGTCATGCAGGGCACGCCCATGCTGGAGCCGAAAAAGGAATACCTGGCCGGCTCCATGGGGGAGCTGATGGAGTTCGTGCGCGGGTATGACGATTCCCCCGGCGCCATCGGCTACTCCGTCTACTACTACGCCCGGGAGATGCGGGCCGCCCGGGGGTTGAAGCTCCTCAGCATCGACGGGGTGGAGCCGGAGCCCTCCGCCATCCGCTCCGGCAAATACCCCCTCACCAACCCCTACTATGTGGTGATCCCCGCCTCCGCCGGGGCGGATTCCCCCACGCGCCTCATCCGGGACTGGCTGCTTTCCGAGGGCGGCCAGAAGCTGGCGGCGGCGGAGGGCTATGTCTCTGTGGCCGACTACCCCACGGCCGAGAGCGGCGTCCCGCCGGAGGTGGGCGGGCGGTATTACCCCGCGTATACCGCCGAGCTGAAGCCCGCCGGGGATTACGGCGGCCTGGTGCCCTACGCGGGCCTGCGCCTCTCCGACGACTGGTTTGTGGACAACGGCTGCCTCTACGGCCTGATGACCCGGGACGGCAGGGTAGTGGTGGATCCGGTCTACAGCCAGGTGTCGGTGATGGGCGGTATTTTGGTGCTGACCCGGGGCCGGGAGGACGGCCCCCGCTTCGCGGCGGCGGGCCTCAGCGGCAAATGGGTCACGGGCTATGACTACACCGGCTTCCGGCTCTCCGAAACCGGCGTCAGCCTGTTCACCGACCGGGACGTCACCCTGATGTATCCCGACGGCTCCGTGGCCGCCCGCCTGACGCCGGAGGATATGGGCATCAGCCGGGAGCTGTTCGAGGGGATGTTCCGCAACGAGGAGATATTCACCAGCCAGTGGCTGGGCGACAAGCTGTCCGTGACCGAGCTGTACGACGAGGACAGCGGCGAATTCTATACGCAGTACTACGACCTGACCGCCAAAAAGCTGGGGACGATGGACAGCAGCGCCTGGTACGCCTCTACCCCCGGTTACCCTGACGAGACGCCGCCCTTTGAAAACACCTACGCCGTCTACGACGCCGCCCGCGGCTTCGACGCGCCCTACCTGTGGGAGCGGTGGGACTATGACGGCTCCGCCTCCCGGAGGACGTACTACCGCCAGGACGGGACGCCCCTCCCGGATCTGACCATCATCGGCGTGGGCGATTTCCGCGTTGTCACCCTCACCGACGGCATCGTGGAGAAGCTGGAGCTTGACCGGGCGGAGTACTACGATCTGGAGACGGGCCGGCTGATCTTCCGCACCTACCTGGGCTACGACGGCCAGTGAGACACTTTCACACGTGAAATTTTTTCCGCGTTTCCTATTGCAAAGTTCAGCGATATAGTGTATAATATCCGTCGGTGGGAGCTGCCTCCCGCCAAATCCCCTTCATAAGAGAGCACCACGTCTTCCGGCGCGGTGCTCTCCTTTTTTGCCCGCCCAAACCGCCGTTTTCGGGCGAAAAACACTATAGGATAAATTTTTTATAATACCATAGAAAATTTGCTTTTGTCAACTTTTTGCCATTTATTTACAAATACACACGCAAGACACAGGGCCTTTTAAAAAGCGGGGAAATTGTTCGGAAAAAGCGGTTTATTTTGATACTTTTTGCTTTTTCAACATACTTAGGCGTATACTTTAGATGCTTCGCGGTGTTATTAAGGAGGAAACACTACATGAAGACTCTGAAGAAGACCCTGTGCCTGGTCTTGGCGGTAGTCATGGTAGTCGGCGCGCTTGTCTTGCCTGCGTCCGCAAAGGATTACGGCGACATCGAGAGTGTCGGTAAGGACTACAAGACTGCTGTCACGACCCTGCAGACCTGGCGGATCATGGAGGGCGATAACGCCGGCAATTTCAAGCCGGAAGCGTCCATCCAGCGTCAGGAGATGGCCGCCATCGTCTACCGTGTGATGACGGGCGACATCAAGGGCGCTGACGGCAAGGACAACTCCGCCATCTACGCGCCCTATGCGACGGCGAAGTTCGCCGATGTCAAGGCCACGGACTGGGCAGCCGGCTACATCGGCTACTGCGCCAACAAGGGCATCGTCCTGGGCACCAACGACGCTCAGACCACCTTTGAGCCCACCCGCGCGATTCCCGCCAACGACGTTCTGGCTATGCTTCTGCGCTGCCTGGGCTACACCCAGAAGGACGAGTTCACCGGCGCCAACTGGGCCGATAAGGTCGGCGCGCTTGCTACCCGTCTGGGCCTGACCGAGAAAATCACCCGGGCTCTGAACGAGGCGAGCCAGCGTCAGGAAGTGGCTCAGATGACCTACAAGGCCGCCGCCGCTGCTTCCCGCGTCACCTGGAGCGATTCCGAGCAGGACTACATCCCCTATGTCAATCCCAACGATCCCGGCAGCAAAGCGAACGATAAGCTGGTTTACCAGTCCGGTGGAGACACCTCGACCAGCAGCAAGCGCGACCAGTGGGGCGGCGTCGGGGACACCACGACAAACGCCACGAAGGTAACCTTCTACTATCCCGTGCCTTCTGTTTCGAAGGAGGTTGTGGCCGCCAGCTCCGCTTCTTCTGCCAAAGCGACGTATACCACCGCTGTCAGCCAGTGCGACCTGGCCGCGAAGCTGGGTGAGAAAAAGACGTTCCATGCCGACGTTTACACCAACGGTATCGAGAACAAAACCACGACCACCATCGATCCTCTGAACACCACCGCTCAGATCGGCGCTCAGGGCCGTCAGACTCTGGTGTACAAGAACCCCAAGTTCGATTCGACGAAGGATGACAGTGCTGCCAACCCCAGCTACATCATTGTCTATAAGGACACCCTGCTTGCCAAGGTCACCAACGTGACCAAGTCCACCAAGGACGCTCAGGATCACATCAAGACCAAGGCTGCCCTGACCCTGACTGTCTATGTTGGCTATGTTGGATCCAAGGGTTCCGTCACCAGTTCCACTGCCGCGGCTGACAATTCCGCTGTCGTTAGTGTGACGCTGTCCAGCGATACGGATTACACCTATGCCAAGGGCGACTATGTTCTGGTCAACTATCATCAGAACAACACTCTTGCGGCGGATAACAAGTCCAGCGTCAATAATAACGGAATTGGCATCCGCAAAGATAGTGACTGGGCGACGAAGCAGAAGTATGTTGACCAGGATACCGCGTTCGTCGAGGGCACTGTCACGGCAAAGATAGGCGACAAAAAGTATGTGGGCGACTGGAACAAGGACGGGGAATTCGACGTCAACGACTTTGTCACCGTCATTGATAAGGCCGGCTCCTTCACCGGCGCTCAGACCAAGGTCACCTACAACGGCAACTCCCACACCATCGCTGATGTTGAGCATCTCGACAACAACCGCTACGTGCTGGACGATGCCGGTACCACGATGAAGACCAGCTTCACCTGGCTCACCGATAAGAAGGACAACGTAATCGGCTCCGTTAAGGACGCTGCCGCCAACAGCTACGGCGTCATCACCCGCATCTGGGCTGCTATCGACAATTCTGACGGCACCACCACCGTGAAGGCCAATGTGACCTACATGGATGGCACCACCAAGACTGTCGAAGTGCACAACATGACCTACTATACCGGGGCTGAGGCCACTAAGATCACCAGTGCTGTAGTGAACAATCTGCTGTACGGCGTTGCCACCTACACCGACGGCAAGAACACCCCGATGACGGCATCTGACAACAAGTTCTATGTTTCCGACAGCTATAATACCAACTGGGCTGCCGACAAAGACGATGCCAAGGGTGAAGGTATCATTCTTGACCACCTGTTCAAGATCACCGCTTCCACTGATGCCGACTACGCGGGCGCTTTCGACTTCGTGGAAGTGGCCGGAAACGGCGCCAAGACTGGTTGCTACAAGAACGACACGTTGAACATCGACGTGAATGGCCTTGGCAACGACACCACCGAGATCACCACCGGCAAGGCCAAGAACGGCGATGTCCAGGTGGACAACGACACTGTGTTCCTGATCTGCACCGGCGATGAGGAAACCAACACCTACACCTTCGAATCTGTTCCCGGCTACAAGAACGTAGACAGCTACGTTTCCGGTGAGGTCGACTATGTTGACTGCGACGACGATGACGCCGCCGAGTATGTCTACATCTTCGCCGGCAAGAAGGGCGCTGAGGGCTGGCACCTGTTCTTTGCCGATTCCAAGACCACCAGCGACAAGACAAACGAAAATAAGCCTCTTGTTAAGGTTGACGACAACGGCAAGACCTACACCGTGTACGGCTATCTGGACGGTGTGTACAGCTCCGTGACCATCAAGCAGAGTGAAACAAATCTTATTAAGACCTTCGGCAAGGACATGAAGGGCAACACCCTGTGGATGGTCTACATCGAGAATGGTTATGTCACTGACGTCAACGGTGCCGCGGCAAATGGCACTACGGGCGACAAACCCGTTAACGATCCTGCTAATGCTTCTACATTTGCTTCCGGTGTTGCCTTCAATACGACTAACGGCATGGGCAACGTTGATTCTGACCTCCTTGGCGATTATGCTAACCAGTCCATCATGGTTGTTACCGTGGGCGATCAGGACGACTACTCCATGAACACCAACGGCACCATCACCCTGGGCACTAAGGCCTTTACCAAGGTCGATCCCACCTACGGTGATTGGAACGACCTCGTGAACGCTGGCAAGGATATCCCCGGCAGCAAGGACGGCAAGTTCGAGTACACCGTGATCGTTGTCTACAACACCAAGACCGAGACCATCACTCAGGCTTACATCTTCAGCAGCAAGGACGACGGTACCAGCTACACCGGTGGCGATCCTGTCACGACGCCCACCACCACCTTCCCCGAGCCCACTAACAAGGTTGGCGTGAGGATCTCCGAGCATCCCTCTTGGAAGCCTGGATACAAAGGCTATGTCATCGTCTATGCTGTTACTGGCGACGCTGGCATCCAGGATGTTGTCAAGGCCATCAACGCTCAGCTCGCTGTGAGCCTGCCTGACTACAAGTTCAAGGCCGCTGATTTCGAGATCGGCGTTATTGAGGATCAATACAAGCTCGTTCTTATTGATAATGAGGACGTGACAGTCAACGTTAATCTCTATGGCAGCTTCAACCCCGTGTACGTCAACGGCGAGCTGACTGGCGCCATCGGTAATCCCGATGATGAAGTGTCCGTCGATGATCTGCTGAAGGACGCTGGTGTGACCCCGGCCTCCGGCGAGAAGATTTGGATGCTGGATGGCACCGAGTTCAAGGATGTCACGGCAGGTACTAATGTGACTGGTGGCAAGGCGATCCAGCTCTACGTCTGCAAGGACATCACGGCTGTCACCCTTCCCTCCGGCTCCGTTGCCGGCACCGCTGTTGCCAACAAGGCCGCTTCCTCGTTCACGAATATTCAGCCCACTACTGACAACGTCGAGACGGTTGTGGAAAGCACCGTCAAGGATTTGATCAAGAACAAGGCTCTTGACGCGAGCAATGTCGACACTGACACCGTGGACTCTATCGTCAACTCCGTGGTCGACGCTCTGAAGAGCAAGGGCGTTGATTTCCAGACTGAGTATGCCGATGTAGTCGACAGCACAAACAAGAACAATAAAGGCCTGCAGCGCAGCGTGCTGAGTGATGTTGTGACCGGTCTGGTCAAGGGTGTCTCCGGCGCTGATGCAGCAGCGACTGCAAAGGCTAAGGTAAAAGCCGCCAAGGCTTATGTGGACTGGTTCTTTGAGAACGTCAACACTAAGGACGCCGAAGCGAAATATGGATTTGACTTCGAGAATGTGACCCTGTCCAGCTCCAACGGCTACACGGTTACGATTACGGGTACTCCGACGGCCAACCACAACGGCCTGGCTGCTGTGACCCAGGCGCTCAAGGATGCTGGCCTGAAGCTGGATTGGACTGCCAAGAACACCTCCGAGGGTGCTAAGTCGACTGACATTACGTTGGATAACACGACCACCCTTAACTTCGGCAACGCCATCAGTACTCTTTCTAAGAAGGTGGGTGCTGCGGCTGGTTCCAAGAAGTCCGCTTCCCTCACGCTTAAAGTGATGAATGGCGAGACTCCAATCAACACCATCACCGTGAACTACGTCTTCGACATCCCCAAGGCGTAATGAGGAACACCCTTTAGTTCTCCGCAGCCTAACCTGAAAGAGCCCCCGGGCCTCCGCCCGGGGGCTTCTTTTGCCTCTGGCGTTTTCTGTATTTCCCGGGGCGAAATTGCGCAAACTCCGCCGCCCCGGGGGCGGTTTTTTATACAATGATACAAGCTTTGTCCGCCCCGCCGCTTAGGGCTTGACTTCCCCCGTTCCGGTACCCTATAATGAGCATGGAAACCTGTTTTTTGTCTTATTGGGAGGAGAGATGCGCGTATGAAAAAAGTCGGGATCCTCATGGGCAGCGCCAGCGACCTGCCCGTGGTGGAGAAGGCCGTTACCACCCTCGGTGAGTACGGCGTTCCCACCGAGACACATGTCTATTCGGCCCACCGCACCCCCGGCGAGGCCCGGGATTTCGCCGTTCAGGCCCGGGAGCGCGGCTTCGGCGTACTGATCTGTGCCGCCGGTATGGCCGCCCACCTGGCGGGGGCCGTGGCCGCCAACACCACCCTGCCGGTCATCGGCATCCCCTGCAAGGGCGCCGTCCTGGACGGCATGGACGCCCTGCTCTCCACCGTCATGATGCCCCCCGGCGTCCCCGTGGCTGCCGTCGGCATCAACGGCGCGCAGAACGCCGCCCTCCTGGCCGTGGAGATCCTGGCTGTCGCCGACCCGGAGCTGGAGCGCAAGCTCTCGGATGCCCGTGCCGCCGCCGCCGAAAAGGTTCTGCGCAGCGACGCGGAGGTACAGGCAAAGCTCAACGGCTGACCGGTATAGGTCAGTTCCGTGACGACGATTTTGGAGGTATTTTAATGGGCGGATTTTTTGGCGTTGCCAGCAAGCGCAACGCGGTATACGACGTATTTTTCGGCACCGACTACCACTCTCACCTGGGCACCCGCCGGGGCGGTATGGCGGCCTGGAGCCCGGAGGCCGGCCTGCAGAGGGAGATCCACAACATCGAGAACACCCCCTTCCGCACCAAGTTCGAGCAGGACGCCGAGGATTTGAAGGGCAATTCCTGCATCGGCTGTATCTCCGACACCGACCCTCAGCCCCTGCTGATCCGCTCCCACCTGGGCGTTTACGCCATCGGCATGGTGGGCATCATCCGCAACCAGGAGGAGCTGGCAAGCCGCTTTCTGGATGCCACCTACGGGCACTTCGAGGCCATGGGCGGCGGCCGGGTCAACCAGTGCGAGCTGGTGGCGGCCCTCATCAACCAACAGCGCACCTTCGCCGACGGCATCCGCTTCGCCCAGGAGAAGATCGAGGGCACCGTCTCCCTGCTGATCCTCACGGACAAAGGGGAGATCATCGCCGCCCGGGACAGACTGGGGCGCCTGCCCATCATCGTGGGCCGGTGCGACGACGGTTGGGCCGTCAGCTTCGAGTCCTTCGCCTTTGAAAAGCTGGGCTACCGCTGTGTGCGGGATCTGGGCCCCGGGGAGATCGTGCGCGTCACCGCCGACGGCATGGAACAGCTGGCCGCCCCCGGCGACAGGATGAAGATCTGCACCTTCCTCTGGACCTACTACGGCTACCCCAACTCCCGCTACGAGGGCGCCAACGTGGAGCTGTCCCGGGCCCGCAACGGCCACCTGATGGCAAAATACGACCGGGAGCACAACGGCATCCCCGCTGTGGACTACGTCTGCGGCGTCCCGGATTCCGGCACCGCCCACGCCATCGGCTACTCCAATGAGTCCGGCATCGACTTCGCCCGCCCCTTCATCAAATACACCCCCACCTGGCCCCGCTCCTTCATGCCCCACAAGCAGGAGATCCGCAACCAGGTGGCGAAAATGAAGCTTGTCCCCGTCCACGAGCTCATCGAGGGAAAGAAGCTGCTCTTTGTGGACGACTCCATCGTCCGGGGCACCCAGCTGGCCGGCACCGTGGACTTCCTGCGCAATAACGGCGCGGGGGAGCTCCACATGCGCTCCGCCTGCCCGCCCATTATGTACGGGTGCAAATACCTCAACTTCTCCCGCTCCACCAGCGAGATGGAGCTCATCGCCCGCCGCACCATCAAGACCCTGGAGGGCGAGGAGGGCTTCGCCCACGCCGGCGAATATGTGGACGGCACCACCTCCAGAGGCCGCGCCATGCGCGAGCACATCTGCAAGACCCTGAAATTCGACTCCCTGGAGTACCAGACCCTGGACGGCACCCTCTCCGCCGTCGGCATCGATAAATGTAAACTCTGCACCTACTGCTGGAACGGGGAGGAATGACTGGCATTGAAAGGGCTGACGCCCTTTCAACGCCAAAGAGGAAACGTGCGGATTTTTTCCGACGTACATGCCGCCGGAAAAAATAATTAGATGCTTGGGGAATAAGGAAAGGATTTTGAATTTATATGAACGACTCCAGATCCGATTTTTACGCCTCCGCCGGGGTGGATATCACCGCCGGCTACAAGGCCGTGGAGCTGATGCGCGCCCACATCAGGCGCACCGTGATCCCCGGCGCGGACGACGACATCGGCGGCTTCGGCGGCGCCTTTGTGCCGGATCTTGCCGGCATGCGCGAACCCGTCCTCGTCTCCGGCACCGACGGCGTGGGCACCAAGGTGAAGCTGGCCTTCGAGCTGGATAAGCATGACACCGTGGGCATCGACTGCGTGGCTATGTGCGTCAACGACATCGTCTGCTGCGGCGCCAGGCCCCTTTTCTTCCTGGACTACATCGCCTGCGGGCGCAATATCCCCGAGAAGATCGCCGCCATCGTGGGCGGCGTGGCCGAGGGTTGTGTCCGGGCCGGCTGCGCCCTCATCGGCGGCGAGACCGCCGAGCACCCCGGCCTCATGCTGGAAAACGAATACGATCTGGCCGGCTTCGCCGTGGGGATCGTGGACCGGGAGAAGATTCTGAAGCCCGCTTCCGTGGCCGAAGGGGATGTCATCATCGCCCTCAGATCCTCCGGCGTCCACTCCAACGGCTTCTCCCTGGTGCGGAAGATCCTGGCCGACTCCCATACCGCCCTGACGGACGTTTTCGACGAGCTGGGCGGCAAAACCGTGGGCGAGACGCTTCTGACGCCCACCCGGATCTATGTGAAGCCCGTATTGGCGCTGATGGACGCGGTGCGGGTCAAATCCGTGGCCCACATCACCGGCGGCGGGTTCTATGAGAATATCCCCCGCGCCCTGCCGGAGGGCCTGGGGGCGAAAATTGACAGGGCCAGCCTGGACATCCCGCCCATCTTCACCCTCCTGGCCCGCCTGGGGGGCGTGCCGGAGCGGGAGATGTTCAACGTCTACAACATGGGCGTGGGCATGACCGTCATCGTGGCCCCGGAGGACGCGGACAAGGCCCTGGCGGCCCTGAGAGCCGCCGGCGAGGACGCCTACGTCTGCGGGATGGTGGCGCGCTCCCAGGAGAGGATGCGCCTATGCTGAGAGCGAGGATCGCGGTGCTCGTCTCCGGCGGCGGCACCAATCTGCAGGCCCTGATCAACGCCGAGAAGAGCGGCCTTCTGCGGGACGGGGAGATCGCCCTGGTGATCTCCAACGTGGACGGCGCTTACGCCCTGGAGCGGGCCAGAATGGCCGAGATCGAGACGCTGACCCTGCTCAAAAAGGAGCTGGGCGGCCGGGCGGCCTTCGAGGCGCGGCTCCAGGAGGAGCTTGAGGCCCACGGCATCGACCTCATCATCCTTGCGGGCTTTTTGAGCATCCTGAGTGCCGATTTCACCGCCAAATGGCCCGGCCGCATCATCAACGTCCACCCGGCCCTGATCCCCAGCTTCTGCGGCAAGGGCTTCTACGGGCTGAAGGTGCACGAGGCGGCCCTGGCCTACGGCGTCAAGGTCACCGGGGCCACGGTGCATTTCGTCAACGAGATCCCCGACGGCGGGCGGATCATCGCCCAGAAGGCCGTGGAGGTACAGGACGGCGACACGCCGGAAATTTTGCAAAAGCGCGTCATGCAGGAGGCCGAGTGGGTCATTCTCCCCCAGGCCGCCCAGACCGTTTCAAAAGCAATTGTGGAGGGGAAAGCATGATCTACGACATCGCCAAGCTTCTCAGGGAGAACACCTACCCCGGCCGGGGCATCATCTTGGGCCGGACGAAGGACGGCAAAAAGGCCGTGGCGGCCTACTTCATCATGGGTCGGAGCCAGAACAGCCGCAACCGGGTCTTTGAGGCCACGGAGGACGGCATCCGCACCCGCGCCTTTGACGAGAGCAAGATGGAGGATCCCAGCCTCATCATCTACCACCCCGTGCGGGCGGTGAACGGGACCCTCGTGGTCACCAACGGCGACCAGACCGACACCGTGGCCGATGCCCTCCGGGCGGGCGAAAGCTTTGCCGCCGCCCTTCGGACCCGGGAATTTGAGCCGGACGGCCCCAACTGGACGCCCCGCATCTCCGGCGTCATCACGCCGGACGGCGGCTGCAAGCTGTCCATCCTCAAATCCATGGACGGCGACCCCGCCTGCTGCTGCCGGTATTTCTACGAGTACGACCGCCCCGTTCCCGGCACGGGCCACTTCATCCACACCTACCGGTGCGACGGGAACCCCATCCCCAGCTTTGCGGGGGAGCCGGAGCGCGTGGCCGTGGAGGCGGAGAGCGCCCGGGAGCTGGCGGAGCTTCTCTGGGAAAACCTGAACGGCGACAACAAGGTGTCCCTCTATGTGAGCTTCATCGACTTAGCCTCCGGCCAGGCCGACAGCGTCATCATAAACAAGAACGTGTGAGGTGCGACATGACAGAATTTGAACTGAAATACGGCTGTAACCCCAACCAGAAGCCGTCAAAGATCTATATGCGCTCCGGCGCGCCCCTGCCCATCGAGGTGCTGAACGGCCGCCCCGGGTATATCAACTTCCTGGACGCCCTCAACTCCTGGCAGCTCGTCCGGGAGCTGAAGCGGGAGCTGGGTCTCCCCGCCGCCGCCAGCTTCAAGCACGTCTCTCCCGCCGGGGCCGCCATCGGCCTGAAGCTCTCCGACACCCAGAAGGCCGCCTGCTTCGTCCGGGATATCCCGGGCCTGGACGACTCCCCCCTGGCCTGCGCCTACGCCCGGGCCCGGGGCACCGACCGCATGAGCTCCTTTGGCGACTGGATCGCCCTTTCGGATATCTGCGACGCCACAACCGCCAAAATCATCAAGCGGGAGGTGTCCGACGGCGTCATCGCCCCCGGCTACACCCCCGAGGCGCTGGAGCTCCTCTCCGCCAAGAAAAAGGGCGGGTATAACGTGGTGAGGATCGACGAAAAGTATGTTCCCGAGCATGAGGAGACCAAGGAGGTCTTCGGCGTCACCTTCTCCCAGGGCCGCAACGACTTCAAGATCGACTACGCGCTTTTGAACAACGTGGTGACGGAGAACAAGGACATCCCGGACTTCGCCAAGAGGGATCTGGTGATCTCCCTCATCACCCTGAAGTACACCCAGTCCAACTCCGTCTGCTACGCCGCCGACGGACAGGCCATCGGCGTGGGCGCCGGCCAGCAGAGCCGCATCCACTGCACCCGCCTGGCCGGCGGCAAGGCCGACACCTGGCATCTGCGGCAGTCTCAGCGGGTGCTGGAGCTGCCCTTCCAGAAGGGCCTGGGCCGCGCCGACCGGGACAACGTCATCGACGGCTTCATCAACCACAACGAGGAGGACGTTACCGCCGACGGCGTCTGGCAGCGCTATTTTACCGAGCGGCCCCGGTATTTCTCCGCCGAGGAGCAGCGGGCATATCTCGACACCGTCGCCGACGTGTCCCTGGGCTCCGACGCTTTCTTCCCCTTCGGGGACAACGTGGAGCGGGCCCACAAGAGCGGCGTCCGCTATATCGCCGAACCCGGCGGCTCCGTCCGGGACGACAACGTGATCGAAGTCGCGAACAAATACGGTATGGCTATGGCCTTCACCGGGATGAGGTTATTCCACCACTGATCTGGCTTGAAAGGGCAAAGCCCTTTCAAGCCATAAAGAACGTGCGGGAAAATACTCTGAATTTTGCGAAATTCAGAGTATTTCCCCTGCTGTTTTGCTCCGCGCATGGCCCGGAGGGCCATACACTGCGCAAAACAAAAGGGATTTTTTCCGACGTACATGCCGCCGGAAAAAATATTGGATTTGGGAATTGAAATACGGAGGCGTTTTAATGAAAATTCTTGTGGTTGGCGGCGGAGGCCGCGAGCACGCCATTATCAAGGCCTTGAAAAAGAACCCGGCGGTGGACGTCATTTACGCCCTCCCCGGCAACGGCGGCATCGCCGCGGACGCCCAGTGCGTCCCCATCGGGGCCACGGACATTGAGAAGATCGTCGCCTTCGCCGTGGAGCAGAAGGTGGACTACGCCGTGGTGGCCCCGGACGACCCCCTGGCGCTGGGGTGCGTGGACGAGCTGGAGAAGGCGGGCGTCCCCGCCTTCGGCCCCCGCAAAAACGCCGCCGTTATCGAGGCCAGCAAGGCATTCTCCAAGCGCCTCATGAAGAAATACGGCATCCCCACGGCCCGCTTCGAGACGTTCACCAGCATGGACAAGGCCCTTCGCTATGTGGACAGGGTGGGCGCGCCCATTGTGGTCAAGGCCGACGGCCTGGCCCTGGGCAAGGGCGTCACCGTGGCGAAGACCGTGGCCGAGGCCAAGGAAGCCATCCGCCAGATGATGGCGGAGGGCAAATTTGGCGCCTCCGGTTCCACCGTGGTCATCGAGGAGTACCTGGAGGGCCCGGAGGTCTCGGTGCTCAGCTTCACCGACGGCCATGTGGTGGTGCCCATGGTGTCCAGCATGGATCACAAACGGGCGGGGGACAACGACACCGGCCCCAACACCGGCGGCATGGGCACCGTGGCCCCTAATCCCTATTACACCCCGGAGATCGCGGAAAGATGCATGAAGGAGATCTTTCTGCCCACGATCGAGGCCATGAACGCCGAGGGGCGGCCTTTCCGCGGGTGCCTCTATTTCGGCCTGATGCTCACCCGCGACGGCCCCAAGGTCATCGAATACAACTGCCGCTTCGGCGACCCGGAGACTCAGGTAGTCCTGCCGCTTCTGGAGTCCGATCTCCTCACCGTCATGCGGGCGGTGACCGGGGAGCGGCTTGCCGAGACGGAGGTCAAGTTCTCTGAAAAATCCGCCTGCTGCGTGGTGCTGGCCTCCAAAGGCTACCCCGTCAAATATCAGAGCGGGTATGAGATCGCGCTTCCCACCCTGGGGGAAAACCGGGAGATCTACGTGGCCGGGGCGGAGACGAAGGACGGCAAGCTCTTAAGCCACGGCGGGCGCGTCTTGGGATGCGTGGCCGTGGAGGATACGCTTCAAAAGGCCGTGGAGGCGGCCTATCAGGTGGCGGACAGCGTGACCTTTGAAAACGGCTTCTGCCGCCGGGATATCGGAAAACGGGCGCTGGACGCCCTGAAGGATTGAGAAGGGGACTGGACATGGTTTACAGAGTATATGTGGAGAAACGAAACGGCCTGACGCTGGAGGCCGACGCCCTGGCGTCGGATCTGCGGGAGCTTTTGGGGATCCGGGAGCTCCGGGGCGTGCGCGTCCTCAACCGCTACGACGTGGAGGGGATCGACGAGGCGCTTTTCCATACGGCGGTGCGGACGGTCTTCTCCGAGCCCCAGCTTGACGTGACCTATTCTGAGCTGGACGCCGCCGGCGGCACGGTCTTCGCCGTGGAGTATTTGCCGGGCCAGTTCGACCAGCGGGCCGATTCCGCGGCCCAGTGCATCCAGATCATCTCCCAGGGGGAGCGCCCCACGGTGCGCACCGCCAAGGTGTATGTGCTCCGGGGCAAGCTCTCCCGGAAGGATGTGGAGAGGATCAAAAAATACGTCATCAACCCCGTGGAGGCCAGGGAGGCGTCCCTGGATACCTTCGAGACGCTGAAGACCGCCTACACCGTCCCCACCCAGGTGGAGACGCTGACGGGCTTTACAAGCCTCGACCACGAGGCCATTGAGGAATTCGTCGCCAAATACGGCCTGGCTATGGACGCCGACGACCTCTTCTTCTGCCGGGACTACTTCAAGTCCGAGGGCCGGGAACCCACCATCACCGAGATCCGCATGATCGACACCTACTGGTCCGACCACTGCCGCCACACCACCTTCCTGACCCATATCGACAGCGTGACCTTCGACGATCCCGAGGCCCAGGCGGAGTATGAAAATTACCTGTCCATGCGCGTGGAGTGCGGGGACAAAAAGCCCCCCTGCCTCATGGATATCGCCACCGTGGGCGCCAAATACCTGAAGAAAAAAGGCCTGCTGCCCAAGCTCGACGAGTCCGAGGAGATCAACGCCTGCACGGTAAAAATTAAAATCGACGTGGACGGGGAGCCCCAGGACTGGCTGCTGCTCTTCAAGAACGAGACGCACAACCACCCCACCGAGATCGAGCCCTTCGGCGGCGCGGCCACCTGCATCGGCGGAGCTATCCGCGACCCCCTGTCCGGGCGCAGCTACGTCTACGCCGCCATGCGCGTCACAGGCGCTTCCGACCCCACCGTGCCGGTGTCCGAGACCATGACCGGCAAGCTCCCCCAGCGGCAGCTTGTCACCGGCGCGGCGGCGGGGTACAGCTCCTACGGCAACCAGATCGGTCTGGCTACCGGCATTGTGGACGAGATCTACCACCCCGGCTACGCGGCCAAGCATATGGAGATCGGCGCTGTTCTGGGCGCGGCCCCGGCGGAAAATGTACGGCGCGAGGCCCCCACCCCCGGGGATATCGTGATCCTGCTGGGCGGCCGCACGGGCCGGGACGGCATCGGCGGCGCGACAGGCTCCTCCAAGGCCCACAACGCCCACTCCGTGGAAACCTGCGGGGCCGAGGTGCAGAAGGGCAACGCCCCCGAGGAGCGCAAGCTCCAGCGGCTTTTCCGCAACCCCATCGCTACACGCCTCATCAAGCGGTGCAACGACTTCGGCGCCGGCGGCGTCAGCGTGGCCGTGGGCGAGCTGGCCGACGGACTTCTCATCGACCTGAACGCCGTCCCCCGGAAATACGAGGGCTTGGACGGCACGGAGCTGGCCATCTCCGAATCCCAGGAGCGTATGGCCGTGGTGGTGGCGCCGGAGGACAGGGACGAATTCCTGAAGCTGGCGGATGCGGAGAATCTGGAGGCCACCGTGGTGGCCGTTGTCACCCGGGAGCCCCGGCTTGTGATGGAGTGGAACGGGAAGAAGATCGTGGATATCTCCCGCGACTTCCTGAACACCAACGGCGCGCCCAAGCACACCGCCGTCAAGGTTCCGGCCCCCCGGGAGATCCCCGTGGAGGTGACCGGCGCCTTTACCGAAAATATGCTGAAAACCGTCTCCGATCTGAACGTCTGTTCCAAGCGGGGACTTTCCGAGCGGTTCGATTCCACCATCGGCGCCGCCTCCCTGCTGATGCCCTTCGGCGGGAAGAACCAGCTGACGCCCATCCAGGCCATGGCCCACCGGCTCCCCCTGGATCACGGGCACACGGCGGACTGCTCCTTTATGGCCTGGGGCTATAACCCCACCATCACCGAGGCCAGCCCCTTCCGGGGCGCGTATCTGGCGGTGGTGGAGTCCGTCTCCAAGCTCATCGCCCAGGGCGCGGCCTTTGAGGACGTGTACCTCACCTTCCAGGAGTATTTCTGCCGCCCCGGCGGCGATCCGGAGCGCTGGGGCCAGCCCCTGGCGGCCCTTCTGGGGGCCCTGAAGGCCCAGCGGGAGCTGGGCATCGCCGCCATCGGCGGCAAGGACTCCATGTCCGGCTCCTTTGAGACGCTGGATGTGCCGCCCACCTTAGTGAGCTTCGCCGTCACCATGGGGAAGGAGAGCGACGTGGTTTCCGGGGAGTTCAAGGCCCCCGGCCACAAGGTCATCTGGCTGAAGCCGGAGACGAAAAACGGCCTGCCCGACGCCGAAAGCCTGAAAAAGCTGTACGCTAAGGTCACGGAGCTCCTCCGCTCCGGCGAGGCCGTGGCCGCCTGGACCCCCACCTATGGCGGGCCCGCCGAGGCGGTGTTCAAGATGTGCATCGGCAACGGCGTGGGCTTCAAATTCTCTTCCTCTGTGGATATGGACAGCCTCTTTGCCCCCTGCTGCGGCTCCTTCCTGCTGGAGCTGACGGGGGAGGCCGCCGGGAACGTCCTGGGCGTCACCACCGCCAGCGGCGAGATCGAGTATAAGGACGAGGGCGTAGAGCTCTCCGCCCTCCTGGATGCCTGGGAGGGGAAGCTGGAGAAGGTCTATCCCACCCGCGCCGGGGACGACGTCCCCGCCCCGGAGTACAGCTTCACGGCCATCACCCGCGTCAGCCCCAAGGCATCCGTGGCGAGGCCCCGGGTGCTGATCCCCGTGTTCCCCGGCACCAACTGCGAGTACGACACCGCCCGCCGCTTTGAGGAGGCGGGTGCCGAGGCCAGGATTTTCGTGGTGCGCAACCAGTCCAGCGCCGCCATCTCCCGGAGCGTGGAGGAATTTGCAAGGCTGGTGGAGGAGTCCCAGATCGTCTTTATCCCCGGCGGCTTCTCCGGCGGCGACGAGCCGGACGGCTCTGGCAAGTTCATCACCGCCTTCTTCCGCGCCGGACAGGTGAAGGACGCCGTCACCACCCTCTTAGAGCGCCGGGACGGCCTGATGGGCGGCATCTGCAACGGCTTCCAGGCCCTCATCAAGCTGGGTCTGGTGCCCTACGGCCGGATCCTGGACACCGACGAGACGTGCCCCACCCTGACCTACAACACCATCGGCCGCCACCAGTCCCGCCTGGTGCGGATCCGCGTGGCCTCCAACAAGTCCCCCTGGCTGGCCGCCACCGAGCCGGGACAGGTCTTCACCGTCCCCATCTCCCACGGCGAGGGCAAGTTCCTGGCCTCCGCCCAGACCGTGGCCCTGATGGCCGAAAAGGGACAGATCGCCACCCAGTATGTGGACTTCACCGGCCGTCCCACCATGGATATCGCCCACAACCCCAACGGCTCCGTGGCCGCTATCGAGGGCATCACCAGCCCAGACGGGCGCGTCTTCGGCAAGATGGGCCACTCCGAGCGCGTGGGGGGACTCTACAGGAACGTCCCCGGCGAATATGATATGAAGCTGTTCGCCTCGGCGGTGAGGTACTTCAAATAAACCTTGGCATAGTGTATTATATCATAAAAACAAGTATTGTCAAGCAAATTTACTGACTTTATTCATGCAATTTTCACATAAATATACGGGCCGCCAGGGTGACGGCCCGTATATTGCACTTGACAAATTTTATAAATCGATTATGATAGAAAGTGACAGGAAGTGGGGTTTGACGAAGAGATGAAAGAGAACAAGATGGGCGTCATGCCCGTGGGGAAGCTGCTGGTTACCATGTCCCTTCCCATGATGGCGTCCATGCTGGTGCAGGCGCTGTACAACATTGTGGACAGCATGTTCGTTTCCCGGGTCAGCGAGAACGCGCTGACCGCCGTCTCCCTGGCCTTTCCCATCCAGACGCTGATCATCGCCTTTGCCAACGGCGTGGGCGTGGGCATGAACGCCCTTTTGTCCCGGGCGCTGGGGGAGAAAAAGCCCGAGGAGGCCAACAGGGTGGCCCGCCACGGCATCCTGCTGATGGCGGCGTGCTATCTTATTTTCCTGGTCTTCGGCCTTTTCCTGACCCGGCCCTTCATGATCACCCAGGTGACGGCGGACACGGATCCGGAGATTTTGGAATACGGCGTGCAGTATCTGGCCATCGTCTGCATCTTCTCCTTCGGCATCTTCGCCCAGATCGCCTCGGAGCGGCTTTTCCAGTCCACGGGCAGGACCGTCTGGTCCATGGTCACCCAGGCCACCGGCGCTGTCATCAACATCATCCTGGATCCCCTGATGATCTTCGGCCTGGCGGGCTTCCCGCGCATGGGCGTGGCCGGCGCGGCGGTGGCCACGGTCATCGGCCAGATCACGGCGGCGATACTGGGGGCTGTCCTCAACCACTTTGTCAACCGGGAGATCCGCATAGAGCCGCGTCTCCTGTTCCGGTGCCAGTGGCGGGTCTTCCGCCAGATGCTCCTCATCGGCATCCCCACCACGGTGATGCAGGCTATCGGCTCGGTGATGAGCTATGTGATGAACCGCATTTTGATGGCCTTCTCCTCCACCGCCGCGGCGGTGTTCGGGGCGTATTTCAAGATCCAGTCCTTTGTGTGTATGCCCGTCTTCGGCCTGAACGCCGGTATGGTGCCCATCATCGCCTACAACTACGGCGCGCGGCAAAAGGAGCGCATCAAAAAGACCGTCCGGTACAGCGTGATCTTCGCCGAATGTATCACGGCGGCGGGCTTTTTGGCCTTCCAGATCTTCCCAGAGGCGCTGCTGGGCATGTTCGACGCCTCCCCCACTATGTTGGAGATCGGCGTCCCGGCGCTGCGCATCATCTCCATCCATTTCCTCCTTTGCGGGGCCTGCATCGTCATAGGGAGCGTTTTTCAGGCCCTGGGCAACGGCGTATACTCCGCCATCGTCTCCTTCCTGCGGCAGATCGTGGTGCTTCTGCCGGTGGCTTACATCTTCTCCCGGGCCTTTGGCCTCTGGGCGGTGTGGTGGTGCTTCCCCATTGCCGAGACGGTGAGCCTGGCCGTGTCCCTGTTCCTTCTGCGGCGGATCTATAAAAATGTTGTGTAGCTGACGGAAGTCGAACCCGCGGGCTCAACTCCCGTCAGCTATATACACTCGAATGAAAGGGGTTTTTCTGATGTATTCCGATTCCCGTGAGCTGAAGCTGGGGGCCAAAGCGCGCCTGCGTCAGCGGATGCTCCCCATCCTGCTGGTGGCCGCCGTGTATATCCTGGCGGGGTACCTGATCAACTACTTCGCCAGCGAGCTCTCCGGGGCCAACGCGTATGTCAGGGCGGTGAACGAGCTGGTGAACTCCTACGCCGGCCAGCTGCAGGACGCGCTGGACGACCCGGCGCAGCTCCAGGCCATCCTCAACCAGATCTACGCCTCCGTCCCCTCTGCCATGGAGTTTTTTGCCGGACGGGGCCTGGCGGGGCCGCTGCTGTCGGTGCTGGTGACGCTGATCTCCCTGCCCCTGGCGGCGGGCTACACCCACCATATCCTCTTTGAGAGCCGTAAGAAGGACACCTCCGTGGGCTTTTTGATGCACGGCTTCAAGATGACCTTCAAGACCATCGCCATCGGCCTGCTGACGGGTCTGGCGGTAGCGGTGGGCAGTATTTTCCTGGTGATCCCCGGCCTTATCCTGAGTCTGATGTTCTCCCTGTCCGTGATGGTGCTTCTGGACAATCCGGACAAGGGGGCCGTCGCCTGCATGAAGGAGTCGGCGCGACTGATGAGCGGCCACAAGTGGCGGCTTTTCAAGCTGTATTTCTCCTTCATCCTGTGGTCCATCGCTGCCAACCTGGTATCGAGCCTCCTGGGCGTGCCCCTGCTCAACATCTATCTGACGCCGTACGTCAATCTGTCCGTGGCCAACTTCTACAACGAGCTCATCCACTACCAGCCAGAGCCGGTGGAGCCGATTGAATTTTAAACTGACGAAAAGGCCCTGACGGGTTTTCTACCTCGGTTTCGTCATAGCTGGCCGCTCCTTTCTGTATATCGGCATAGAACAAGGGCAGTCGATTTTTCGGCTGCCCTTGCATAGAAAGACGGTTTTGACTAACTCATTTTTTCAACAATGCAGAGATAAAATCTATAAAATCCCGTTCAGATGCGGAGTAATAAAGAATATTGAAGTAATTTCCATTTACCTCAACAACAGCGTCCCAATATTCCGCGTCAGCATTGTATGCGTAAAAGATATGTTCACCGTTTATGACCGTTTCGTTTACTAAAGAGTTATTTTTTATATAAACAGCGGCGCTGTTTTTGTCGTTCAATATGAGGTGAACAAAAGCAACATACTTATCTCCTTGTTTTGCTTTTATATCGAACCAGCTATAGTTTTCAATTTTTGTATGATCCTCGATGGAAACATCATTAAACGTTCCATAAATGGTCACCTCCAATCCGTCAAGCTTGGAAAGATTCTCTACAATTTGTATATCGGGAACGACGCTGGCAAATTCCTCATAAGATGAGAAAATGTGCGCTTTATATTCGCCGTGATTATCAGCTCTCTGTTTTAGTCCGAAAATGCCGGCGGCCGCCGCAAGGCACAGGCAGGCCGCTATAGCTCCCCACTTCACCCAAACGGGGCTTTTGGATTTCTTCTTATAGTTGAGGGTCTCGTCAATGTACTTGCTGTCAAGCTCGCTCATAGCGCCGGAAAACTTTTTTGTGTTCATATAAATACATCACTTTCACTTAAATATTGTTTCATCTTCTCGCGGATCCGGGTCAGCCGGACGGAGATGTCTTTCTCCGAAAGCCCTACAAGCTCGGCTATGTCCTTGCAGCTGTCGGCAAACCAATAGCGGCGCATGAAAATAACGCGGCTTTCGAGGGTCAGCGTGTCCAAAAATTCCTCAATGATACGGGCTAACTCTTTAGCTTCCATCTCGGCTTCCACCGTGTCAGGGCCTGCTATGAGGGCCTCTATTTCCTCCATGGCGATCGTGTACCGGCTGCTTCGTTTGGCCGCCCCCTTTTTGTAATAGGCATTCAGTGAAATATTCCGAACGATCTTACAGATATAGGCAAGCAACGGGTCGGGCCGCGCCGGTGGGATGGCGTTCCATGCGCCTAAGTAAGCGTCGTTGACACATTCCTCCGCGTCCTGCCTGTTGTTCACGATGTTATACGAGAGATTGCGGCAGATTTTACCGTATTTCATGTCCAGCTCCCGTATGCCTTGCTCTGACCGCTCGAAAAACAATTCAATGATTTTTTCATCTTCCATCATCGCCCCGCCTCCTTTCCGGCTTCACCTATATACTACGGTTTTTACGGCGAATACTACATCAAATCAATAATTTTTTCTTTGAAATTATATATCTAAACGATATCCCTGGCTATCATAAAGCACCATACCGTTCGGCCTTTGCGCAACAAAAAAGAGCGCCCTGCGGCGCTCTTTTTTGTTGTCGATTTTTTCAGCAGAGCTTATAGCCCGCCGGGATGGCGTCGTCCAGCATGAGGAGGTGGAGCTTCTCCTCGCCGTTCTCCTCACGGACGGCGGAGATCAGCATACCGTTGGACTCCAGGCCCATCATCTTCCGGGTAGGGAGGTTCAGAATGGCCACGACGGTCTTGCCCACCAGGTCCTCGGGCTTATAGAATTTGGCGATGCCGGAGAGGATCTGCCGGGGGGCGCCGGAGCCGTCGTCCAGGGTGAACTTCAATAGCCGCTCGGACTTTTTCACGTTCTCACAGCTGAGGACCTTGCACACCCGCATGTCGCATTTGGCGAACTCGTCAATGGTTACGTCGGGGAGGACGGGGTTGGAGACGGGGGCGGGATTTTTGGCGGCGTAGAATTCCTCAATCTCCTTGGCCTTTTTGGCGGGGTCGATGCGGGCGAAGAGGATCTGGGCGCTTCCGATCTTATGGCCCTCCGGGAGGATGCCAAAGGAGGAAAGGCTGTCCCAACCGGATACGGGCAGGTTCAGCTGGGCGAAGATCTTCTCCGCCGTCTCCGGGAGGAAGGGGGAGAGGAGGGCGGCGCTGATGCGCACCGTCTCCAGCAGGTTATAGAGCACGGTGGCCAGGCGGGGCTTCGTCTCCTCGCTCCGGCCCAGCACCCAGGGCTGCGTCTCGTCCACATACTTGTTGGCGCGGCGGAGGAGGGTGAAGATCTCGTCGATGGCGTCGGCCACATGGAGGGTGTTCATCTTCTCCTGACACCGCCGGGGGGTTGCCAGGGCAAGCTCGATGAGCTCCGCGTCCACGGGCTCCAGGTTGGCGTTGGAGCCCACCACGCCGTCGAAATACTTGTTCTGCATGGAAACCGTGCGGTTCACCAGGTTCCCCAGAATGTTGGCCAGGTCTGAGTTTATCCGCTCGATGACAAGGTCGTGGCTCATGGTGCCGTCGGAGGCGAAGGGCATCTCGTGGAGCACGTAGTAGCGCACCGCGTCCACGCCGTAGAGCGCCACCAGATCGTCGGCGTAGAGGACGTTGCCCTTGGATTTGGACATTTTGCCGTCGCTCATGAGAAGCCACGGGTGGCCGAACACCTGCTTGGGCAGGGGAAGGCCCATGGACATCAGGAACGCCGGCCAGTAGAGGGTGTGGAACCGCAAAATATCCTTGCCGATGAGGTGCACGTCCGCCGGCCAGTATTTCTTGTAGTTCTCGCCGCAGGGCTGCCCGTTCACCTCGAGACCCGGGAAGGTGGCGTAGTTAAAGAGGGCGTCCAGCCACACGTACACCACGTGCCGGGGGTCGGAGCGCACCGGGATGCCCCAGGTGAAGCTGGTGCGGGAGATGCACAGATCCTGAAGTCCGGGCTTTAAGAAGTTGTTGATCATCTCGTTTTTCCTGGCCTCGGGCTGGATGAAATCCGGGTGCTCCTCGATGTATTTCCGAAGAGGCTCGGTGTATTTGGAGAGACGGAAGAAGTACGCCTCCTCCTCGGCCCACTTCACCTCCCGGCCGCAGTCGGGGCACTTGTGATCCACAAGCTGGCTCTCCGTCCAGAAGGACTCGCAGGGGGTGCAGTACCAGCCCTCGTATTTGCTCTTGTAGATGTCGCCGGAGGCCAGCATTCGCTCAAAGATATCCTGGATCTTCCGCTCGTGCTCCGGGTCGGTGGTGCGCACGAACCGGTCGTAGCTGGTGTTCATCAGATCCCAGATGCGCCGGATTTCCCCGGCGGTGCCGTCCACAAACGCCTGGGGCGTGACGCCCGCGGCCTCGGCCTTCTCCTGGATCTTCTGGCCGTGCTCGTCGGTGCCGGTCTGGAAGTACACGTCATAGCCCTCCATTCGCTTAAAGCGGCAGATGGCGTCGGCCAGCACGATCTCGTAGGTGTTGCCGATGTGGGGCTTGCCGGACGCGTAGGCGATGGCGGTGGAAAGGTAGAATTTTCCTTTACTCATGGTGTACCTCCTGAAATGGTTAAGGTTTTATGATTGTAATACTTTTGACAGGGAAAATCAATCGCTTTTGAGTTTAAAGCTTCAGGATCATCACTTAGCCCATCCGCTCGCCCAGCTTGGCGCCGCCCAGGATGTGGAAATGCAGGTGGGGGACGGACTGGCAGGCGTCGGGGCCGCAGTTGGAGATGACGCGGTAGCCGCCCTCCAGCCCCTCGTCCGCCGCGATCTTGGCGATGACGGTGAAGATGTGCCCGACCAGGGCCTCATTGTGGCGGTTGACCTCCGCCACGGAGGGGATATGCGCCTTGGGCACCACCAGAATGTGGGTAGGGGCCTGGGGGTTGATGTCCCGGAAGGCATAGCACAGGTTGTCCTCATAGACCTTGGTGGAGGGGATATCTCCGCGGATGATTTTGCAGAAAAGGCAGTTTTCGTCGAAATTCAGAACATCGGACATGGGATCATACTCCTTTTTTGTGTTCCGCCTTGCCCCGGCGGGGTTTTATAAGGTTTCCGCCCTTACGGGGCGGAGGGATTTGCTTTCTCCTCTTTTGTCAACACAAAAGAGGAGAAAGCAGCAAAGAGGAGAAAAGCAACCAGAGGGGGGATTTCGTATTTCCCCCCTCTGGACTCCTCCTTGAACCGACCAGAGGGGATTGCGACCCCCATCTGGACTCCCCCGGGGGAGCGCTCGCAGGAGAGAGGGAGCGACGTTAAAAATTTTTCCACGATCACAACCGCACCAGCGCGGGGGAAATAGGAACGAAGTCTTGGATAATAGAGCTGTGAGCGGCCAAGCGAGTTAGAAGCAGAGACCATTCGTAACAAGGACGCGCGCGGTGTACGTAATGTGCAGGAGATTCGGACAGTGGACCGGCCGGGTGTCCGGCCCGTACGAAAGGGAAGTCGTCGTGCGTGGGGAAGCCCATTTTCCGTGACCTGCTTTCGTGCGGGCGTTCCCCGGGGTTCTCCACATAGGGGCTCGCAAGCCCCTGTGCGGTCGTTTTTAAAAGGGGTAGTCCAGAGGGGGGAAAATACGAAAGCCCCCCTCTGGTTTCTTTTCCTCTTTTGTTGCCTTTTCTCCTTTTGGAAATCCAAAAGGAGAAAAGCAAGTTCCCGTCCGCCGTTAAGGCGGACACCTTATAACCCCCCGCCGGGGGCAGGCGGATAACCTTATAGCCCCAGCTTCCCGGCAACGAAATTATCCACACTTGCCAAGGCGTCGTCCAGCATCAGCACGTCCTTGCCGCCGCCCATGGCGGAGTCGGGACGGCCGCCGCCCTTGCCGCCGCAGACGGCGCAGACGGCGCGGATGATGTCGCCGGCCTTGACGCCCTTCGCCACCGCGTCCTTGCCGCAGACGGCCTGGAAGGTCAGCTTTTCCCCGTCCACGCTGGCGATCACCGCCACCACGGCGCTGTCCCGGTCGCGGAGCATGTCGCCCAGCTTCCGAAGCTCGTCGGGGGTGGCGCCGGGACGGCTGGCGGTGACCACATGGAGGCCGCCCACCGTCTTGGCGGCGGCCAGGAAGTGGCCGATCTCGCCGGAGCGCAGCTTGTCCTGGAGGGAATCCAGGTCGCGGTGGAGCTTTCGGATCTCCTCCTGATTGGCCTTCAGCTTGTCCACCAGCTCGAAGGGGGAGGTCTTCATGGCGTTGGCCGCCTCCAAAAGGGTGCGGTTCATCCGCTCGTTCTCTTTAAAATACGCAAGGCCCGTGATGGCCTCGATGCGCCGGACGCCGGCGGCCACGGAGAATTCGCCGGTGATGCGGAAGGGGCCGATCTTCGCGGTGTTGTCCTGATGGGTGCCGCCGCAGAACTCCACGGAGAAGCCGCCGCCCATGGTGACCACCCGCACGATGTCCCCGTATTTTTCGCCGAAGAGGGCGATGGCGCCCTTCTGCTTGGCCTCCTCGATGGGCAGCTCCTCGGTGACGATGGGAAGGCCCTTCAGGATCTCCCGGTTCACAATGTCCGCCACCCGCAGAAGCTCCTCGCCGGTGAGGCCGGCGAAGTGGGTGAAGTCAAACCGCAGCCGGTCCGGCTCCACCAGAGAGCCGGCCTGGTGGACATGGTCGCCCAGCACCTGCCGCAGGGCCGCGTCCAGGAGGTGGGTGGCGGAGTGGGCCCGCATGACGGCTGTCCGGCGCTCCAGGTCGATGGCGGCGGTGACAGTGTCGCCCAGCTTCAGGATGCCGGCGGCGAGCTTGCCGTAGTGCATGTACTTGCCGCCCTTGTTCTTCTGCACGTCGGTGACGGTGAAGGAGGCGTCCCCGGCGGTGATGACGCCGTGGTCGGCCACCTGACCGCCCATCTCGGCGTAGAAGGGGGTCTTATCCAGCACCACGATGCCTTCCACGCCGGGCATCAGCTCCTCGGCCTGCTCGTTCTCCACCACCAAGGCCACGATTTTGGCGTCGTCAACGGTTTTTTCTGTGTAGCCCACAAAGGCCGTCTCGGGCACGTCCTTGCCGAACTCCACGCCGGCCCAGCCCAGATCGCCCAGGGCCTCCCGGGCCTTGCGGGCGCGCTGGCGCTGCTCCTCCATCTGGGATTTGAAGCCGGTCTCGTCCACGGTCATGGACTGCTCCTCCGCCATCTCCCGGGTCAGGTCGATGGGGAAGCCGTAGGTGTCGTAGAGCTTGAAGGCGTCGGCGCCGGAGAAGGTCTGCTCCCCCCGGGCCTTGTGCTCCGCCAGCATATCGTTGAAGATGCGCAGGCCCGCGTCAATGGTCTTGGCGAAATTTTCCTCCTCCACCCGGATGACGCGGGTGATGTACGCCTGCCGCTCCCGGAGCTCCGAGTAGTGGCCCTCGTTTTCGTGCACCACCGTGTCCACCACCTCAAAGAGGAAGGGCTCGGTGACGCCCAGAAGCCGCCCGTGGCGGGCGGCCCGCCGCAGCAACCGGCGCAGGACGTAGCCCCGGCCCTCGTTGGAGGGGAGGACGCCGTCGCAGATCATGAAGACGCCGGAGCGGATATGATCGGTGATGACCCGGAGGGACACGTCCTTATCGTGGGACTCGCCGTAGTGGGCGCCGGTGAGCTCGCTGACCTTGTTGGTGATGTTCATCACCGTGTCCACGTCAAAGAGGCTGGCCACGTTCTGGCAGACGCAGGCCAGGCGCTCCAGGCCCATGCCGGTGTCGATGTTTTTCTGTTTAAGCTCGGTGTAATGGCCCTCGCCGTCGTTGTCGAACTGGGAGAACACCACGTTCCAGACCTCGATGTACCGGTCGCAGTCGCACCCCACGTGGCAGTCGGGCTTGCCGCAGCCCCACTCGGGGCCCCGGTCGTAGTAGATCTCGGAGCAGGGGCCGCAGGGGCCGGAGCCGTGCTCCCAGAAGTTGTCCTCCCGGCCGAAGCGGACGATGTGATCCTCGGGCACGCCCACCACGTCCCGCCAGATGGCGTAGGCCTCGTCGTCGGCGGGGGTTTGGGCGTCCCCGGCAAAGACGGAGGGGTAGAGGCGCGCGGGGTCAAGACCCACCCAGTCGGGGCTGGTCAGGAACTCCCATGCCCAGGGAATGGCCTCTTTTTTGAAATAATCCCCAAAGGAGAAGTTGCCCAGCATCTCAAAATAGGTGCCGTGGCGGGCCGTGTGGCCGATGTTCTCGATGTCCCCGGTGCGGATGCACTTCTGGCAGGTGGTGACCCGGCGCCGGGGAGGCTCCTGCTCGCCGGTGAAGAAGGGCTTCATGGGCGCCATGCCGGAGTTGATGAGCAGGAGGCTCTGGTCGTTCTGGGGGATCAGGGAGAAGGAGGGAAGGCGCAGATGCCCCTTCGTCTCAAAGAATTTGAGAAACATCTCCCGCAGTTCGTTAAGGCCAAATGGTTTCATGTGTTTTTGTATCTCCTTGAATGAATTTGTCCGCGGCAGGTCTATCCGCCGTATTTATCGGAGTTTACGAAGTTGGAAAACTGTCTGTACGTCTCGAAGAAGCTGTGGCGGCCGTTGGTGCCCAGGGCGTAGAAGTAATACTTGGTGCTGGCCGGGTTCAGGGCGGCGCGGATACAGGCGATGCCGGGGTTGGCGATGGGGCCTGCCGGCAGGCCGGGGTGCAGATAGGTGTTGTAGGGGCTGTCGAGCTCCGTGGAGAACGCCTCCCCGGTGTCGGCGATGGCGTAGTAAATGGTGGCGTCGATCTGCAGGAACCCGTTGGTGTTCTGGGTTTCCGGGTGATTGAGGCGGTTGTAGATGACGGAGGCGATGGTATCCCGCTCGGCGTCCACGCCGGCCTCCTTCTCAATCATGGCGGCGACGTTCAGGATCTGGCGGCGGGTGAGGCCCTGCGCCTCCGCCAGCTCGTCAAAGCCGTCCTCCCACTTCTTCTCGAAGTTCACCAGGAAGCGCCGGATGACGGCGTCCGGGTCGTCGTCCTCGTAAAACTCGTAGGTGTCCGGGAACAGGTACCCCTCCAGACGCTTGGGGTCGCCCAGGGGCGGTACGTCGTCGTCCTTCAAAAAGTCGTAGTCAAAATCGGTGTTGGCCAGGGAATTCAGCAGGTCGGCGGCGGAGCAGACGTTGTTTTTCTCCATCAGCGCCGCGATCTGGGAGATGGTGTAGCCCTCGGGGATCGCCACCGTCACCGTGTTCCGGCGGCCGCTCTTGGGGTTCATGCCCTGGATGATGGCCCGGTAGTCGTAATTCATGTTGAGGGTGTAGGTGCCGGCCTGAACCTTGGTGTCGGCGTGGGAGATGTCGGCGAAGAGCTTGAAAAGCCACCTGTAGGAGATGAGGCCCTTGTCGTACAGCTCCTCCGCCACCGCGTCCATATCGGCCCGGAGCACGGTGGCGGTCACTGTCTCGCCGTCGTCGTTCTCCTCCTCCACCTGATCCTCGGTGAAGATGCTCTTGGGCAGGGTGACCTCCACGGCCTCGTCCGTGCCGTCAAAGCCCAGCACGTCCATGGCCCACATCCACCCCAGGCACGCCAGCACCACGCTGACGCAGATGACGAAGAGGAACAGCAGAATACCCGACATCAGCCCCGTGCGCCTTGTCCGGCCCCGCCGGACGGCCTTTTCGTTCACATCCGGGTACTCGGCGTCAAAGTCGAACTCCACCTCGAAATTGTCCTCCCTGGAGCGCCGGCGGCGGCCTGTACGGGCCGGGGCGGGGATGTCCTCCTCCGCAAGAGGCTCCCGGATGGGCTCGAAGCGCCGGGTGGGCTCCTCCTGGGGAGGCTCCGCCGGCTGACGCGGGGCGGGGCTCTGCGCGGGCCTGCGCGGGGGGATCTGAGAGCCGCCGGAAGGCGTCCGCGGGGACGCCGAAGGGGCGGCGGAGGGGGCCTGGGCGGCCCGGGGAGGCTCCGCCGGTTTCTCCGGGCGTTTTTCCGGGGGATTGCCGGCCGGCTCGCCGGAGCGGGAGACGTATTCTATGGTAAAGCCCGGATCGCGGCCGCCGCCGGAGGCGGGGGCCTCCGTGGCCTTAGGGGGAACGGCGGACGATCCGGTTCGAGGGGGCTCGGCCTTCTCCGGGGAGGGCTTTTGGGGCGCGGGGGGCTGGGCCGGCGCGCCGTCAAGGGAGTCGACCTTGAAATCCTCGCCCATCAATTCCTTCCAGAAATCATCTTTGCTGCCGGACATGGGTACCTCCTTTTCCGGGATGCCGGCGGGAGAGCCGCCGGAGCGAAAACCTTGCGTCTGCGTGACATGCGCTCCCCACCCGGCATAGAATGAGCCAGATGGCAGGCAAGTCATCCTGTCACGCCGGGAACGCGCGCGGCGCTGACAGAAAAACCATTTCAAATTGCCGGGCGCGTCGGCGGAATGGAGTAAAACTATGTGCTTTGGCGGAAATAATTCTTGTCTCTGGATCATCCTGATCATCATCGTCCTGTGCTGCTGCTGCGGCAACAACGGCAACGGCTGCGGCAACGACTGCGGCTGCAACAACAACGGCTGCGGCTGCGGCTGCTGACGGCGTCGTCGCGGAACCGGCTCTGCCTCGGGACGCGGCGGTCGCTTAACGCGGCCGCCGCATCCCTCAGTCGCACGGTTCGCTCCTCCTTTCCCCACGCGGTCAAAGACCGCGCGGGGGCCCCGAAAGGGCTGGGGGGCGCTGACTTCGCTCCTTCTTTTTCCACGAAATCCATGATTTCGCGGGGGCGGGGGATTTTGGCGAGGCCCTTCGGGGCCTCGCGTTTCAGTCGTCGGTGATGAGGATGTCCACGGGGATGTCGTGGGGCTCTATGGGGAGGGCGGGGAAGATGAATCGGCGCCGCGCCAGGGCCAGCTTCACGCCCCGGGTGCGGGGAAGATAGCGGTCATAGTACCCGCCGCCGCGCCCCAGGCGGATGCCGCCGGGGGTGAAGGCCGCGCCGGGGACTAAAATAAGGTCGAAGGCCTCCGGGGGAAGGAGCTGGCTCCCCTCCGCCGGGGCGGGGATGCCGTATTTGTCCGGGACAAGCTCCCCGGCGGCGGCGATACGCCGGGCCTCCATGACGCCGGGGGCGGTGATCTTAGGGAGGGCCACGGTCTTGCCCGCCTCCAGGGCCGCGTCCACCAGAGGACGCGTGTCCGGCTCCGGGCCCGCGCCGGCGTAGAAAAGAAGGATCTTAGCCCGCCGGTATGGCTCCGACGCTAAGAACCGGGCGGCCAGGATCCGGTCGCTCTCCGCCTTTTCCGTTGGGGAGAGACGCCGCTCCGCCTCCCGGACAAGCCTTCGGAGGTCAGCCTTGGAAGCCGTCATAGTGGATGGCGGCGGCCACCCTTTGGGCCGCCTCCGGGCCCCGCAGGGCGGTGAGGATGGCCAGGGCGAAGTCCCAGGAAGTGCCGGCGGAACGGCCCGTGATCACATTGCCGTCCGTCACGGCCCTGGCGCCGGGCTGGGGGACGGCGCCGGCAAGCTCCCCCTCCATGCCTGGGTAGCAGACGGCCCTTTTGCCCTCCAGGATGCCAAGCTTTGCCAGCACCGTGGGGCCGGCGCAGATGGCGCAGACAAGCCGGCCCGCCTCGTAAGCCTTTTTGATGGCCGCCAGGGCGGCGGGGGAGGCCTTCAGATTCTCCACGCCCCGAAGGCCGCCGGGGACGATCAGCGCCTCGCAGGAGGCGGGGTCGATGTCCGCCAGGGCCGCGTCGGCGGCGACACGCAGACCGTGGCTGGCGGTGACGGTCATGCCCGTGACGCCCACCAGCTGCACGTCCACCCGGGCGCGGCGCAGGGCGTCGGCGGGGGAGACGGCCTCCACCTCTTCAAAACCGTCGGCCAGAAGAATATATACCATAAAAACAGATCCTTTCCGATTGATAAGGGGAAGGGCGGGTCATTTCCCGCCAAGACGCTCCCCGGCCACACACACCAGAAATTTTGGCAGCTTCATCATGCGCCCCAGGCGCTTCGGCTCCTTCTTGAGGCGGTAAAGCCACTCCAGATTCATCTTTTGCCAGCGCTCCGGGGCGCGCTCCACCACGCCGGCGTACACGTCCAGAGAGCCGCCCAGGCCCGCCATGAGCCGCACCTTCAGCTTATCGCGGTTTGTAAGCATCCACTTCTCCTGCTTTGGCGCGCCCAGGCACACCAGCAGAAGATCCGGGGCGGCGGCGTTGACGGCGTCGATGACGGGGCCGTCGTCCTGAAAATAGCCGTCGTGGACGCCGACGATCCGCAGGCCGGGGAAGCGGGCGGAGAGCTTTTCGGCGGCCAGCTCCGCCACGCCCGGCTTGGCGCCCAGGAGAAAGACGCTCCGGCCGGAGGCGGCCATCCGCTCCATCATGTGCAGGGCAAAATCCGCGCCGGGGACACGCTCCGGCAGGGGCCGGCCCAGGATCTTGGCGCCGTAGACGACGCCGATGCCGTCGGGCAGCACCAGGGAGGCGTTGGCCACGGCCCGGGCGGCCTCCGGATCCTCCCGGCAGACCATCACCACCTCCGGGTTGGGGGTCACCACATAGTCGGGAGCGGCGGTGTCCAGCATCGCCATGCCGCGCTCCACGGCCTCGGCCATGGTCACGGCGTCAAATTCCACGCCAAGCACCTCGGTACGCATAAAACCCGCCCTTCCTATAGTATTGCGGGCATACCCGTAAACCATGCGGGTACGCCTGCCGGTTTGTCATAAATGAGGTAAAATGCCATGCTTTTCGGTTCCCGGCGTCACCGGGAGAAAGCTTCATGAAATTAAATTATTTTTCAACACTGGATATTTTACCACAAGAGGGGATTTTGTCAAGGCTGGAGCGGGAAAATTAAGGCGGGGCCGGGGCGCAAAAATCCCCCCGCGGGCGACCCGTGGGGGGAGAGGATGGTTCTTGGATATTCAGCCTTCCAGGAGCTTCGCGAATCTGGCGAAGATGCAGGCGGCCTCGGCGCGGGTGGCGGTGCCCTGGGGGGAGAGGGTGGTGCCGTCGCCGGTGCCCTGGATGACGCCCACGCTGACGGCCCACTCAAGGGCGCTGCGCGACCAGGAATTTACCTGACCGGCGTCGGCGTACGCGCCAAGATCGTAGTCCACCAGGGGTTCTCCGTAATAGCGCCAGAGCATGGTGACGCAGTCCTCCCGCGTCAGGGAGGCCTCCGGGTTCTGTCCGTCGGAGATTTTGGCCTTCACGGCCCAGGCGATGCTGGCGTCGTGCCAGTTTGCGCCGGTGGATTCGGCGTTCAGGTCAAAGCGGGCCAGAAGCGTCATCATCTGGACGCGGGAGATGTTCTCCTCCGGCTTGAATCTGCCGCCGTCGCCGCCCAGCATGATCCCCCGGGTGTTGACGTATTTCAGCTCATCCTCGTACCAGATACCGGCGGGCACGTCCGCGAAGCTGTCGTAGGGCCGGATCTCCGGGTGGCTGGGGAAGCTCCCCACGTGGCGGCCGCAGCGGGCGCAGACGCCGTCCTTCACGTCGTGGCCCAGGGCGGGCAGCTCCACGGTGCGGGTGTCGGTAAAGGTCTCCGTCCCCACGGTGACGGTGGCGGTGGCGGAGGCGCTGCCCGCGCCGGTGCATCCGGCCTCCACCATGGTGGTCAGGGTCAGTTGGGCCGCGAAGGTCACCTGACGGCCGCAGCCGGCTCGGGAACAGGGGACGGTGGCCGCCGCCTGGTTGAGCCCGTCGGTAGACCAGGCCCAGACAAGCTTATCCGTGTCAAATTGGTGGCCCAGGGCGGGGATCACCTCCTGCGGCTCCATGATGTGGTGGCAGATGGAGCACCGGACGCCCCGCGTCAGGCCGTTGGTGTCACAGGTGGGCGCCACGGCGGGGAGCTCCTCGGGCACGTGATCGGTGGCCTGCATCACCGCGCCGCAGACGGAACAGACGGCGCCCTGCGCCGTGTGGTCGGCGGGGAATTTGTGCCCCTGGGCGGGAATGGTGGTCTGGGCTTTCAGAACCTCGCCGCAGACGGAGCAGACCTGGCCCTCCGTCAGACCGTTCTCCGTGCAGGTGGCCGCCTTGCCGGGAACGGTCTTGGGGGTGTGGCCCCCGGAGCAGACATACTCGTGACAATTCCGGCAGAGGTGAGTGGTGGGATCCACGTCGTGGGAGAGCATGGTGCCCGGCTTCTCCCGCACCTCCTCGGCCCCGCAGAGCTGGCAGACGCGCTTCTCGGTGCCGTTTTTGGTGCAGGTGGCGTCGTTCTGATAGACGTACTCCCCAAACTGATGCTCCGACTTCACGGAGGTGTCAAAATGGGTGTCCTCGGCGGCACTGCACCGCTCGCAGACGGCCTTCATTTCGGTGCCCTGGCAGGTAGTTTCGCCGGTGGGGGTGTAGTTTTCGAAAAGATGGCCCAGGGCCTGGATCACGGAGTAGCTGGAAATGACCGCCTGGCAGGTTCCACACCGGATCTCGGCGGTGTTCCCGTCTTCGGTGCAGGTGGGTTCCTTGGCCTCTTTACTGGTCACAAGGTTCCCATGGCCCGTAGCGGGGATGGACTGGCCCCGGGAGATGACCTGGCCGCAGTCGGAGCACTGGACGCCCATCTTCCAGCCGTCGGTGGTGCAGGAGGCTTCCTTGTCCTCTGTGTGGCCAGCTTCTATATAGGCTCCTGGGTTGGCATGGACGCAGACCTGGGACACCACGGTGGCGCCGTATTTTTCTTCTTCTGTGGTTTTGACCGTTTCGGGCAGGAAGGTGATGCTGAGGACGTCGTTTTGCGTAACGTTGTCCACGGTGAAGGTATTATTTTCCTTGTCCACAGTGATGGCCGTGCCGCCCAGGGACACGGTGTCCACCACGTAGCCGTCGTGGGGCTTCACGGTGAAGGTCTTGGAGTCGTTGGCGTTGTCAAATGTCACGTTGCCGTTTTCGCCCACGGCGTCCTGGCCGCCTACGCTGACGGTGCCGTTGCCGTCGGAGACGACCACCAGGGTCTTGGCGCCCTCCGTGGGGGTGGGGGAGCCGTCCTTCTTAATCGCCACGATCTCAAAGGGGGAGAAGGCGTTGCACATGAGCACCATGCCGTAGGGGGTGGGAATGACGGTAATCTCCTCCACGCTGACGATGTGGGCTCCCCAGTTGTGGGAGGCTTTTACGGCCGCCTTTTCGGAAGCGCTGTTTGCTTTGGCGAGCTCCTCCAGATATTCCTTGCAGGTTTCATTTTCCGCGCAGCGGGTGAAGTGGTAGGCTTTCAGCTCATATTTGCCCTGGCCCAGGGACTCGTAGGTCACCCCGGCGGGGTAGCCCACCTGGACGCGCAGGGACTGGCCCTGGTTGGGCTTCAGCTTCACCATGGGGCACAGGCGGTTGAAGTTGATCTCAAAGAGCATACGGGCGGCGATGGTCTGGTCCTCAAGCTCCTGCCCTTTTTCGCTCTCCTCCAGCTCCTTGTTGAGCATCTCATATTCCTCGCGGCTGCCAGCGCCCTCGCTCTTGTCCTCCACCACCAGCATCAGCCGGCCGTTCAGCTCGTCCCGCTTCATCTGCTCGTCCAAAAGCGTGAGGGTCGCGCCGTCGGTGCCGCCCTCTCTGGCCATGCTCAGAAGATCCAGGTTCTCCGGGGCGTCCAGCAGGGTGGGCTGGCCCCACAGGTTCCAGTCGATGCCCTGGCTGCGGTAGCAGGCGGGGCACAGGCCGGGGACCACGCAGATGACGGAGAAATTGTTGGGGAATTTGGCGGAGCGGGAGCCCACAACGCCCTCCACGGAGAAGTTATACTCCGTCACGTCGTCGATCCACAGGTCGGAGGCCCGGAAATTGAACTCCACGCCCACGATGGGACAGCCCGCGTTCACGTCGCACGCGCCGTCAACGTGTTTGGCGCTGTTGGGACAGTCGTCGAACCTGCCGTCGTATTTGTAGATCCATTTGAACTCGGTATAGCCGCCGTCCATATCCACGATGCCGTCGCGATCCTCGTCAAAGGGCAGATCGCCGGCGATCGTGACTTCCTTCTCGCCGCCGGTGTGCAGATCCTGCTGGCGGGTGACGTAGCGGACGTGAACCTGCTCGATTTTCTGGGCGTGGTCGTAGTCCTGGGCGTATGTATCCGCGGCCTTATTGCTCTCGGGCAGGATGTGGTAGAGGTCGTCGTCAAAGGTAACCTTGAAGCGGTACTTCACGCCCGCCGTGGCGTTGCCGTTGGGGGCGGGGGTCTGGGTCAGCACATAGGGGGGCGCCTCATAGCCGGCGTTCACGTTGTAGAGCATCCCTGTCTGGGCGATGATCTCGCTCTCGTCCCCGTGGAAATACCCGGCGTCCGGGTTTTTGGAGAGATAGCTGGTGCTGGGGTCATTGCCCCACGTTTTCCGTTGTTCCGGCTCCCGGGTGGTGACGGCGATATCCACATACTCGCAGGTGGCGGAGGAGATGCGCAGGCCCTCGGGGGAGTCGTGGAAAAACGGGTTGTTGGCGGCGACAATGAAAGAGGCGTCGGCGTAGTACCACTCATCCATCACGTGGGCGGTGCCGTCGGCGTGATAGTCGTACATCTTCACCATGAAGTAGAGCCCCTGCTTACGGGCCTCTTCCACGTTCATGCCGTTGTAGGTCACGGTGTAGACTCCGGCGGAGGTGCTGTCCTCCATGGTGCCGCCGGCGGAGTATTTCACCTCCAGCCCGTTGAAATCGCCCTCCACCGTCTCGCCGGAGAAGGCGCCGTTCTCGATGGTGGGGTAGGTGAACTCAAAATTGCCGGTGGACACATAGCCCGAGGGCCGCCAATGCTCGCCCACCAGGGACTGGCCTACCAGCAGGTAGGTGTTTGTCTCCTTGCCGTCCAGGCCGCCGTTGAAGTTCAGATCCCGCTTGCCGGTGTAGTCCGCCGTCAGCGGGTCGTCCCAGGTGGCGTCCACCACATACCAGCGGGCCGTGCCGTCGGCGTCGGGGATGTTCACCGCGTTCCACATGTGATCCTCCGGGGTGCCCTTTGTCTGAACGCCGTGGATCAGCACGCACTGGATGCCGGCCCGCCGCAGGGCCACCTGGAGGGTGCGGGCGTATGCCTCGCAGACGCCTTCGTGGGTGGCGAAGCCGTAGATGGTGCGTATGTATTTGGCGTTGACGCCGCCGTCGCGGCACTCGATCTCATAGCGGTAGTGGATCCCCTTGGTGATCTGGTCGTGGATGTGGCTCACCAGATACGCGATCTTGTCCGCCTGGAGGTAGCTCCCGGCGGCGCTGTTGGCGTTGAGAGCGTCCACTGCCTTTTTCACCATATCGTCGATGGCGGCGTTGATCTCCTGATCCTTCCCCGCCACGTCCTGGATGGTCTGGCCGCCCAGCAGATAGGTATTGCCCCGGCCCGGGCCGATAATCACGTGATAGCCGTCGTAATTGTTGGTTTTTGCGGTGTCCTGGGTCACCCGGAAGGTGAGGTACCCGGAGTCCATCCACCAGATCTCGGAGTGATCCAGATCCAGCGCGTCCTTGGCGGCGCAGAAGTCGTTGAAGAGATCCTTGTTGCCCTTCTTGACATACGCCCTCACGGCGTCCAGATCCACGCCCTCAAGGCCGATGAGGTCGATGGTCTTTGTGCCGTCGTAATAGGATTTCTTTTCAGCCCCTGTAAACTCGTCCAGGAGCTTTGTGTAGATAGCCTTGGCCCGATCATTCAGCTGGTCATAGAAATAGTGAGACTCGACGGGGGCCGCCGTCCAGGCGTCCGCCGCGCGCGCCGTCCCCGGCAGGAACCCCGCCGCCAGAACCAGCGCCAAAATCACACAGAGCCAACGTTTTTTCATTTCTCCCACACCCTTTTTAAAAATAGAATAGGTAAACCCGATTTATGCCGACGCGGGAAATCCGAGATTCCATTTGTTGACATAATCCCCGAGGCTTACGTAGATTTATTATATTGGCCGCCCCGGAGGTTGTCAAGCTTTAAAGCTCTGAAATTGACAAAAAAACAACAAGGGATGGCGCCGCGCGATCCGTCCCTTGTCTATAGCTGACGGGAGTCGAACCCACGGGTTCGACTCCCGTCAGCTATATATGGAATTTTCTGATCTTTTATGCCTTGTTCATGGCCCAGATGTTCCGGATCTGATCCTTGAGCTGCTCGAAGGTCCAGGTTTTGGCGCTGTTGGCGGGGTTGTTCACGTCGTGGACGGTGTAGCCGCCGGTGCCGTCGCCGCCGGTGACCACGATGTAGTGGCCGGTGGTGGTGAAGTCGCCGGGGCCCAGCACCATGACCACCAGATCCCCGGCGGCCAGGGCGGCGTCGATCCGGCTCTGGTCAAGGGACAGCTCCTTGGAGGTGAGGCCCAGCCCCGCCGCGCCCTGGGAGAACAGCGTCCAGGAGGTGCCGTCGCCCGCGGTGGCGTAGTTGTTGGCCGTGGCGTATTCCGCCACCTTCTGGGGGTTTAAGGTGGCGTCCTTGGTGAAGTAGAGGGCCACCACGGAGAGGCAGGTGGGGCCGCACCCGGACAGGCCCAGGTAGTTCCCGGCGTAGATGGAGTAGCCCCAGCGCTTATCCCACTGGTAGAGGGCCGGCACCCGGCTCAGATCGAGGCCGCTAAGGTCGATGCTCTCGGTGGGCTGGGCCTTGGGGTGGTCGAACCAGGCCAGCACATAGTCCCTGGCCTCGGGTACCTTGTCGTAGAGGGCGTGGAGGGCGTCGGGAAGGCCGGAGAGATCCGGCCCGGTGTCGCCGGCACTGTCCTCCTGCCCGGCGGTGTCGCCGGAGGTGTCCGCCTGGGCCTTGGCTCCCCGGGGCACCATGCTCATCACCAGCGCCACCACGCAGGCGATGAACAGCACCGCCCCCACGATCAGGGGCCGCAGGGGATCCTGGGAACCGCCCCGGTTGGGGGCGGGCCTGACGCCGGCGCGGCTCCGGGCCGTCTCCCGGCCGTATCCCTCCCGGCCGTCCCGTCCGCCGTAGGAGCGGTACGCTCCGGTGCGCTCGTAGGTTTTTTCGCTGTCATCCCTGTACTCTCTTTGATCCATGTCTCTCACCCTCTGAAAAGTTGAAAATGATATATTGCTTATCGTTGCAGTGCCGTGGTGTCGAGCTCCGCGGGATCGGAGGCGGCCTCGCCCACCGTGGGCATGTTGATGCTAAAGCACCAGTCGACGGGATCCGACAGCCGCAGGACGATGGGAAGATCCGCCTCCGCGCTGTCGGAGGTCACCAGCACATAGCCTGTGTTGTTTTCGTGGGTGAAGTAGATGGCGGCCACATCGGATTCGTCCAGACCCAGCGGCCCTAAAAAGAGCCAGAGGAAGTAGTGGTAGTCCGCGTCGTCGCCCTCCACCTCCATGTCCTTGTATTCCGAGTCCACCGCCGCGCTGTCCAGCCTCAGCTCGATGCCGAGAAGCGAGCTTGTCTCGTCGTCGATGAGGTAGTGCCCCGTCATGCCGGAGTCCGGCCAGGTGAGGATCACGTCCCACAGCACCATGGATTCGCCCTGATCGCTGATCAGGAGCCTGGGGGAGACGGAGGAGCTGATCCCGTCGCCCAGGTAGATCCCCAGGTCGTGCTGGGCCTTGATGGCATCCTGCACGGCATCCGTGCCGGTGATCAGCCTCCCGGACTCCAGGGGGATCACGGCGGCGGAGGCGTCCCCCGCCAGCCGGAGCTTGCCCACCATGTCGAGCTTTGTGATCAGGTTCAGCTCCACCTCCTCCACGGCGATGGACTCGGAGGCTCTGGCCAGGGCCCTGTCCCGCAGGGAGAGCACAAGGCCGGGGAGAAAGAGGCTTCCCAGACACATGAGGGCGGTGAGCGCGCAGATCAGGATGTTTCTTTTCCTCATACGCGCCCTCCGTTCAGGATCGCCGCGATGCGGGTGCCCTTGCCCTCCACGCTCTGGATCTCCAGAGAGCCGGCGTGGAGCTTGGCGATCTCGTCGCACAGGGCCAGCCCCAGCCCCACGCCGCCCTGGGCCCGGGAGCGGGACTTGTCCACCCGGTAAAAGGCCTCGGTGATCTTTGTGAGATCCGAGGCCGGGATGCCCCGGCCGTTGTCGGTGACGGAGAGCACACAGCCGGACTCCGTCATCTCGGAGAGGATGAACACCGCCCCTCCATTATCCATCGCTTTTCGCGCGTTGTCAACAAGATTTATCAAAAGGGACTTCACCAGATCCGGCTCCAGCATACACCGCCCCTCGGCGGTCCTGTAGCGCAGGGTGATGCCCGCGCGGGTGAGATTGGGCCGCAAAAGCCGCACCACACTGGTGACGATGGCGGCGGGGGAGGCCTCCGCCAGCTCAAAGTCCCGCTTTTTCAGCATCAGCAGATCCAGAAGCTTGATGGACAGGCTCTCGAGCCTGCGGCCCTCGGAGAAGATGTAGTTGGCGGCCTCCTGCTCCTCCTCGGGAGAGAGCATCCGCCGGCGGATAAGGTCGGAGTAGCCGATGATGCTGGTCATGGGGGTCTTCAGCTCGTGGGCGAAGGAGCCCATGAACTCCGTCTGCCGCCGGGCGTTTTCCGTAAGCTCGGTGATGTTGCCCTGGAGCCTGTCGGCCATGGCGTTGAACTCCCGGGCCAGCGCCTCCAGCTCGTCGCCGGAGCTGACCTCGGCCCGGCTGGACAGATCCCCCGCGCCGATCTGCCGGGAGGCCCGGGTCAGCCGCGTCAGGGGCCTGGTCAGGAAGACGGACATGAGGAACGCCCCCGCCGCGCCCAGGAGCACCGTCAGCAGCAGGAGCTTCCGATAGGTGTCCAGCTGGGCGCTCCGCAGCTCGTAGACCGGGGAGATATCGCTGAGCAGATAGAGCGACACCTTCCGCCCGTTGGCGGTCATGGCCCCGGACACCTGCAGGAGCCTGGCCCCGCCGCGGTTAGGGTAGCTTACGGAGCACAGGCCCGTCTCCGTCTCCACCCGGTCCGGGGCGATGCCGCCGCTGTACAGCGTGCCGGCGTCCGTCTCCAGCAGGATGCCGTCCCACATGCCCCGGCTGTGAGATTCCAGGATGTCCAGCGTGTCCGCCACGTCCTCAAAATCCGACTGGGTGCTGATGGACGTGGCCAGCCGCAGGGTGCTCTGCACGGAGTAATAGGTGCGCAGGGCGGAGTCCCGCTCGCTTCTGAGCATGGCGTCGAAGGAGGCGGAGATCATCAGCGACCCGCAGATGCCGAAGATCACCGCCAGCAGGGTCACCGCCCCCAGGGTGAATTTGGTGGAGAGCCTCATCCGTCGGCCTCCAGGCGGTAGCCCACCTTGTGGACGGATACCAGCTTGTCCTCCCAGCCCACCTTTTTGCGCAGGCGCTGGATGTGCAGATCCACCGTGCGGCTGCCCACGTTGTAGTCCCCGCCCCAGACCCGCTCATAGATGGTCTCCCGGTAGAGGGCCGCGCCGGGGTTCCGGGCAAAGAGCAGCAGGAGGTTGTATTCCTTGTTGGTCAGGGGGATCTCCTCCCCGTCCCGGGTCACCCGCATGGAGCGGGTATCGATGCTAAGACCCGCGATCTCGATGACGCTGGCCAGCTTGTTGTAGCGCCGGAGCACTACCTCCACCCGGGCCAGAAGCTCCACGATCTCAAAGGGCTTTACGATGTAGTCCTCCGCCCCGATCTTCAGCCCGTGGACCCGGTCGGCGATGTCGCCCTTGGCGGTGAGGAAGATCACCGGCACCCCCAGGGGCCGGATGTAGTCCATCAGCTCGAAGCCCGTGGCGCCGGGGAGCATGATGTCCAGCAAAATAAGGTCAAAGGTCTCCTTCTCCAGGATGTCCGCCGCCGCCAGCCCGTCGTAAACGCAGGCGCAGGCGTAACCGGCCTTGGTGAGGCTCATTTTGATGAGATTGGCGATGGGCCGCTCGTCGTCGACGATCAGAATACGGATCATATGATAAACCCCTTTATTGCATCGCGGAATTATTTCGACAGTATCGTACATCATCCCTGCATCAAATCTGCATCATCCGCCCAACTTTCCCCGGCTTGCATTTTTTCCTGTACTGTATTACAATTATATCAAAATATCAACGAAAACGGAAGTGGCAGATCATGAAAAACAAGCGCCCCGTCATCGCCCTGATGTATGATTTTGACAAGACCCTGTGCACCAAGGACATGCAGGAGTACTCCTTCATCCCCAACGTGGGCCTCACGCCCCGGGAATTCTGGGCCGAAGCCAACTCCCTGGCCCGGGAGAAGAAGATGGACGGGATCCTGGCCTATATGTATGTGATGCTGGACAAGGCCCGCTCCGCCAAGACCGTCTCGGTGCGGAGGGAGAGCTTCGTGGCCCTGGGGCGGGATCTGGAGTTCTACCCCGGCGTGGAGACCTGGTTCGACCGGATCAACGCCTTCGGCAGGGAGCAGGGGGTGGATGTGCGCCACTACATCATCTCCTCGGGCCTTAAGGAGATCATCGAGGGCTCCAGCATATACAAAAGCTTCTCCGAGGTCTTCGCCTGCGAATTTCTCTACGACGTGGACAGGATGCCCGTCTGGCCCAAGAACGTGGTGAATTACACCACCAAGACCCAGTTTTTGTTCCGGGTCAACAAGGGCGTGCTGGATCTGTCCGAGGACGCGGCCCTCAACGACTACACCCCCGAGGACGAGCGCCCCGTCCCCTTCCGCAACATGATCTACATCGCCGACGGCAAGACCGACGTGCCCTGCATGAAGCTGGTGCGGGTAAACGGCGGCTGCTCCGTGGCCGTGTACCCCAAGGGCAGGCGGGACACCGCCGCCCAGCTCCTCCGGGACGGCCGCGCCGACTTCATGCTGCCCGCCGACTACTCCGCCGGCGGCGAGCTGGAGACCACCGTCAAGACCGTCATCCAGAAAATGGCCGTCACCGACGCTCTGCGCCGCAAATCCATGGCCCAGCTGGAGAGGGCGCTGAAATGACCGCCGCGCAGCTGGCCCTGGCGGCGTATATCGCCGCCGTAAATCTTCTGGCCTTCGCCCTCTACGCCGTGGATAAGCGCCGCGCCCGCCTCCACCGGTGGCGGATCCGGGAGTCCACCCTCCTCATCCTCGCCGTCCTGGGCGGCTCCCTGGGCGCCCTTCTGGGGATGCACCTTCTCCACCACAAGACAAAGCACCCAAAATTTTATTTCACCGTCTCCACCGCCTTCTTCGTTCAGGTGTTCCTTTACGCGTATCTGTTTTGGAGAGCCGGGCCCGGATAAGAACCGCCGCAATTTCAGGCTGCGAAAAAGCAAAGACAGGTTGGTGGCGGCTGCTGCGCTTTGCCGTTACAATGTTACTATCTCATCACCGTGAACGGAGGTAGTTTCCATGAGCTTTGCGGAAAATTTGCAGAGGATCAGAAAGGAACGGCGTCTCTCCCAGGAGGAGCTGGCGGAGATGCTGGACGTCAGCAGGCAGGCCGTGTCAAAATGGGAGCAGGGGACAGGTTACCCGGAGGTGGAAAAGCTGCTGCTGTTGTCCAAGGAGCTGAACATATCCTTAGACAGTCTTATGGACGCCGGGATCTCCCGGGAAAGGGCCGGGGAGCCGGAAAAAGCGGCGGGGACGATCATGATCTCCTCGCCTCACGAGCACGTTGTTACACGGTGTAGTAAGGTGACGTCCTCGCCGAGGTTCAAGGGAGGAAAAAATGCCCCGCGGTATGCCCTGTTTGCCGCCTGTGAGAACGATGTCTCCCTTTTTGGCCCGCAAAGCACCTCCTTGGGCTGGTACGCCACCGAGGAACAGCTGGAAAAGGAGATCGCCGAAATCCAGGACGCGCTCTTTCGGGGCGTACCGGCGTATGAGCTGAAATACAGCGTAAAGGTCGAATGGAAGCCCTTCGGCGTAAAAATAAAGAAATAATTTTTCTGTACCTCCACGCGGGCCGCCAAGAGAGGCGGCCCCTACGGAGCTGATCCGGGAAGTCCTCTTTTTTAACGTGAAGGCTCTCAATTCTGATGTAGGGGCCGCCTCTCTTGGCGGCCCGCCGCACGTTGATTGAGGGATGCAGGACGCCCTTTTTTATCCTTTTTTTGAAAAAATCCAAAAAACCTCTTGACTGTAAAGCCGCTTTATACCGTATAGTGGCCTGTGAAAGGGGGAATTACCCATGACGGTCAACGAGATCGAGGCCCGCACGGGCCTGGACAGAGGCACGGTGCGCTATTACGAGGCCCAGGGGCTCGTAAAGCCCGCCAGGGAGCCCAACGGCTACCGGAACTACACCGAGGCCGACCTTGAAAAGCTCCAGAAGGTGAAGCTTCTGCGGGCTCTGGACTTTTCCCTGGAGGACATCCGCGCCATGGACGCGGACGGTTCCGATTTCCCCGACCGCCTGCGGGCCAGGATCCGCAGTCTGGACGCCCGGGCCGGGGCCATCGAGGACGCCAAACGGGTTCTTGAGCAGATGCTGGCCGACGGGGCGGCGTACGAGTCCCTGCGCAGCGACGCCTACCTTACGCAGCTGGGATCCGACGCGCCGGCCCTGCCGGAGGCCGCGCCGGAACCGCCGGAGGCCCCGACAGTGCCGCCGGAGCCGCGCCCGGACTACGCCGGCCCCTGGCCCCGGTTCTTCGCCAGGGCCATCGACTGGTCGCTTCTGAGCCTCCTTTACGCCTTCGTCTCCGTGGGGCTTTTTGACCGGCCGCCCACCACCTCCGGCTGGGAGACGGTGCTGAAAACCGTCCTGCTCCTGGCCGCCACGCTCCTGCTGGAGCCGGTCTTCCTCTGGACGCTGGGCGCCACGCCGGGAAAGCTCCTGCTGGGCCTGCGGGTACAGGGCCGGGACGGGCAGACCCTGCCCCTGGGGCAGGCCAGCGCCCGCACCTGGGGCGTCCTCTTCTGGGGCGAGGGCCTGCGGATCCCCCTGGTGTCCCTGTGGCGGAACATCAAAAGCTTCCGGGACGCCAAAAGGGAGCTTGAGCTGCCCTGGGAGAGCGGCTCGGACGTGATCTCCGTGGGCGGAACGGAGCGGCGGGCCGCCGTCGTCGCCGTGTGGCTGGCGGTGGATCTGGCCCTGACGGCGGGCCTTGTGTACCACTACTACATGCCCCTCCACCGGGGGGAGCTGACGGCGGCGGAGCTGGCGGAAAACGTCAACCGCTATATGGAGCACAGCCTGAACTATGACCACTGGCGGCTGGACGAGGACGGCGGCTGGACGTATACCTTCACCCCGTCTGTGGGGGATTTGGGCTTCAACACCGACGGGACGGATTTCAAGCCTGCCCCGGTGGAGCTGACGGTGGAAAACGGCGTGGTCACCGGCCTTTCCTGGCGGCAGACCACCCTGGAGTCCATCATGGGCACGGCCAACACCCACGGTATCTTCGTCCGCGCCCTCACCGTGGGCCTGGCCGGAGCCTCCAAAGGGGGGGACATCTTCGCCCTCAGCGGCCTGGAGGATCGGACCGCCTACGCGGGGCTTTCCGGCGGGGATACGGTCTACGGCCCCTGGCACGTTGTCTGGACCGTGGACGCCGTCTTCCAGAATCAGACCGGCCTGATCCGCCGGGATGTGGAGCTGACCATCACAAAAGAGAAATAAAAAAACTTATCCCCGGAGTAACCCTCCGGGGATAAGTTTCAGTCTGTCAAAAAACCTCCCATTTCCCCCTCAAATGTGGTACAATAGTGCGTGAGGTGAGAATCATGGAGGA
>CANQBA010000019.1 GCA_947589545.1 uncultured Oscillospiraceae bacterium | reverse complement strand
TTTCAAATCGTCACAAATGAGCCGCAGTCATGATGTAATTTCCGAGGGAGAAACCCTCCTTTATAAATTACATCATGGTTCTGTATGCTGTTGGAGTCGTCCTCCTTACCGCTTCGCTTCTGCATATCCTCCTGGCTCAGCCGACCATAGAGGATGGTGTATTTTTCCTGGCTTGCCATATTTTCCTCCGGGCAAGCCGGTACAGCAGTACAACAATACCGCAGGGCTTGCCCGAAGTCTATACTTTTTTCAAACTTTTTTGAGGTCGCTGTCTATGACGCGGAAGAGGCTTTCGGTCGGCGTGCGCTTGGCGCCGGCCTCAAAAATGGAGCGGACGTGGAAGAGCCTGCCGCCGATGTACATCTCGCGGTAGATTTGGGACTCACCGTTGGCGCTCTCAGAAAACTTGGTATTGAGGAAGGTGGGCATCACCTTGTCGCCGCCGCCGAATCGTCCTCCGACAACCTCTCCGGGTTTATAGCCGCCGAGCATGCCGGTGGCCATGTATTCTTCAAAATCTGTCAATGAAAATTCCTCCTTAGTACATTTGTTGTGACCATGTGGGTTTCTCGTCCTCGTGGTCGTCGGGCTTGTGGCCCATGGCTATTTTCTTTCTCCGTGTCTCCTTGAGAGCTTTTGAATCAACGTGGTAGTGTGTCGTGGTGGCATCGCGGACCGGGCCGGTGTCGGAGAGAGCCGCCACGGTCACAGCAGTTGAGATAAGAGCGTCAACAACAGGGTCGAGAGTGAGGACGCTATCGCCGTCAGGATGATTGAGACTTTCGCGGTATGCGTTAAGCTGCGCACGCACTTCCTCGAAGCTCTCTCCACGTTTTCGATGCTCGTAGTATTGCTCTCGCACAGCTTCCCAACCTGTTTTTGCAGATCCTGTATGCGGCTGTTCAGGTTCGCTGCAGCTGCTGTATCGTGTCGCCGTCCACGTGGAGCTTGCGGCCTGTTTCGAAGTCGACGCTGTTGATGATGAGGTGGGAGTGGACGTGGTCCCGGTCGGTGTGGGTGCAGACCAGCACCTCATGCGCCGCAGCTCTGTAAGCACATCCTTGAGCCCATCCACGACCACCACTTGCTGACCGAGACAGCACTGGGTGACGTAGTTGCTCTGCGAGAGGTGGGCCTTCTTGGACTCGGCGCGGATGACGTCCAACTCAAGTTTGGAGAGGCGGATGCTGAGAGTTTTGTCCTTTTTCATTTTTTACCTCCGTCATAGTGGGTGCGGGCTACTGCCCGCAAATCGTGCCGTCCGACAAAGTCGGACAGGCGCTCTGCTTGCCCTCTCCCAAGGGGAGAGTTTTTCTCTGCCGTAACCGCGCTGAAAAGCTCAAAAAGATGGGCTTTTTAATTCAGGCAACGCTGGCGCTGTGTGGGCTCTTAGCGCAGAGGTGACTCACGAGCCACCTCCAAGCGTTCGTGGGCACCTGTGGCCTCGTGCGCGGTCACAGGGTCGATAGTGCCGATGTTTCTGGGGGCGGTGGTATCGTCCCTATCGGCACTTGTGAGCTCGATGATCCGCTTGCCGTTGCTCCGGCGGCAGACGGCCTCGATGCCCGCTTTCTTTAGAGCCGCATCGCTTTGCAGAATCTTCCGGGAGAGTGTCCGAGTGCTGATGTTCTCCGTGCCGGCAGGATCGATGCTGTTCACGAGCTCCATGGGAGTGCCGATAAAATTTCCGTGGGCCTTCACGAACGCAGAGAGCAGGGAGATGAGGTTGTCGGATTTGTTGACCGGGAGGAGCGTTTCCTCCACGTCCCAGACGTTGCACTCGCTACGAACAAGAGACATCTCCCGGTACTCGATGTCCCGGCCGATGCAGTAGAGCGTTGCACGTCCGCTCCCGCGCCCGTTCTCGACGAGGGTGAAGCTGGAGTCCACCGCTCCGCTGATGGCCGTAGTCCCACTGATCCGTTTGAACACATCATCGTCGGCATTCTCTTTCCGCAGATGGTGGATGAGCAGGATAGCGAGGCTGTGAGCGTCTGCAATTTTCTTCAGTGCCGACAGGTCGGAGTAGTCGTTGGCGTAGGTGTTGTCCCTCTTTGTGCTTCTCACCATCTGGAGCGTGTCGATGATGACCAGCGACGTGTCCGGGTGCTCGGTGATGAACGTCTCAAGCTGTTCCTCCAGCCCCGCACCCACGACGCGGCTCTCGGTGCAGAAGTGGACGTTGGCCGGGGCGTCCTCGGTGATTTCGAAGAGCCGGTTCTGTATCCGCAGGGTCGAATCCTCAAGACAGAGGTACAGCGTCGTACCTTGCCTCACGCTCATCCCCCACACCAGTTCTCCCTTTGCTACCGTTACCGCCAACCACGACTTCCCCACCTTCGGCGCGCCCGCCAGGATGTGCAGGCCCTGGGACAGCAGAGAGTCCACGATGAAGTTGGGCGGACGGATGGGTTCGTTCATCAGTTCCTCGCCCGTGACGGTTTTCAATCTTGCTGTGTTTTTCATTTTTATGACCATTCCTTTCCGCTGCGCTTCAAGGCACCAAAGGGGATGAAACAGAGGCGTCTCTAACGCAGCAAGTCGAAATTTGTTAGAATGTACTTGAGAAAGCAGGCACACTACAGAGCACGTGGAGGTGAGTAGGCTCAGCCTGGCGCTGTACTGAATTTTTATGTGTGCCGGACGTTCTTTCAAGCACCAATGAGTAGGGCCTTGCACCCTGTAACCTTATCTTTGGAGAGACGGACTACTTCAATCTTTCAGTGAACGTCCAGTCAATGCCTGTTTTCCTCAAATACTGTTTGAGGGGATGTGTTATGCTTAAGATCGTATACCCTATCTGCTGCGGGATGGATGTCCACAAGTCCTTTGTTGTCGCTTGTATTGCATCCACGAGCGAGCAGGGAGTGACCACCTACAAGGGCAAGCGGTTCTCCACCTTTACGGGGGATTTGCGGCGGTGCGCCGCATGGCTGGCCGAAAACAACTGCAAAGATGTGTGTATGGAGTCCACCGGGAAGTATTGGATTCCCATCTACAACATTTTGGAGCCAACCTGCAATGTTGTTCTTGCTCACCCCAAGTATGTGAAAGCGGTTCGGGGCAAGAAAACGGACAAACGGGACGCCAAGTGGATCGCCGACATCTTCAAGCACGACCTTGTTGCTGGGAGCTTTATTCCCCCCGCGGATATTCGCCAGCTTCGGGACCTGGTGCGCTACCGTTGGAAACTCACCAGCTTTACCACCGGCGAGAAAAACCGGGCGCAGAACTGCCTTACCGTCTCCAACTTCAAGTTGGACGATGTGTTCTCCGATGTCTTCGGCAAGGCCGCTTCGGCTATCACCGCCAGGATCCTTGAAAATCCGACTGAGAGAATCACAGATGTTTCCGGCTTCCGCACCAAAGGTATGAAAGCGACTGACAAACAGGTGCTTGCCGCTGTGGACGGAGAGATGTGTGCTGAACAGGCTGAAAAGCTCCGCATCATCCGTTCCCACATGGACAGCCTCGAACTATGCAAGCTTGATCTGGAATCTCTGATCCTGACTACCGCTGAAAAGTATCTTCCTCAGCTCAACCTTGTTATGACGGCGCCGGGTATCCGATCCTTTGCCGCTATCGGCATCATCTCTGAGATCGGTGTGGATATGTCTGTGTTCCCTACCTCGAAGCATCTTTGCTCCTGGGCCGGGCTTACGCCGCAGAACAACGAGAGTGCCGGAAAGAAGAAAACCACCAGGATCGGTAGAGCCGGGGCCTACATCAAGCCTTTACTGGTTCAATGTGCCCTTTGCGCCGTTCGCGCCAAGCAGTTCCCGGAGGTCCGCAACCGTTACCTCTCTTGGAAAAAACGCCGGGGCCACAAGAAAGCGATCATCGCCATTGCCAGAATGCTGTTGACGGCCATCTACAACATGCTCAAGAAAAACGAGCCTTACGACCCGCAGCTCTACCGCAATGCGGACCGCCCGCCTAAGCATCGTGAGGTCTCTGTGAAAGAGGCCGTCTTTATCCTCCAGCGCCAAGGCTATCTCGTGACTGCCCCTGTTTCCTCTTAGGTCTTACCTTCACTCTTAGATTTCGGCCCGCTTCGGGGGGCCTGGTCTTGTGCGCCCTTTTTCGGAATGGTTCTCAAAATGCGATGTTTCAACCTTATCCCCCTCCGTGTTCCTACTGGACTTTCCTTTCCCGCGATCTCATGTTACAATGATCCCGGAGCTTTCTACATAGTGCAGTGATCTTTTTTGAGATTTTTTTGAAAAATATTTGGAGGAGCCACATGGAGAAAAAGAAAACGCCCGGACTCACCATAACGGAGGAGCCGGGCGGGATGATACGAAAGCGGTTATTGGATTTTGACGGGACTTTGCTTTTAGACGAAACGGTACTGCCTCACGACGACCTAATCCGTTTTACGGACAGGCAGTTGAAGGAATATATGCGTCAGATCAATGAAATTGAGATGCACAGCCTCTTAAAGAGTCGCTGGACATTTCGGAGTTGGATTACCGAGACGCGGTTACCAGATGCTACGCCGTGGCCGAGAGCTTCCGGGAGAGCTTTCCCGAAGCGTACTTTTTCGCACGCTCCGCATTGGACAGATCGTTAAGGAACAGGGACGACGGCAGCGCCCTGTTCCTGCTTCAGAACGGTATGCGGATGATGGACGCGGCGCGGACGTTGTATCTCACACGTGTGCGGATGCGCAACGTCATGGAGGTGTGCTTCGGCAACACGGAGGGCATGACCCAGCGGGAGCGTTGGAAGCACACCATAGGCATTTACCCTCAACTTCGCAACTACGGATTTTCGGTGGACGGGAACGAGGAACAGGGTGTCAGCGAGCATGAGATCAAATCTCTGATGGAGCTATACATCTTTGAACTCTGCGCGGTTTTACGCTCCGGTAAGCGCATCGCCCGGTGCCAATACTGCTGGCGATATTTCGTGCCGAAGACGAACAAGAAAACCGACTACTGTGACCGCAAGTGGAGCGGCGGGAGCACCTGCAAAAAGAGAGGGCCGAACCTGAAACGCAAGGACGGCCCAGCCGAGGACAATTATCTTCTCGCCTTCAAGCGGCTGCGCGCCCGGTTTTATGAGCGTGAATACAGATATTACGCCACAGCTCCCGGCAAGACCGTCCCCGGCGGATACAAGGACTGGATCGAGGACGCCTGCGAGGCCAGAGACGAGTATGTGGAGGGCAGGATCACCGGCGAGGAGCTTTTGGGCCGCATAAACCCGGAGGAAGAACCCCTGGACTCCAATCTCGAGCTGGAACCGTTCCCCCTTCAAAAGCGCCTTTCCCTCACCCCCTGGGACGAACTGGTGGAGAGCGACATCTCCTTTGACCCCCGGCATCATTTTGAGACTATGCAGTTCATCGACCTCGGCGAGGAGAACCCGCAATGGAGGACAATCACGGCAAAGGAACGGGAGATGGACGCCAAACAGGGGAAGGTGGGCTTGAGGGAGAAGTATAAGAAATCGTAGGAAAATAAAAATTAATGGGAGCACTTCACGGTATGATCGTGAGGGGTGCTCCCGTTATTTCGGTATTGATACATTTTTTAAGTCCCAATTCCCTTTTGGTTCCCGAAGTATTGGAGCCATAGCTGGGGTGAATATTCATCCAACGCGGCAATCAGCAAGCAAAAGCCAATAATATCCTGTTATTATTTATTATTGAATCCGAACAAATGCCATAATCAAAAATGCGCAGGCCGAAAGTAAAACCAGTTCAAATGTTTCATAAATATCAACCGCCTGAATTTGTTTTTCCAAATCCATACGCAAGCCTTTTCTTATCAGACGATATGCAAAATAGCCCAGACAAACGCCGAGCGTATTTGCCATCAAGTCATCGATTTCTGCTGCTCCCCAGCCAAACATTTGCAACAATTCTATACTTAAAGAGAACAGGAATCCTGTTATGGCAACAGCCCTGATATTACCGTATCTTCCATACAGCAACGGAAGAAAAAAACCAAAAGGCGCAAACGCGACGATATTCAGGAAAAAATGAATTGGCGCATGGAATATATCATCAAACGGCAGCCATTTTATTATTGGTGGAAAAGAAAAGGGCGCCGTGTTTCCTATCCCGGTCCCCGTGATAACTGAAAAAAGATAAAAGCTGAATATAAAAGCAGCTGCAATATGTAATGGATTTTGCCTTTTGCGGAATATGGCAAGCAGCAAATAATACACAATCAGTATCGGAACCATCAGAATATAACCGGCTAACGCACGGGACAGAAGATATTTAATTGGAACCACTCTAATAGCCCCCAAAACGAAGATTTGTCAAACAAGTCGCCCACTCAACGCCCGACATAATACACTCGAATTATGAAAAAATCTACTGTCCGTTAAGACAGTTAATCGAATATTACCCATTAATATTCCGTCTATGTCTATGTCGAACAGAAAACGCTCCGGCGATTTTGCCATCAATCGGAGCGTTCCTGTCCGCTGTCCTGACTAACCATGTCAGAAGTAAATTATTGTTGCTCTATACCATATCGGGGAATTGTCCCCTGGTGTTTATTCCGCTTGGCCTGTCCTTGATTTTATCATATAATATGTCGGAAGGGATGGTAAGTTATATTCATGCTGATTGATAATTTTTCATGCTTTTGATCGGAACCACATAGTCGAATTGGGACTTATAAAAAAGGGTTAATTAGACTTAGGCAGGTGGGACATCAAGTGCCAGGCATCGCCGGTTTCCTTGATCGTCAAAGTGTGGTCGGAGGAGTTGAGGATCAACAAATTGTCCTCACGGCAGCCGTCAATCGGGACAAATGCGCCCGGACCGTAGTCGCTGACAAAGGTATAGACGGCGTCATATTCGGGCAGATAGATGTACTCCGCCCCGTTTTTCCAGTCCTCGGCAAGATCGTCCACGGTGATCCCGGCATATTTGGTGAGCACGGCGTTTATGTCGGAGACCTTGATGACGTTGATGGGTACGTCTCCATTGAAGGGCTCTCCGTGTTTTTCCTCATAGGCCGCCATCAGCTCGGTATATCCCTCGTCTCCATTTTTCAGCCGCGTCTGCGTGGGGAAATAGCTGACAAACGCGAAGAAATCAAGCTGGCGTGGATCGGTCCAATCCGAGAGGAAGAAGCCGTTTACTTCCGATGTGCTGAACCCCTCCTCGTTTTCCTCAGACGACACCTCGGCTTTCAGCCTGTTAGTCCACACGGCCAGCTCATCGGCGGTAAGCGACACCTTCTCCGGGGACCCGCCCGAATCCCCGGTGTCCGTGGAATTGTTCTCCGGCCGGCAGCCGGCGAGAAGCGCCGTCAGAAGCATCGTCAACACGAAGGCCAAGCTGAGTATTTTTTTCATTGTTGTTTCCTCCTGTTTTTTGTTATTTGATTTTTCGCCTTATTGCCGTTCCGATGTGCCGCCACGCAAAGTACAGCTTTTCAGCTTTGCGGTAGAGCGCGTAGGTTGCGGGCTTATACGCGAAATATACCTCCCCGATGAGACGCACAAGCTCCCCGCCGAACTGCTTCTTAAAGCGGTAGAGGCCGGAGTTCGGGTCGTTCTCGTCGGTGATTTCCAGGAATCCCCGCAGGTCGTAGACCTCGTCGCCCCGGCGGAGAGCGTCGCGGATCATCTCCCACTGGAGAAGGTGACAGGGCATGGAGGATCGTCCCACCGTGGCGCTTGCCCCGTATAAGTACCAGGTGCGTCGGGCGTAGTGGACAGGTATGGCCGCCGCCACGACCCTGCCGTCAAGACACGCCAGCATCAGCTTCACGTGCCCCGGCACCAGCTCGTCCCAGACCCGCCGGTAATACTCCATGGGCCGTATGATAAACCCGTCCCGGCGGGCCGTCTCCTCCATGAGCCCGTAGAATACGGGGAGGTCCGCCTTCGTTCCCTCCCGCACCTCCACGCCCCGCCTTTGGGCGAGGCGTATGTTGTATCGGAGCTTTTTATGGAATCCAGCAAAGATCTCCTCCTCCGTTTTGCCCCGGAGGTCGATGCGAAACACGCTGCGGGGCTGAATGAGATCAAGGCTGCTTTTGACTTTGTCCCGGATTTGATACCCAAGGGACTCCATGATCGTCCTGAACGCGCCGTCGCCCTCCGGCACGTCCGGCTCCATCCGCAGGGCCATTGCCCCGTACCAGCGGGCCAGGAACGCGGCCCCCTCGGTGAGCTGCCGAAGGGCGTCCTCGTCGTGAATATCGCACACCGGCCCGCGCGGACAATACATCAGGTTCCCGAACACTGGTATCTTCCTGATTAGCACACTGAGTACGCCGGTAATCTCTCCGGAGCTTCCCTCGGCAACGATGATCTCATTCTCCCAGTTCGACTTCACGCCCGCCCACTTTGTTGATTGCATGAAGTGTCCCATGGGGTGGCTCTCGCAGAAGCGTTCCGCCAATTCCAAATCAGTGTCGTCTCCCACTAATCGCATTTCTTCACCTCTCAAAGTCACCGCATATTACACCCTATCCAATAGCACCCCGCACCAATTACCGCCGTCAAAAGCTCGATGCCCTTAAGTATCATAATGTACCCAGCCGAAAATTGGAGCGGATAAAAAGTAGATCCCTACAAATAGAGCGCTGTCGATACTATATCAGCGAATTCAATCTGTGGTCTCTAACAGCTTTACAAGCTCCCCGATAAAGCCGTCCGCGCCGCTCATTATGTACTTCGCGCCGCCTGCGGACATCTCTCCGGAATCGGATAGAATAACGGAATCGACCAACGCGCCGCCCTCGTATACCGAGATCACAAGCAGCTTTTCACGGGGGGTCATGCCGCTGTCCGAAAACGGGAGGCTCCGCCTAAAGGGGTGTTCGTCCAGCAGATCCCGTATGTCCTTCGTGACGGTGATGTTCTCCCAGATCCGCGTGTCGTTGTGTGCCGCGCCGTCCTGGGCGCCGAGGGTTGTGCAGATCACACAGAGCGAACCGTCTTCCGCGATCCTGTCCGTAAGGCTGTGGGGCCGAAAATAGACTATCGCCCCCGCAACAAGGATCGCCGCCAAAAGAATCGCCATGGTAATAATTGCTTTCTTTTTCATTTTACAGTCTCCTTTTCAAATTTGTATGAATCGAATCCGCATGGAGCGGCGGGGGGCCGGAATCTTGCTGTTCGGGCCAAAGGGCCGGACTCAATGGGGGCCGCGGTTGATTGCATAAAGAGCGGCCGCAACCACCACGAAAGAAACAATTAAAATGGCAATCAGCACGCTCCGCAAGAATACCTTGTCGAATTTCTTCCGCTCCGCAGGATCGTTGCGGCAGGCCCGGCGTATGGAGGCCACGCGCCAGATACCCACTACGCCAGTCAGCAGAAGGTAGTATGCGGGCAGTTTGGACATAGGGCGCCCTGTTGTGATACGGGCATAAAGCTCATAAGCGGTATAGAGCAGGAAAAAGATCGCGACAAGCAGGGAGATAGTAGTCATTATTTTTTTAGACCTCATGTTCATCGTCCTCCTTCAAATAACTACGCTTCTCATTATTGTAGGTCCGTTTCCGGAAGTCAACCTCTCCGGCACGACCCGCACTTTTCGCGGCACGAACGACATGGGGCCTTTTACGCGAAAAGCTTACCACGCCGATCCACGCGCTTCAAGGGACGGTGCAAAAGTGCAAGAAAAACGCGCAGATAAAGAGATTTGAAAGACTTTACGCCTATTGATGAACTGGCATGTAAATGATAAAATAGACTTGCGGGTTTCACGCGGGTCTTTTTTCTTTATGTGGAGGGATGAACTTGAAAATACTGATTTGCGACGACGAGATCCAATATCTCAATTCCTTGCGCATCCATGTTCAGGAATATATGAACAACCGGCTGATTGAGTGCAATATTGTTACGGCCACCGCCCCCGGCGAGGTCCTTGCCGGCGATATGAGTTTTGACCTTGCCTTTCTGGATATTCAAATGGAGGACATGGACGGCATTTCGCTGGCGAAAGAGCTTCGCGCCCGCAACAGCAAGATCGCCATCTTTTTCGTCACGAACCATGACGAGTATCAGGACGACGCAATGGATGTGAACGCCTTCCGATTCTTCTCCAAGCCGTTTGATGTGAACAGACTGTATTCCGGGCTTGATAAGGCCATGGAATATATCGACGGGGCGTATGTGGACATCTATCTCTATGGGGATAACGCACAACAGCGGGTGTTGATTGACGACATACTCTACATTACCCGGTCCAACAGAAAGGTGGTTCTGAAAACTAACCGCCAAAGCTTTACGCTCCACTGCAATTTCGACGAGCTGTGTGAGAAAATGCCCCCTTTATTCTTTTATCAGGTACATAAGTCCTTTTTTGTAAATCTCCACTATGTACAGAAATACTCCTACACCGAGCTTATCCTGACAGACGGCACCCGAATCCCTGTCGCCCCCAGAAAGCAAGCCGCTTTTCATAAATACTGGTTTGAATACTTAAGGAGGCGGTAAAAATGCGCGACCCTGTCATTTCCAGCGTGGTTTACGCCTTCGACATGCTGATCGTATACATCTTTTATTCTCGCATCGCGGAAAAACGGCTCTCAACGTGCAAATGCGTCCTCCTCGGCCTATTTCTTTTCGAGCTGGGGTCTGCCGTCAACATAGTATTCCAGAATAACCCTCTGGTTAATGCCATCACCTCCATTGCCGTCCGGCTATGCTTTGGAGTCTGGTGCTTCAATATCCGCCCCTTTCAGGCAGCGGGGTATTCCGTCACACTTGTAGTGATCACTTTCGCGTTGGAATTAGTGTCCGTCTTGGCGATTTCCGCCCTCACCCACACCGAGCCCACAGACTACAACACAAATCCCGCCTTGCTTATTGTTGAGTGTTCCACATGCAAGGCCCTACTGTTTTTGACGTGCCTTATCTTGTCTTATATTGCTGTACCCAGCACCCGATGGTCAAAACACCAGTTCTCCCTTTTGCTTTTTCCGACTTTATCCAGCGTGTGCCTTGCGATTTTCTGGTATATCTGCCTCCAGGACGGCATAGCGCCCAAGATCCAATATTTGCTGGCTGTTTCCAGCTTGCTCTTTTTCGGCTCAACTGTTCTCTTGTTTATAACCTATCAGCATGAGTTGGAAATGGATAGAGAACGGATACAAATGAAAAGCGAAAACGAACGGCTTCTGACGGAGAAATCCTACTATGACATTCTGGACCAGCAAAACCAGCAGCTGATGACCTATGCCCACGACGCGAAAAACCACCTTTCGGCGATACAGTCTTTAAACACAGATCCGGCCATAGAGAGATACATCGTGGCCCTGTCGGATCAACTGAAAACCTATACCAGCAACTGCCACAGCGGGAATATGATGCTGGACGTGATGATCAATAAATACGTTCTGGAATGTGAGCGCCGGGATATACGCTTTGACTACTATGTCCGATCCTGCAACTTAAAGGATGTTGAGGATATAGACCTTGTGGCGATCCTGGGGAATTTGATGGACAACGCCCTGACTTCGGCGGAAAAGTCCGAGAAACGCTTTGTCTCACTGGAAACGACCACTCGTAACGGATACAGCGTAGTCGTCATCAGCAATGGCTGCGATACCGCGCCTGAAACACGCGAGGAACATCTGGTCACCGCCAAGGAGGACAAAAAGCTCCACGGATACGGGCTCAAAAGCGTCTACAAGACACTCAAAAAATACCACGGCGATTACAGCTGGGAATACAACGAGCCGGAGAACACCTTTGTCGTCACGGTGATGATAGGAAGCCCGCAACAATAAAGTACCATACCCCATCTGAAATATCGCGTGGGTCCATCGGACGACGCCAATATGCGTGCTGAACAAGAAATCATCTATAGTCTTGGCACGAACGGCATTTTTCGCGGCACAAACGACATGGGGACGTATTGCTATCCGGGGGAGGATGATTTATACTATTGGCAAAAGCCCGGAAGGGGGAATGGGATTTGCTTATTGCCATATGTGACGATTCAAAGGAGGATATGGATCTTCTCATGGGCTATGTCCGCCGGTACGATCCCGGCCTTGCGGTCAGGACCTATTCGTCCGCCAGGGAACTGCTGGCATCCTACCCCACGGAAAAGCCGGACATTGTGTTTATGGATATAGAGATGGAGCCCCCCAACGGGTTTGAAGCCGCACAGAGGCTCCGGGCGGAGCAGGTTGGGCCGATTATCGTGTTCACCACCCAGACCCTTAACTACGCTGTCCGAGGCTATGGGCTGGCGCTGCGGTATCTTCCCAAGCCCATCGATTACGGCACCTTCTCCGAGGCGCTGGAGCTTGCCTTACGGGAGCGGACGCCACAGAGAATCAGCGTATCCACTGAAAGTGGCACCGAGATCATGAACGTGGCGGAACTATTGTGGTTTGAGGTGTTCGGCCACAACGTCTGTTTCCATATGGCGGACAAACGGGAGCTTCAGGTACGGTGTACCTTTTCCTCCGTCCTGGAGCAAGTTCGGCCCTGTGATTTCGCTCAAATCCATAAGAGCTACTGCGTAAATCTGTCTTTCGTGGAGCGGGCGGAGCAGAACAGCGTGGTTCTGACGGACGGAACCACGCTTCCCGTGGGAAGGAGCTTCGTCAAGTCCTTCCGGGAGCGGTTGGGAAACTTTCTGAGGGGGCGATGATGTATGACCACATTTGTTGAGTTTGCCGCGGTACCCGTGGAGGTCATCCTGGGCGTATACATATACGAGGGGTTGTTTGCGGAGCATCGGCGGCCATACGCGGCGTTTATCTATTACGCCGTGTGGTTTGTGGTCGGGGAACTGGGGACGTTTTATCTGCCGATTCCCTGGCTGCGGTCACTGATCCTTTTCCTCATCGCGCTTGTGGGGAACTATGTCACCTACAAGACAAAGCCGCTGCCGTGTCTCTACAATACGGCGCTGTACTTTTTGGTCATCGTTTTCTCTGATGTTCTGTGCGCGGCGATCCTGACGGCGGCCGGATACGGGACGGAAATAGATATGGGCGGGTCGGAACGAATAGCCCTTATAGTGATGGCGCGGACGGTCAATCTCCTGCTTATCCAAATCCTGCTTCTTATTTTCCGCCGGGACAAGCCCCGTGCCTTTCCGCTGATTTCTGTTCCGCTGTTTATCTGCCAGATCCTCAGCTTTTTTGCCTGTTACAGAAGCTTCTTCGCCCTGGGCAACGGCGAAAACTCCGAGACGATACTGCTTACCACGCTGTCGCTGATGGCGGTCAATATTATTATCTGCTTCTATGTGCGGATACTTGAGGACTACTACCAGCGCCGGGCCGCCGACGCAGCTGCCGAAAGTCTGGCGGAGCTCCAGCGGCAGTATTTTGAAAACATGACCTCGCGCCAGGAGGAAACGCGCGCCTTGTGGCACGACATAAAAAAATACGTCTCCGCCATGGAGACGATGGTTGCGTCGGATAAGACCGACGAGGCTGAAAAGTGCTTTGAGGAAATACGGGAGAAGTACGAAAAGATAAACATGAGCGTGGACGTGGGCAACACCGTGGTGGACAGCATTTTGAGCGACGCCGTGCGGCGGGCCGGGGACGCTGGTATTGATTTGCGCCTTAATGTTTGGGTGGCCCCGGAGCTGAATATTCCTCCGGCGGACCTCTACATCATTATCGGGAACACGCTGGACAACGCTCTTGCGGCCTGCGGAGAACTTCCCAAGGGCAAGCGGGTCATAGAGCTTCTTTTGCGCCAGAGCAACCATCTTCTCTACTATGAGCTGAAAAACCCCTATCTGCCCGGTGAGGCCCCAAAAAAGAGTGGCATCCACGGCTACGGCCTCAGAAATGTCCGCGCCTGTGTGGAGAAAAACAAAGGATCAATAGATATTAACACCGGTGACAACTTTTTTACCGTCAGAGTACAGTTGAATGTTTAACAGCAGACGCTTTTGTCATCTGTAATTTACAGTGACCATTTGCCCCAATGCCAGTACATATTACAAGAAATGCGTCTCAATTTGAGACGCATTTTTACGGGTTGGACGTAAGTGTAACGAGGCTGCTGAGGGGGCGCCAAAAGGAAACTGGGTTTTATTCTGTCTAAAGCTTTGTCGCTCCTTCGACACAGCGGGACGGATTCTTTATTCCTCACAATCAAAGTAGGAGCTGCTTTATTGGCCACCCCTTTGGGCGGGTCATTCTTTATGAAGCTGTGTTGATTTGGAAGTACACTTTGCCGTTCCGGATCAGGGCAGTCACCTGAAAGGCGGAACACACCCTGTCCAGATCCTCCGCGGCCAGAAGCGCGTCCTCGGATGTCAGCGTGACCGTCAGAGCCGCCTCGTCCACCGCCGCGTTATACCACACCGCCCCGCCGGGGCCCTCATAGAAGTCCCGGAGGGCATCGAAGGCCCATCGGAGCCGGCCGGCCGGGAAGCGGGTGGGCGCGGCCTCCCCCGCGTCCAGATAGACGGGCCAGCCCTCCTGCGCCAGCAGGAACGCCGGGAACAGGACCGCACTGTTCTCGCCATCTTCCCGCAGATAAGCCGCCGTCATCATGTCCCCGGCAAAGTCATACAGCCAGCGTCGCCCCTCCCCGGGGCAACAGCACAGCAGGGCATACCGGCCCAAGCCATCCTCGGGATACACGGTGAACAGCCGGTACTCCGTCCCGTCCAGACTCCACACCGCCGCGCTCCCGTCCACCCCGGGCTGGGACAGGATGTGGGCGGTCAGCTCCGTGGGGGACAGCTTCGTCTCGAACCGCTCGCTGCCGGGGCTCACCGTGGTCCCCCGGCAGTCCAGGGGGAAGGAGAACCGGCTCTCAGGCCCGCCGGGGAAAATCTGCTCGATAGTGACGGAACCGCGGTGCGTATATCCTCCGGGGGCGCTGGGAAGGGTCAGGAAAAAGACGACCGCGGCCACCGCCGCCAAGGCGGCGCAGGCGATCAGCGCCCTCTTCCGCAGGCCCCGCAGCTTCTCCTGCCAGGCCTTTCTGAGCACCGCCGCCGCGTCCCGGGCAGTGATCGTCCGGAGCTCCTCGTGCCTCTCCTCCCGCTGTCCGTGGAGCAGCTCTGTGACGGTGAGTCCCAGCACTTCCGCCAGGGGCTCCAGCAGGGACAGATCCGGGAACCCGGCGCCCCGCTCCCACTTGCTCACCGTTCGGTCGGAGATGTGCAGGCGCTGGGCCAGCTGCTTCTGAGTCAGGCCTTTCTCCGTCCGGGCCTGCCGGACCAAGGCCCCGGTGCGGCTGTTCTGGATGTCGATCATGGGTGTCACCTCTTCTGCCGGTCAGGAGACCGCTTTTCTGCCTCTGATTTTACCGCCTGTCCCCGCTTCTGTCAACAAACGCTCCGTAGAGTGGCCCATCTCAGGAAACAAATGGGATCTTGAAGTTGTTTGGATCATGTTTACGGGGTAAGTCCGTATTGTGCGCTTTGCGAGGCTGAACCGCCCTGGCACCCAAGTGTCAGGGCGGTTATCCGTCACTGCGCGACCACAAGGGAATCGCCGCATGGAATCGAATTTCGGAAGAATCATTCCATTCCTCATAAATATGAAAAAGCCGAAAAGACGTAGTCGAGTTCTAACTACGTCTTTTCGGTATGCCGTACCATCTTGCCCCCGGTTCACATTGTTTCCCTATCGTCACGGTTCCTCCAGGCGGCCCGATTTTTTCAAATGGCGGCGAAGCCGCAACCTTTTTGGAGCGGGGCGAAAAAAATGGGGGTGCGTCGGGCCGGCCGGGTGTCCGGCCCGTACAAGGGTAAGTGCGGGCGTTCCCCCGGGGGGAGTTCAGATGGGGGGTCGCAACCCCCCTTTGGTCGTTTTTAAAAGGGGGAGTCCAGAGGGGGGGGAAAATGCGAAAGCCCCCCTCCGGTTTCTTTTCCTCTTTTGTTTCTTTTCTCCTTTTGGAAATCCAAAAGGAGAAAAGAAAGTTTTTCTCCGCCATATATGGCGGAATCCTTATATAACCCCTTGACAGCCAGGAGGCTGTATGCTATTATTATGTCATACGATATATCGCATGGCGATATAGTTGACGGAGGTGAGGGTATGGCGGACGCGGGGCCCATGACGGAGGCCATGTATTATGTGCTGTTGGCGCTGACGGAGCCGGATCACGGGTACGGCCTGATGCAGAGGATCCGGGAGATCACCTCCGGGCGGGTGGTGATGGGGCCGGGGACGCTGTACGGCCTCATTACGAAGCTGACAAAGACCGGGTATATCGAGCTTTCCCGGGAGGAGGAGCGGCGGAAGACGTATCTCATCACGGAGAAGGGGAAGAGGGCTCTTTTGGAGGAATACAGGCGGTTAAAGCAGCTGGTGGAGGACGGAAGGAGGCTGGAGCATGATGACTAAATGGGCGTTTCACCCGGCGGACTACCGGCTGGGGGAGAACGAGAGCTTTTATGCCGGTCAGGCGGCCCGGGGCTGGAGGCTGGAGAAGCGGGGCGGATATTTCAGCCGCTTTACCCATGTCAATCCGAAAAGGGAGATGTACCGGGTGGAGCTGGATCCTCGGGAGCCCACGGCGGAGAAGCTGGCGCTCTATGAGGAGTGCGGCTGGGAATGGGTGACCAGGCGGGATACTGTCAACGTCTACCGGGCCCCGGAGGGCTCCGGCGCGCCGGAGCTCTACACGGACGCGGAGGGGCTTGCCGGTTCCGTCAGGAGGATCCGCAGGCGCTATGTCCGGGATCTTCTCCTTCTGATCGTACTGCTTCCCCTGCTGGTCTGGGGCCTTTTTGCCCTGGGCGAAAGCGTTACGGATTTCCGTTCGGGGATGATCATCCGGTGTGTGCTGTACCCGGAGGATCCGGCCTTCTGGCTGGCCAATCTCCTGTATGAGCTGGCCGGCGTGCTGATGGGACTTTTCTGCACCGGGCGGCTCCTGCGGGACATCCGCCGGGGGAAGATGCCGGATCACGGGCCCCGGGTGCGGCGGCCCTGGGGGAAGCTCCTTCTGTTTACCGTGTGGGCCCTGTGCCTGCTGACCCTTGTCCTCCAGCTGGCCCTGCACAGGCGGACGGAGATGCCGGCGGTGTCCGACGGGCCGTATGTGACGCTGGCGGAGCTGGGCTTCGACGGGGAGCGGACGGGGATGTTTGGCGGGGAGCCCGAGGGGAACGTCAGCCGGGACTGGTCGCCGCTGTGCCGCGTCCTGGAGACAAGCGAGGATGTGAAGGCCGGGGACGGCGTGGTTTTCCTGGATACGCACCTCTACGAGCTGCGCCTCCCCTGGGGGGCGGAGCGCTTCACCCGGGCGCTGGTGAGCCGGTCGTATTTCAATAAGGATCCGGACGACTATGAGCGGATGGACGTGGCCGGATGGGACACGGTGCTGGTGTGCTACAGGGAGTGCTTCGCCTGCGCGGGCCGCCGAGTGGTGCAGATCTACCTCTCCACGCCGGGGGAGTTTGACCGGGATACTCAGTGGGCGCTGTTCGAGAAGCTCCTGACGCGGCTGGCGGACCGGTGAGCGTATGACAGGAGATCCGTCGTATCGCCTCGCGGGCTCCGGCAGTGATCTATGCGCGGCCGAGGAACTGATCGGAGGCGGGTAACGTGCACGGACGGTAATGCTATATAGACCGTTCGGAAAATCCAGATCAATGGGGGGAAAGTAAAATGAATAAATTTGCGGTTTTACTATACCCGAATTTTTCCTTACAGGAGATAACCTGCCTGACGTCCGCGCTGACGGTCTGGTTTGGAGAAAAAATCGATTATATCGCCAGTGAAAGCAGGGAGTACAGGAGCGAGGAAGGCCTCGCTGTCATACCGGCCAAAACAACGGCTGAGGTTGATGTGACAGACTATGACTGTGTGATCCTTCCGGGGACGATCGACCCGCTGCCGGCGCTGTTTGACCGTAAGCTGATTGATTTTCTTCAAAAGGGAGCGGACGCGGATACCGTTTTCGCGGCCATTTCATCGTCTCCGCTGCTGTTGTCCAGGGCCGGGATCCTTCGCGGCAAAAAGTTTACATCGGGTTATTTCATGCAGATGACGGAAGCCTTCCCGTTCATCGAAAAGGATAACTTTGTCCACAGGGGAGTTGTGGAGGACGGTAATGTCATCACGGGGATCGGAATGTTTTTCAGAGAGTTTGCCGAAGCGGTTCTGCGGCGGTTTAACTATGATGTCGGGGATGACTTTATGCGAGACAAACCGGAGGACTATTCCGAGGAGGAGCTGACCTTCTATTGGTCTGATGAGGAATATAAGGCATTTTTGGAGGAATTGAAAGCGTACAGTGAATGATTTCCGTCAGCTGTCCGTATCCGAAATATACCGCGCCGCGCGCCGGGTATGACAGGGGAGCCCCCCGCATATACTTGACCAGTATATGCGGGGGGAATTTTATGCAGGGAAAGAGGCTTTTTGTCAATTCGGCGCTGATGACGGCGGTGTCGCTGCTGCTGCGCTCGCTGGGGCTGTGGTTCCAGGTGGCGCTGTCCCGGCGGATGGGCGCGGCGGGGATCGGGCTTTATTCCCTGACGGCCTCCGTGGGCTCTCTGGCGGCCACCTTTGCCATCTCCGGCATCCGCTTCGCCACCACGCGCCTGGTGTCCGAGGAGATGGGGCAGGGAAGGCTGGCCGGGGTGGGCCGGGTGGTGCGCCGGTGCCTTGCCTATGCGGCGGTGTTCGGGTGCATGGCCGCGCTCCTGCTCTCCGCCGGGGCGGAGACGGTGGCGGCGCGTTTTCTGGGGGATGAGCGCACGGCGCTGTCCCTGCGGGTGCTGGCGGCGGGGATGCCCTTTATCTCCGCCGGAGCGGTGCTGGGCGGGTATTTCACCGGGCAGTGCCGGGTGGGATACGCGCTGGTGGGGACGGTCACTGAGGAGGTGACCCGGGTGCTGGTGGCCATCTGGCTTCTCATGGGCATCAAAACCGCCAACCCGGAGCTGATGTGCGCCGTGGTGGCGGCGGGCAGCGCCGCCGGGGAGATTGTGTCCTTTTTCGTCCTGCTCCTGCTCTACGCCCTGGATCACAGGCGGCGGAGCGGGGGACGGGAGACGGTTCCAGGGCTCACAGGGCGGATGATCTCCATCGCCATGCCCCTGGCCGCCACGGCCTACGCCCGCGTGGCGCTGAACACCGTTCAGCATATGCTGATCCCCGCGGGCCTGCGGCGCTCCGGGGCCTCGGCGGAGGCGGCGCTGGCCGGGTACGGCCTCATCCAGGGGATGGTGTTCCCGGTGATCACCTTTCCCATGGTGCTGTTTGCCTCCCTCTCCGAGCTGATCGTCCCGGAGCTGACGGAGGAGCAGGTGCGGGGCAACAGCGGACGCATCGCGTCGGCGGCCAACAGGCTGCTGCAGACCACCTTCCTCTTCTCCGCCGCCGTGTCCGCCTTCCTGCTGGGCTTCTCCCGGGAACTGGGGATCCAGCTTTACCAAAGCCCCGAGGCGGGGCGGTATATCGGCCTGCTGGCCCTGCTGATGCCGGCGATGTACATGGACAACATCACCGACGGGATGCTCCGGGGGCTGGGGGAGCATATGTACGCCATGAAGGTGAATATCGCCGATTCCCTTGTTTCCACAGCGCTCATCTGGATCGTTCTGCCCCGGTACGCCCTGAACGGGTACATCGTCATCCTCTATCTGTCGGAATTTTTCAACTTCGCCCTGAGCCTGGGGCGTCTTGCGCGGGTGACCACATTGGCGCGGACGGTAAGGCCGCTGGCAGTAAGCGCTTTGGCGGCGCTGACGGCCCTGGCCGCCGCTAAAACGGCGGTGGCGCTGACCGGCGGCGTCCACGGCCTTCCGGGCCTCGCGGCCGGCGGCGCGGTGTTCGCGGGGGCCTTTGCGGGCGTCCTGGCGGCGGCGCGGAGAATGGGGCGCGGCTTCGCCGCCATCCGAAAAACCGGGCGGGTTTAGTACCCGCCCATAACAGTCTGAAACGGCGTGAAAGCAATGGCTTCACGCCGTTTTTTGAGTGTCCGTCTCCCGGTGATGGGGAATTATACTTTATTCAATATGATCCGCGAGATGAAGATCATCTTTTCCGGGTCGAATTTGAACATGGCGGAGCCGGAATAGCTCTTGGCGAGATCCGCCACCGACGACATGCCGTGGCCGCCGTTCCGGGTGCTCAGAAAGGCCCCGGCGGGCAGGAAGCCCTCCGCGTCCGGCGCGAAGCCCCTGGCGATACGGGCCCCCGGGCAGGAGTTGGCGACCTCCAGGGTGAAGGAGCCGTGAAACTGCCCCACGGACACGCCAACGGCTCTCCGGCCCGTGACCTACACGAAGGCGTTCAGGGCGTTTTCTATCACGTTTCCGATTATTACCGTCAGATCCTCGGGCCGGACGTTGAGCTCGCCGCACCTGGCGGCCACGGATCATTCCACCCCGTCGTCACGGGCGCGGCCGGCGTAGTACTGCAGAAGGGTGTTTACGGTGGCGTTTTCACAAAACACCTCGTTTTCCGGATGGCCCGTCTGCTCGGCGAGGGCGGAGAGATAGTCCCGGAGCTTTCCCGCGTCGCCCTCCTCCGCCAGGGAATAGAGGTAATTCCAGTGGTGGCGCATATCGTGCCGGAGGCGGGCGGTGCGCTCCATGTCGGCGCTGATGCGGTCGTACTGGAGCTTCTGGGCCTGCAGGGCGCGGAGGGCGGTCTCCTCGCGGGAGCGGTTCACGGCGCTGGTAACGATCATCCAGTACAGGATGGCCTGATGCAGTACCAGAAAGAGAAGCAGGGAATTTAACAGGAGGTTGTACGGGTATCTGTCAAAGAGCATATGGGCGGACATCATGAGGATGAGAAAGGCGACGGTGGAGACAGTGGCGTAGCGAAATTCCCGCCTCAGGCGCGCGGGCTCGATCTCACGCAGGAATGAGGACACATAGCGGCGCAGGAAGACCGTGAACACCGGCAAAACGGTCACATAGGACAGGAGGTAAAACGCAAGATGCTTGGGCAGGTATACCGACAGAATGCCGGCGGGGAATCTGGGGAAGAGAGGATCCCAGATCGTCCCCACCAGGTTCGTCAGCCAGAATATAAGGGCCGCGTAGAAGGCGACGATGTAGATAACAAGGAGCTTTTTCATGAAATGCTCACGGACGAGGACGCCGTGAGCCGCAACGGAGAGAGCGACGGTAAGGCGCATATAGGAGTCGGAAATTTGTATCATGACCTTGAGGGCCGTGGCGACATGGGCCGCTAAGGGGAAAAGGGCCGAGACGGCGAGGGTCAACGCTGCTCCCCCTTTTCGCCGCGGCCATCAGGTGGAGCTGATGAAAGAGAAAGTCGTTGTACTGCTTTAGGATGACGGCCCGATCCCTCTGCTTCACGGGCAGGACGGAGCCGTCGGACAGGGAGCACGTCTCCAGATCCATGCAGGTGATCTGGTTCATGTTGACGATAATGCCCCGGTTGATCTTGAGGAAATCCGCGTCCAGGAGCTGCTCGATCTCCGAGACGGGCTGCCACACGCGAAAACAGCGGCCGTCGGTGAGCTTCACCTCCACCAGATGCCTGGCGGACTGGATGGAGACGACGTTGTCCAGGTACACCCGGTGGAGCTCGCGGTTGACGGTCAGGGTGATGGAACGGTGGGCGCCGGCGTGGGTCTCCCGGCGGCGCAGGGCCCCGGTCACGCCGGCTCCGGTCACGGGCTTCACCAGGTAGTGGAGCGCCCCCAGGGAAAAGGCATCCACGGCGTGTTCGCGGCTGGCGGTGATGAACACCAGATCCGTCTCCGGGGCGGCGGGGCAATTTCACAAAAAAGGTCATTTCAACGCATGAAAAATACAGCCGGGATTCAAAAAGCGGACGGCGCGAAGGTAGATTTTTTCCCGTTTGAATGGTATACTGTCAACCGTCGAGCGGGCGGCTGTCCGGCCGGATGGGAGCTCGTTTTTTGACTTTTTCTTGACTTTTGGGTGTTATGTTTCTAACATGACAGCGAGGTGAGGGTATGGGGTATAGGATTTTGATAGCCGACGACGAGGCGATGCTGGTGGATATCCTCTCGGCGCATCTGGAGCGGGAGGGGTACGTGGTTCTCCGGGCGAAAAACAGCGGGGAAGTGATGGACAAGCTGGGCGCGCGGCCGGATCTTATTTTGCTGGACATCAACATGCCGGGGATGGACGGGCTGGAGCTGTGCAGGGCCATACGGGACGCGGTGAGCTGTCCAATCCTGTTCCTCACGGCGAGGATCAGCGAGCAGGACAAGATCCGGGGGTTCCAGGCCGGGGGCGACGACTACATCACCAAGCCCTTCAGCCTTTCGGAGCTGTCTGCCCGGATCGCGGCGCACCTGCGGCGGGACCGGCGTCAGCAGCGGGACGGTCAGCTCATCACCTCCCGCGGGCTGATCGTTGACCTGACGGGCCGGCGGGTGCTGTGGGAGGGCGTGGAGATACGCTTCTCCAGGCGGGAATATGAGGTCATTGAATTTCTTGTGATGAATCAGGGCCAGATCTTTGACCGGGAGCGGATGTACGAGCTTATCTGGGGGCTGGACGCGGAGGGCGACAGCAAGGTCATCAAGGAGCATATCCGCAAAATACGCCAAAAGCTTCTGGAGGTCACGGGGCAGGAGTTTATCGAGACGGTCTGGGGGATGGGATACAGATGGAAGAAGTGAAGAGGGGTTCTCTGAAAACCCAGTTTTTTGCCGCTGTGGCGGTGACGCTGGTGCTTGTGGCCGTCCTCTCCGCGCTGACGGTGTGGGGCTGTCTGCGGCTCCAAAGGTGGCTGGTGCCGGATACAAATTATGTGATGCTTAACGTGGAGCTTCTGACGGAGGGCGGAAAGATCATCAGACAGGAGCGCATGCGCTTTGAGCTCGACGGCGGGTTTCGGCCCTACAATTTTATCAAATCCGACAAAAACGTCGCTCTACCTATGGAGTTGTGCGATTTCGAGGAGATGGCCTTCTCCGTGGAGAGCGTGGACTACGGCATCGGGCGGAACGGCCCCCGGCGGAAGGCGGCCTATATCGCCGCCGGGGTGGCTATGGGCGTTCTGCCGGCGGCCTACGCCCTGGCGGGGACGGTCCTGTGCGCGCTGTGGTTCTACCGCAAGCGGCTGGCCCCGGCCATTACTGTGCTGGATGATGCCGCCCGCCACATAAGCGGGCAGGATCTGGACTTCACCGTGGAGTGTCCTGTCCATAATGAGCTGGGGCGGCTCTGCGAATCCTTTGAAAAGATGCGCCGATCCCTCTATGACAACAATCTGAAGCTCTGGCGCTCCATGGAGGAGCGGCGCACCCTGCAGGCGTCGGTGGCCCACGATTTAAGAAATCCTCTGGCGATTCTGGAGGGGACGGTGGAGCATATACGCGCCCTGGCCGCCGCCGGAGAGCTGACGGGGAAGCGCCTGGAGGCCGCCTTGGAGAGCGTGTCCGCCACCGCCAAGCGCATGGAGCGGTACGCCGATTACATGCGGGATTTGTCCGCCCTGGAGGACACGGAGATTCACAGCGCTGAGGTCGCTGTCCCGGCGTTTCTGCAAAAGGCGGCGGAGGGCGTGCGGGTGCTGGCCGAACCGAGGGGCCTGACGGTCAGCGTTTCCTGCGACGTGCCGGAGGGCGTTATCGAACTGGATAAAGAGATATTCTACCGGGTGTTGGAAAACGTCTTTTCCAACGCCGCGCGGTACGCCCAAAGCCGCGTGGAGCTGGTGTTTGCGCTTCGCGGGGAGACGCTTCTTGCCAGAATTACCGACGACGGCCCCGGCTTTTCCGCGGAGATGTTAAAAAAGAAATCAAGCCTCTACTACTCTGAGGACGCCTCCGGCGAACACATGGGGCTGGGGCTTGCCACAAGCAAGATCCTCTGCGGGCTTCACGGAGGGGGCCTTAAGATCATGAACGCCCCGGAGGGCGGGGCCATGGTGGAGATCACGGTGGCCGTAAAGAAAATATAGCAAAAAACCGCTCACAAAAAAGTGGGCGGTATTTTTTGCGGCCTTGTCTCTTTTTTGACCTTTCCGTTTTACCATTATGGTAAACCACGCGAAAGGAGCAATCGTGATGAAAACAAAAGTGGTTATATTCGTCATTGCATGTATGCTGTTCTCCCTGCTGGCAGGCTGTGGGGCGGGGGCGGGAAAGCCCGTTGATACGGGCGGAGAACCTGCGGATACAGCCGGGACGCCCACGGATACGGGGACTTCCCAGGATACGCAGCCTTCCAAGGATACAGAGCCTCCCCAGGATACGCAACTACCCCAAGATACGCAATCTTCCCAGGATACACAGCCTCCACAAAATACGGAACCTCCCAAGAGTACGGAACCTCCCAAGGAGACGGAGCCGCCCAAGGAGACGGAGCCGCCCAAGGAGACGGAGCCGCCCAAGGAAACGGAACCGCCCAAGGAGACGGAACCGCCCAAGACTACGGAGCCTTCCAAGGAGACGCAACCTCCCAAGGAAACGCAGCCGCCAAAGGAGACACAGCCGCCGGAGGACAGTACCAGCGATGAGAAGCAGGCGGCGCTGTCCGTGCTGACGGGGGAGGGGACGACCCTTGTGGGGTGCGGCACGGAGAAGGGGTTTTACTATATGACGCTGGGGGCCGGACGGCTTACCGACGGACGGGACGGACATCACCTGATGTATATGGACTACGCCACCCGTCAGGAGGTCTATCTGTGCAGTGACCCCGCCTGCGCCCACAACACCGCCGACTGCACGTCGGTATTCCCGGAGGAGGACTTCCATCACAGCGGCATATCCCTTTTCACCATGAACGGAAAGCTCTACCTGCTGGTGAGCCAGCCCGACCAGGAGGGTGTCGTCGTGATGGGCTCCTCCGGTGGAACCTCCACCCAGAGCGGACGGGCGGAGCTTTATCGGATGAACGCCGACGGCACGGGCAGAAAGAAAATCTACGCCTTCGGGGCCAATCTCACCGTAGAGAGCTTTGCCGCCGGGGACGGCAGTGGGCTTTACTTTATCACGAAGAAGGTCTCCACAAAGTCAGACGGCGGCTCCACCTATTTCACCGCCACGGACAGAAAGCTGGTCCGGCTGGATCTGTCCACCGGGAAGCTGTCCACAGTCTGCGACATGGACTTTGGCGGCCATGTGGACTGGAATCCGGCGGGCGCGAATGGCCGGGAGCTGATTTTGACCGGCGTCGACTTCGGACGGGCGGTGTCCAGCCTGGAGATGAAAAATGACCGTTCCCTCTACAATAACGCCTACGACGTCTTTGCAACGCTGAATGTGGACACCGGCGTGCTCCGGGAGTTCTACCGGGTGAAGTATCCGAAATCCCGAAGCTGGGCTCTGGACGGGGAGACGCTCTATTACGCCGTGGACGGGAGCAAGGAGATTTTGGCTGTCTCCATCACTGACGGCCAGAAGCGGGTTTTGTGCAAGACCGCCCATGACAAGCTTTGGGGCGTGGTGGGCGGCAGGCCCTACACCTGGGAGTACGGGGACGGCTTCTATTTCATCGACCCCGCCGGCGGGAGCATCAGCCGCTGCTCTCTGAAGGACAAAACCACCGGGTCGCATATTCAAATCGTCGCCGAGGCGGGCGATCAGGTTCTGGTCATTTACGACACCGACGCCACAAAGCGCAAGGACGGCTCCTTTACCGTCAAGGGTTACCGCTACGCGCTGATAAGCCGCTCTGACCTCTATGCCGGACGGGCCAATTACGCGACTGTCAAGATGGTGGAGGCGGGGATGTGACCATGCTGGAGCTGTACGATATTTCCAAAAGGTACAAGGACAAGCTGGCCCTGGCGGACGTGAGCCTGACGCTTCATAACGGCGTCTACGGGCTTTTGGGGCCCAACGGGGCGGGAAAGTCCACCCTTATGAACATCATCACCGGCAATCTGCGCCCCACGGGCGGCAGAGTGCTGTGGAACGGGACGGAGATCGGCACACTCGGCGCTGAATACCGGGCCGTCCTGGGCTTTGCTCCCCAACAGCAGGGGATGTACGACGCCTTTACCGGGCGGCGGTTTTTAAGCTACATGGCGACCCTCAAGGGCATCCGCAGCCGGGAACAGCCGGGAGAAATTGAGCGCGTCCTGCGGTATGTCAACATGACTGAGAACGCCGGCCGCCTTATCGGCGCCTATTCCGGCGGCATGAAACAGCGGCTTTTGATCGCCCAGGCCATTTTAGGCGACCCTAAGCTCATTGTTCTTGACGAACCCACGGCGGGTCTGGACCCCAAGGAGCGGGTGCGGATCCGGGAGCGGATCGCCCAGCTTTCGGAGGGGCGGATCATTCTCGTCTCCACACACGTGGTTTCGGATATTGAGGCCATTGCGGACGAGATCATTCTGCTCAAGAGCGGCGAGATCATTGACCGGGGATCGGTGGAGGAGCTTTGCGACATCCACGGGGCGGCCAGTCTGGAGGACGTGTATATGAGGCTCTTTGGAGAGGAGGGGGACGATGGCCCGTCTTGCGCTGTTTGAGCTTTCCAAGGTGTGGCGGCGACGGGCGTTCGTTCTCTCCGCGCTGGCGCTGTTGGCGGTCAATGTCTTTATCTTATGGTATTCGGGTCTTGGAGGCCCCTCCGCGCCGGGGTTGGCATCATACAAGAAGCTCCATGCCGATATTTCGGGCATGAGCGGGGAGGAGAAGCACGCCTATGTGGGTAAGCTCCGGGAGACCGTCGACGGCGTATCGTTTGTAGAGAACATCCTGCTCCTGCGCGCCTCCGGGATGGGGGAGCAGTTCGCCGAGCAGGAGCTGGCGGAGAACCCCGGCGTTTTTGAAAATTACTACGACCTCTATACCTCCGGGGCTTACCTGCGCTATACCGACTCCCTGGCGGCGGAGAAGGCGTTCATCGACAGGATATACGGCGAGGAGAGCAAGGTCTACGGCTATGATGCGTATCTTCGGGAAATCCAAGAGCGGGAAAATCTTCTGGGCGGTATCTCCATCTTTGGAGACGCCCAACAGGAGGACAGCTTTTCCGCCCGGAATATCCGAAAAAGCGCCGCCGACCACGCGACGCTGACGACGCGGGGCGTAAGCTGGACCCCCTCCACGCCCATCACCGCGCCGGCGCAGAATATGTGGTCCGACCTTCTGATGATCGCGCTGACCTTCCTTTTCGTCACCGGCCTTGTGTCCGACGAGAAGCTGAAGGGACTGGCGGCCATCACGAGGGCCACAAAGTGCGGTGTCGTTCCCACCATAACCGCCAAGCTCCTGGCCCTGCTTGTCTACTGCTTTGTGACTGAGACGGTGTTTTTCACCGTTAACGTCCTCTTTTCAGGCGCTGCCGCCGGGTGGTGGGATTTAACTGTCAGGCTTCAATCGGTGGCCGCGTATAGGGAGAGCAGTCTCAAGTTCACTGTCCTGGAGTTCTACGCCCTGTCCGTGGCCGCCAAGGGCCTCACGCTGTTCGCCGCCTTCGCGCTGATTACCGGGCTTTGCATCGTCAGCGGCCGTGTGACCGTCCCGTACTTTGGAGGCGCGGCCCTGTGGGTGGTCAGCTTCGCGCTTTGGCGCTTCGTTCCGGCGGCCTCGGCGGCAAGTCCCGCAAAGCACCTCAACCTGTTCGCCCTCCTGCGGACGGAGAGCATTTTCGGAGCCTATCTGAATCTCGACATAGGCGGGAAGCCTGTTTCGCGCATGGTATTAAGCCTGGGCCTTGCGATAGTCACAGCCCTTATCGGCGTCGCCCTCGACCTTTTCCTGTACCGGCGTCCCGTTGTCCAGACCGCGGCGCGGGCTTTCCGTCCCCGTCCACTGCCTTTTCGTCCCCACGCCTCCCTTTGGCGGCATGAGGCGTACAAACTCCTCATCACCAATCACGGCCTTGCTATCCTGCTGGCGTTTGCCTGCCTCATCGCCGCTCAGAGCCTTTCCAATACGTACATTCCCTCCTCCATGGAGCAGTATTATCAGAGCGTCATGCTGAGCCTGGAGGGGGAGCTGACGGAGGAAAAGGAGGCGCTCATCGCCTCCGAGAAAGCCCGGTTTGACGAGGCGTTTGAGGAGATTCGCCAAATCAACGCCGCCGTGGCCTCCGGAGAGCTTTCGGAGGATGTGGGCGATACGCTGAAGGCCAACTGGCAGGCCGTCACCGCGTTCTACCCCGCCTTTGAGCGGGTTCTGGACCAATACGAGCTTGTCCGGGACGGCGGCTCCTTCCTTTACGACACCGGCTGGCTCTATCTCCTGGGGGCGCTGGGCGTGCCGGAGCTGTCGGGCTTCCTCCTTCTGACCATGGGCCTCATTCTCGCTCTGTCCGGCGCCGGGGCCATGGAGTTTTCCTGCGGCGCGTGGAGCGTCCTCTGCGCCACAAAAACGGGCGGCAGGGGTGTTCTGCGGCGAAAGCTCGCGGTGTGCGCCATTGCCGGGGCGATTTTTGCCGCCGTCCCGTTCATATTCAGGGTTATTTCCACGGTCAAAGCGTTTCCCATACACGCACCCTTAACCCCGGCCCGGATGATCCCCCTTTACCGGGGCCTGCCTGCCTTTGTCCCTGTAGGGGTACTGGGAGCGGCAAAGTTGACGCTCCAGATGCTCTGCGGCGCGCTCATTGCGCTGATCGTTGCGCTGTTGTCCTTTTGGCGCGGGAGCCATATCCAAACGATTTTCCTCGCGTTCCTGCTCCTCGCCGCCCCCTGCGTCCTGTCCGCCTTGGGCCTCGAAGCCGCCCAAAGCTTCTCGTTATACCCTGTATACGCCTGGTTCTTTACGTGAGGGGCGGAGATAGAAAATGGATCGTGTGTCGCCAAGAAGAAAAAAGCGGGGAGTGAGGCTGGCGGTGGCGTATGCTCTGCGGGCTTTTTTCGCCCTGTCGGCGGCGCTGCTGGCCGCGCTTCTGATTTGCGGCGTACTCTACATCCGGGAGCGGCTTTCCACGCCTGTGCCGGTGCCGCAAGACATGACGTCGGTTGACACGCCGCCGCCCACGGACACGCCCCACATCCCGCCGGCGGCTTATGAGCCCTATGAGTTCGGGACGCCCTTGGAGGAGAGCGCAGCCGTCCCGGACGAATGGTTTGATGACGCGGTATTTCTCGGCGATTCCCGGACTGATGGCCTGCAGCTCTTCAGTGGTCTTAACCACGGGACATTTTATTGTCACAGGGGAATGAGCGTATTTAACGCCGACAGCGACGACTACCGGGTTTTCAATGTGGGCGGCGATGCCGTCACGCTTCTGGGGGCCGTGAGAGTAAAAACGGTACGCCGCCGTTTACCTGATGCTTGGTATCAACGAGCTTGGATACCCCGTAAGCTCCTTTGAATCGGCTTTGTCGGAGCTTGTTGGAAAGATCGTTTTGGCACAGCCGGAGGCGGTGATCTACCTTGAAATCCTCCCGCCCGTCAATGATGTCAAAGCCCGAGAAAACGGCCTCCCGGAATATGAAACCGCCGCTAATGTGGAGAAGTTCAACCAGGTCATCATCAAAATTGCCGGGAAAGAGCGCGTGGTCCTCCTGGACATAGCCTCCTGCTTGCGTGACTCGGAGGGACAACTCCCGGAGGAGTTGACCCGTGACGGCGTCCACTTTTCCGCCGACGGTTACAGCAGATGGGCTGACTACCTGAGAACGCACACGATGGAGCCGGAGCGGTATTTTTACAACAGAAACGAAGGATAGAGTTGACTGTCGGAAAAAGCCCTGACAGGCTTTTTCCGACAAGAGGAACGTGCGGGCAATTTTCTCCGAATTTTGCGAAATTCAGAGAAAATTATCCTGCTGTCGCCCTGTGCGCGCCCTCGTCCTCACGCGAGCCGCTTTGCCTCGGGCTCCCAGTATTCGCCCTCAGGCGCTGGCTCGCGTCGTCCTCTCCCATCCGGGCGACAGCCCGGATGGGGCCCTGTTAGCACACTTGGACGACAAAAGGGATTTTTTCCGACACGCATGTCGCCGGATAAAATATTGGATTTGAGTTTTTTGACAAGCTGAGATAGAGAGGGTGAATAATGGACAAAGGAGTGAATCATAGGCAGGCGGCCGGCGCTCCGCTCCCACAGCGCAGGAAAAAACGCGGGGTGAGGCTGGCGGTGGCCTACGCCTTGCGGGGGCTGATCGGTTTGCTTGCGCTTATGCTTGCGGTGCTGCTGGTGTGCGGGATCCTGTATGTAAAAGAATATCTGGATTCCCCCGCTGATACAACGGAAACGCTGGATACAGGCAAAGATACGACTAACGAGGAAGCGGAAAGTACATCACAGCCGCAGTCTCCAACGGACGTATATACCGTCGTTCTGGACGCGGGACACGGCGGCGTCCAGTCCGGCTGTGTGTTTGACGGCGTACTGGAAAAGGACATCACTCTCGCCGTAACCTTGCTTGCCGCGGAAAAGCTGAGAGCCGAGGGCGTGACGGTCATCCTGACGCGGGAGGACGATACAGATGTGTCCTTGAACCGGCGGTGTCAGATCGCCAACGACGCAGCCGCCGACCTCTTTGTGAGCGTCCACTGCAATTCCTATGAGGACAGCTCCGTCAGCGGCCTTGAGGGCTACTACCACAACGGCACCAAGGGAAAACGCCTGGCGGAGTACATATTGGCGGCGGCCAATGCGCTGGGCGTCAAGACCCGCCACGTCAAGGACGAAAACTACCAGGTCATTCGTGACACCACCATGCCCGCGGCGCTGATGGAGATTGGCTTCCTCTCAAACCCCGCCGAGCGCGCCCTGCTCCGGTCTGAGGACTATCAAAATACCGTCGCCCAGGCCGTCGCGGACGGGGTAATGACGATGAGAGCGGCGGGATGACAAGCTGCCGCACAGCTGTCAGCGGATGAGAACGAAGAGAATTTTTTGGCGGATGTCAAGAAGAATTTTTACAAACCCAAGGAAAAACCAGGATATTACTGAAAAATAAAAGGAACAAAAAAATATCTCCGGTTTGCGTAAGAGCCGGAGATATATTTTTGCGCATTTGGATCCGCGCGGCGGGGACGGGGGAATAAGGTAATTTGAATTGTCGCCTGCGGGCGGGAAAGCATGGGCCGCAGAACGTGTCAAGGGGCTTTCGCGGCATAAAAGCCAGTGTGCGCACTGGCATTTATTCCACGATCCCCTTGACACAACCTGCAGTTCCATGCAAAAAGCGACCAAGAGGTCGCGCGGCGACCTCCGTTGCACACATTCTTCATTATAGAACCGGTCTGAAACCGGGGAAAGGAGACAATATGGCAGGGAAAACCAACATCCGCTCCATCCGCTTGTCTGACGAACTTATGGAAGTCATCGAAGCGCAGGTCGGAGAGACGTTCACGGAGAAGTACGAGCGACTGATCAGCCGGTGCGTATTCGAAATGCCGGCTAAAGAGAAGGAGCTTGAAGAGCTAAACCGGAGGATCCGGGAGGCTGAAAAAACGCTGGAGGAGCGGCGCCGGCAGGCGGCGGAGCTTCAAAGGGCCATTCAGATCCTGACGAACACCAAATGGCAGCTGGATAGAGTGTAACACAGCGGGGAGCTGCAGCCGTTCCGGATGAGATCCGCAGCTCCCCCCTTTTGTGTTACAATGCGGTTTAAGGTCAAATACTTTTACGTGGCGAGGAGCGCGGGGTTATGACGAAAAAACAGCATTACATGACAAAAGAAGAACGGTATAAGCTGGAGGGGCTTTTAGAGGCCGGCGCCTCAAAGAGCGAGGCCGCCAAGATCCTGGGCTTTTCCAGGCAGACCATATATAACGAGATCCAGCGCGGAACGTATATGCACACGGTCAAGTGGTATGACGTTCCGCGCTATTCTGCCGCCAAGGGGCAGGATATCCACGAGAAGCGCCAGCGGAACAAGGGCAGGCCGCTGAAGATCGGCTATGATCACGCGTATGCCGGGTTTCTGGACAGGATGATGCACGAGAAGAAATACTCTCCATCGGCGGCGCTGGCGGAGGCGAAGAAGGCCGGATATGTCACGTCTCTCTGTGTAAACACGATCTACAACTACATAGACAGGGGCATTTTCCTCCGCATGGACAACGAGGATCTATGGGAAAAATGCCGGCGATCGCCACGGCATAAGAGAGAAGCGAAGGTGGCGCACAAAGACTTGCCCAGCATTGAGCAGAGGCCGGAATGGATCGGCAATAGATCTGTCCTGGGACACTGGGAGGGCGATCTGGTCGTGGGGTGCAAAGGATCCTCGGCGGTGCTGCTGACCTTGACCGAGCGAGTGAAGCGGGAGGAAGTGATCATAAAGCTGCCGGACAGGAAAGCCGCAACGGTGCGAAGGGCCTTTGACCGGTTGGAGAGGCGCTACGGCAAGGCGGCCTTTCGGGAGAAGTTCAAAAGCGTCACCCTGGACAACGGCTCGGAGTTCATGGAGTACGGGGAGCTTGTAAAATCTATCTACGGCGGAAAACGCTTTGATGTGTATTACACACACGCCGGAGCGCCGTATGAGAAGGGCGCCAACGAGAACCACAACCGCATGATCCGAAGATTCCTGCCAAAAGGCACGGACTTCACGAAGGTCACAAAAAAGCGGATAGCTGAGATCCAGGACTGGATGAACAACTATCCGCGTAGGTCGTTGGGATGGATGACGCCACGGGAAATGTGTAACACAACATGACTGCTTCAGGAGCTACGATCTCCTGGCTGCAGAAGAAGTTTTGTGTTACGTTCACCAGATCGGCCACACCTTCTGCGGCAGCTCCTTCCGGCTGAAGGAGTTAAACAGCTTCCAGAGGGGCGGGGTAAAAACCCACTTTGAATCCAGGACAGGCAGGCCGAAGCGGTAATGGTCAATGATCTGATGTGTCTGATCGTCAATACCGACCTTGCGGCGTATACGCTTACACACCACGAAGTAGGGGATCATGGACTTTTTCACTACATAGTAGTTCTGCGCCAGACGTCTGAGGGTGATGTCCATATCCTCGTAGCTCTGGGAGAACACATCTACGGAGCAGCCATAGTGACGGTGGTACTTATACCAGTAGACGGCCTCCTGAGGGAAGGACTTGAAGTTACGGTTATTGTATTCAATACCGGCCTCGTCGATGATCACTTTACCGGATTCGATCATGTACTTACCTATGTCCTTCTGAGGATCCAGGGAATAAGCGCCGGTGATGGGAACGTTAGACCACACGGCAAGGCGGCGCTTAAAGAGCTGAGTCTTATTCAGTAACCAATTGGTAAGGCGATTGGGATGTTTCCTCGCCCAGGAGATGACGTGGGACTCCTTCATGGCGTTTTTTGTGAGATAGGCGGCAAAAGTGGTCTTGCCGGAGCCGGGGACGCCAAAATACACGTTGAGAACGTTGACGGGCTTGCGGGGGAACATCCAACGGAACAGGAGCCAGATCACAAGAATAAGATAAGCCATATAATCACCAAAATAAAAACAAAGAATTGTATTATGTGAAAGAAAATCATGATTACCTCGTAAAGACGGGGGGAGCAGGGCGCGCGACTGCGTTCGCGCGCGCCTGCCCCCCTCCCCGCCTCAGCTCCTCAGACTCTTGAAAAGATGGACGCCAAAAAGCGCCATACTGAGAGAGAAGGGGATCATCAACAGCGGAGTGTTGACGACCGCAGAGATGATCTGACCGCACCAGGTAACAGCGGATTCAAGGACGGTCCCGACATTGGAAAGGATCTCAGTCATATGGATATACCACCTTTCAAAAAATATTATATCCGCGGCATTAAGCCGTGAGATACCTAAAAGGACATGAGAGATCTGACTGCCTTACAGATGAAGCAGAAGATGACAGTGCCAAAGAGATAGATGATCGGCTCAGTGGCGAGAAAATCCGCGACAGCCTGAAGGAGGGCTACGGAGAAGTTGATCATAGGAGTCATAGCTTGTTCAGAAGACCTCCAATCATCTTAAATACGCAGAAGATCACCAGGGCAAAGAGGACAGCAGAGAAGATCCATTCAAAGTCCATGCCGGCTGCGCCGGGGACATATTCGGTATAGGTGACCTCCGTACCGTCGCTCAGATGTTTGGTGACGGTTTGGGTCTTAGGGGTATACCTTCCAAAAATGGATATGATCGCATCATGGAAGGCGGAGCCTTCACCGGCCGTATCCTCCGGAAGTTCATAGGTGAAATACTCCTCCGGTTCGGAAAGGATGTCAGGGGAAGTATCCTCGGGCAGCTGCGTGGAAGTGTCGGCAGGATCCGCCGTGTCAGGAGGATCGCCCTCAACAGCCAGGGCGGGAAGCGCCATGGAGGAGACAAGAAGGACGATCATGAGCAGTACGACAAGCGGTTTCAATATTGATCACCTCTCCTGTTTTCAGAGATTTTTGGATTCCTGGCGGAGCCGGAGCGGTAGCTTGTCCCGCTTCCGATGCCGACAGCGGCATGAAGGATAAGCAAAGACAGCTTGATGGCGGCGATCGCCAGGAAGTAAACGCCGAAGGAGACACCCAGGCCGGGAACCAGGACGCCGGTAAAGAGCGACCAGATGGAGGAAAACAGGCTTTTGAGAATATCCAGTATTTCCATAGGGGCCTCCTTCAGGTGAATGGCAGCATGTCTATGATCTTGGCGATAAGCTTGATGACCGTCACCAGCACCAGCAGAGACACGGCGCCGAAGGCGATGACGTTCAGGGGCGGCGGGAGCCAGGAGAAGAGGGTGAGAAAAGCGTCAAACATGAGAAAGCCTCCTGTATTACAAATTGAGAGCCCGGCGCCGGGCGTCGAAGATTTCTTTGTGTTACGCCTTGACCATCTTAAAAATGGCAATAAGGAACAGGGCGGCGACGCCGAAGATCATGAGGGACTTGACCTCCACGGGGAGAGCCAGGATCACGCCGGAAAAGAAAGCGAAGACGGTAGTAACAGGGCCGGGGAGCTCCAGCTTGAGGGAACCAAAGGCGGAAAACAGATCCGTGATGCCCTTGATGACCGTCGAGGACAGGAAGCCGAAGAGGAATGACAGCAGATCCTTCACAAGACCCAGCACGGCGGAGAGGACGTCGGTGATCAAGCCAAAGACCGCGTCAATGAGATCCGCCAGAAGGCCGAGTACACTGTCCTTCAGCTTGTCCCAAAAGGAAGTACCGGAGCCGGAGGAACCTCCGGAGCCGCCGCCTCCGGAGCCGGTGCCGGTGTTGCCGGTGGGCGGGCCAGGTTGACCGGTATTTGACCATTGTTTATATGTCTCACCGCACACGGCGCAGGTGTAGAGGGTGTATCCGGCTGCGGTGACATCGCCGTTATCATTGAATTCCGTATCCTTGACCTCAGTGACCTCCCACTGATGGCCGGCGGCGGGGATGATCTCGTCGTAGGAGTAATCGCAGAACTGGCAGGTATATGTACGAACGCCGGTGCCGGTGCAGCTGGGCGGGGTGGTCGTCTCGCTGGTGAAAACGTGCTTATGACCGTCAGAGCCGGTGCCGGAATCGTCCTTCTTCTCGGCGATGACGTACTGAAAGGGGTCAAGGAAAATGACGTGGTCAAGGTAAGGCTCGCCGACCTCAAAGGTATCGTCAAGGCCGATGTAATACATAGCGTCGTTGGCGTACCAAATGGCCAGATGCTTAACGGGCGTACCGTTGTACAGGAGGGAATCATCTGCCAGGGTGAGGTAATAGATCCGCTGGGCGTAATCATACGTCCAATCTGTCACCTGATAAGGCTTGTCCGTATAGGGATCGCGGAACTCGTTGGTGGTTTCATCGAAGATGTTGACATTATAGACGTTGGTAACATTGTTGGAGTTGTCTACCTTGCCGATGTAATACTTTGTGCTGCTGTCGGTCTGATTGTAGTTGTAGACGTTCTGGGTGTAGGAGGAGAGGCGGGTGGAGGAGGGAACCTGAGAGGAATCACCATCATATTGAACGGATTGAATCGGATAATTATTAATACATGGCCCAGAAATAGAATATTGAGATACGCTGTTCCCACTATCGAAAAATAAAGGAACACGAGCAAATAAATAAATACAATAAACGTAACCACGTTTTAACTTAATATCATCACGATTACTAACACGATACGACGAAGAGGGGTCTGTAACACAATAAACGAGGAAAAGTTTGTCACGAAGAGAAGGATATCCACGCAATAAAAAAGAGCTTAAGTAAAATGATGAGGATACAAATAAATAAACATTACAATCTATAGAAGGAGAAAAATTTATAGATTTACACAATAAATACACATCCCCAGCCACGTAACAATGAACAGAAAAAGAAACATTTGCAGATGCGGAAGGAGTTGAAGAATTATCTATAATAGGACCAGAATTTAAAATAAAAGAAGCATCGGAATTACGACCAGAAATATAGGTAGCAGTTCCATCAAAGGAATACTCCGAAAATACAGCAGACGGAGAAGAAACATACTCAAAGGGAACATAATATTCGGTAGTAAAACCGGTGTAACCACTGGAAACATAGCTTGAATCTAAATGAGACACACCATCGCTATATACATCATAAAAATCATTATCCGTGTAACCGGCAGCATAATAATCAGCAAGGGAGTCAATTCCATCCTTAGCCTTTTCAGCAAGGAAAGTACCAATACCGGGAAGCTCAGGAACAAAAAGATCACCAGCAAAACCAAGGGCATCAAAGCCAAAATGCATCAACCATTGAGAAAAATTAGAATTTGTATAACCATATGCCCAATCTTCCACTAAATTAGCATAAGCAGTAGTGACACATATCGAAAAACACGTGACAAGCGCCACAATAGATGTTATAATACGCTTAGAACTTTTCAAAATATCACCACCAAGGAGAAGAGAGAATGGAAAATTGGCTTATAGAATTACTTACCGGCCTATTAGCTTTTGGCCTGGTGTACGTAGCTGTGAAAATAGACAGGAAACACGGACATTTAACACCCTACGAAAAGCGCATGCGTAAAAAGTGGGAGACAGAGAAAGCCGCTGAAGAAGCCGCCAAACAGGCCGAATCAGAACCGCAGAAACCCCAGCACTTCATAACACAGATGGAGTATGACCGGTACAAGCGGGAGCATGGGATAAAATAATGAGACGAAGCCGTGACCGCTCAAGGCTTTTTGCGGAGGAAGCGGAGGAGCCAGGAAAATGAACCGATGATCCAGTCAGCAAGACAGGCACCGAAGCGAAGGAAAACTCCGGCAGAAATCACGGCCAGTATGAATTGAGGATCATCAACAAAAGAGAAGGTATCAAAAAATGACATATGTAGAAATCCTTTCAAACATATCTCAAATTATCAGAAGCGTAATCAAATGGGGATTTGAGATTCTATCATTGAACCACCCATTAATAGCGATACCAGGTTACTTGAGCCTGATAGCAGGGGGTATACACATCTTCAAAAGACACAAGACCATATAAGCACATAAGCCGTGACACCCTCACGGCTTTTTCTTATGCCTCAGCAGCCAGACCAGCAGAATCACCGCACCTGCAATAACGGCCACGGCCAGCAGGAACAGCACCAGCGCCGCCAGCAGCTGGAGGATGAAGACGCCGGTATCAACCAGGGCCTTGAGGCCCAGCAGGATAAGTACGATTGTTGCCAGATCCATCACCGAGGCAAAAACGGCGGCACAGATGATCTTAAGAATACGTTTCATAGCATTTCCTTACGAGTTACATGATAAGGGCAATCCGGAGTATCTACATGAATGCAGACAGTACAGGAACCTTCACCAAGAGGGCAGGTGTCACAATTCTGATTACAAGAATTAACATCACAAGCAATGTGTTTAAAAAAACCGCAAAGTGCAATCGATATAGCACGGACAAGAACTTTTGAAAGTTCAGTATAATCAAGAAACATAATTAAACTCCTTTGTAACACAAAATCACGCGTCAGAGCTCCGGATCAGCTCCGGAGCTGAACATGGTGTGTGTTACGCAACCTCTACAAGATCCGGAAACTTCGCCTTCAGCGCCATAACCTTACGCCAGGATTCCTCGGCTTTGTGCTTCTCTACTATGCGCAGGTACTTGGGATTTGGTGCGCAGCTGCGCTCACGGAGACGCTGAGAAAAGCCAACAGGGCCGAACATCTCCATACAGGCGGCGACAGCGTTGCCCATGTGGTTAAAGACATAGTTGGCGCAGGCCTCTTCGTTATACTCCATGCCGGGGGCGGTAAAGAGCCGTATACGGCTGACATCGCCAATGACCTCATACCAATAATCCGTCGTAATCCAGCGGGATTTATTGCTGTCCGTCTCGTCCGGTTCGACAAAACGGAGGTAGTTGAGCAGCACACCGGCGAAAACCTCGCCGATCGAGGTATCCTCCTCAAACATGGCATGAGCAAAGGCGTTGGCGCGGGCGTCGCGCATCTGCATTTCCACACGCACCCAGTGCCGGCCGTCCGTGTAACCGCGCTCGGCGGCCTTGTCGTAAATACGCACCAGCAGCATACTTTTCATAGAGCCGATGACGGCGGACAGACCCTCAATGTTGTGACGGTAGGAGGATGTAACCTCGTGCGTCCTGAAGGGGCTTATGTAGAGGTGATTGTACACATCCGAGCAGACGCGCTTTATATCCAAAACGCCTGAATGATCGTCATAGGCCACATCCAGACGCGCAATATTCAGATCATTGGAGAAGATGAAGTGGAAGAGATCGACCCACGGGTTTTTCAGAGTAGACATAGATTCAAAGACACGGCAGCCTTGACCGGACATGAAGACATTAACGCCCATGCCGCCGTTTTTTTCATTTCCGCCGTCGTAGCAGACGGAAATATGGTCGTAGTAGAGACGCGATTTATATCCGTTTACGCCCTTATCACAGAGCGTAAAATTGCAGTGAGACAGGCCGAGAGCCTTGATAAGCTCTTCGGGAGAATGTTTCTTGCTGGTGAATGATAACCAGTCGAAGAGTATGACATTTTCATCAATGTTGCTTTCCATAAGAGCACCCCTAAAGTTTGATTGTAGATAGTGCACCCCTGTTAGTGAAGGGGTGCACCCTCCGGGGAGCTACCCCGGAGGGCTGGGATAAAGAGGAAACCTAATGAAAGGAACGATAGAGGTTAAGAATGGCCTTGACGTCGTTATCAGTCAGGCCGACAAGATCACCCTCGCCGTATTTGTTGATGCCCTCGCGCAGGACAACACAATTACCGAGAATGACCTGGCCGTGGTATAGGACGCCGTAGAGGAACGATGCGAACTCATTGAACGGAAGACGATCCAGCAGGAAAGCGTCATTGACAACAAGCCTGAACTGTCTGGGAAGCATCATCGGGACAACAGTCTCAATGTACCCGCCAACAAGATCCTGAAGATCTGCCACATCCTCGCCGACTTCACCGGCGTACGGCTCACCGTTGGGAGGAATGATGAGAACCGTCATCACTCATCGATGTCCACGGTCTGGACACGACCGTACTTGTCAAAGAAGACGCGCAGCCGGTCACCAGGCTGAAGACCCTCCCAGGCCGCGGGGGACGTACACTTCAGCTTGTCCGCCTTGAGACCAAAGGGATGATGATTCTCTGACGCATCGGCGGGCTGGCAGAGGACAAACATGTTGCAATACTCCACCATGTCCCCGCTCTGAGCCTTGAACTTACCGTACTGCCCGCCAACAAAGACGTACCCGGTAAAGCTCGTATCGACCTCAAAAGTGGTATTCTTGTCCATTCACGGACTCCCTTCCGGGGCATTGCCCCATATATAAAAGTAACAGGCGGATCGGTGATCAGCCTGTCCAAATTCATTTTACAATCCGCCAAGAGAATTTTTTTTAGAAAAAGAGAAAAAAGATGTTGACATTTTTTCAGAACTGTGGTATTATCTATCACACTGTTGAGTGCAACAGCGCTCCGGGGGCGTAGCTCAGCTGGGAGCCCAGCACAAGCGTGTAACAGCCCCCGTCCAAAAATCGAATAAATCCACTTTTCCCATCTGGGGGTATAGCTCAGCTGGGAGAGCGCTTGAATGGCATTCAAGAGGTCAGCGGTTCGATCCCGCTTATCTCCACCATCTTTAGGAAAAGTGGTTTTCCTCGCTCCTGCAAAGGAGCGAGGTTTTGTTTTATGCGGCAATCGTAACGATGTCCGTTCCGAAACTGAACTGCTCAAAGTCGATATTGAAATCAATGTGCAGCTTATAGCCCCGGTAGACTTCCACCCGCTTGATCAGGCAGTTGACGATCATTTTCTTTGCCGCAAGGCTGGCCGCGTCGTACATATCAGCCCAAGAAATGATGTCGTCGTATTGGGCGTTCAGTGACGCCATCACCGCCTGTCCTTCGTCATAGGCGGCCTGGGCCTCCTCAAGCTGCTTCTGAACTTCGAGACACTTTGTCTCAGCCTCCCCCACCATTGAGCCCAGCAGCTCCTTTGAAAAGGCGCTTTCCCCGCGCAGGGCCTTGATGACTTCGGCCTTTAGCATATCCAGCTCGGCGGCGGCCTTTGCGTGTTCAGCCTTGACGGTGCGGAGCAGCCCTTTCCGTTCCTCCATCTTTTCGCGGTATCGGACATTGACGATTTCTTCCTTGGGGATGGACTTCATGCGCTCAAAAATCTGGCGCACGATTTTATCAATGATACCGTCAAGAACGTGGGCTGTGTACCCCGTCTGGCCGTCGCACTCGGCCTGCTTGCGTGTTTTGCCATAGCAGATATAGCGGATGCGTTTGACGATCCGATTTGGATCTTCCTTGCAGGGGTACGCTTTGCCGCTGGTGGTGAGGTTGAGCCGGGAGCCACAATGCCCGCAAAAGACGTTGCCGGACAGGAGGGACTGGCCCCCTATGTTGCGGGGAACGGTGCGCTCCTGCTCGGAGGCGTTGGCCCGGTTGGTGCGGATATGCTGGGCGGCTTCAAACAGCTCCGGGGAAATGATTTGTAAGTGGGGCAGCACCTGGGAGCGGCTTTCTCCGCTCCGCAGTACGCCGGTATATGTGAGGTTGCAAATGATCCCCCGGATCGTGGCGTGGTGCCATTTCTTGCCCGTTCTGGCCCGGTAGCCCTGATTGTTCAGATAGGTTGCGATCCGCTGGGCCCCGTAGCCCTCCCGCACATACTTTTCAAAAATAATCCGCACTACGGCGGCCTCCGTTTCGTTGAGGGCCAGCTCGTAAAGCTCATGCTTGCGCTTGTTCAAGCGCCCGCTTTTTACAAGGTCGTATCCATAGGGAGCAATCCCACCCTTAAAGCCGCCGTCCTCGACGATCTGACCGAGGGCGGTTTTTGTGCGGATAGAGGTTTTTTCGCTCTCACCGTCGGCTTGCCAGAAACGGATGTAGTTGGTGAGCTTGTCGGTGTGATTGTCAAACCGCTGCTCCCCCTCTTGGGTACTCCAGACCCGGACGCCGTTCTTCACAAACCATTCCACCACAAAAGGCGTTTCGTCCGCGATACGTCCGATGCGGTCAAACATGAACACCAGCAGAATATCAAACTTGCCCTGTTTGGCGTGCTCCTTGATGATCTGGAGCTTATCGCGGTTTTCAGCGCGTACCTTATGGCCGGACACACCGTCCTCCTGTTCTTCGTGAATGATCGTCCAGCCCTTTTCCTCCGCGAAGCGGTGACAGGCTTTACGCTGCATAGGAATGTCGGCCTGGCTTTTATCGTTGTAATCCACCTGCTTGTCGGTGGACACTCTGTAAAGACAATAAACTCGGTTTTCCATTGTATTGACCCGTCCTTTCAAAATGATTTGTTTTGAGAAGGGCGTTTCAATACACAGGAGATATGCAATTTTCAAGGTACATGAGGTTTACCCCCACATATATTATCCCTCTGTCCGGGGGATATTGCAAGGATGTCTTTGGGCCGGGGGCCAGGGGTGCTGGCAACAAAAGCCGAGAGTAGAATTTGCTTTACATGAGTGATGGCTGCCGGATCACCGGCATTGGCAAAAGTAGCGGAAACTTCGTAGCCGTCAATGGAAAAGACGGCATCACGTTTTGTCTTTGGCATGAGAAACCTCCTCGGAACAGTCGGATCGGCTTCTCCTCCCATAGTCCGTTTGGGAGAAATGCGGCTTACTCCATCAAAGTATTTTGGCCTTTGGGACAAAGTGTCTCGTTGTCAGTAGGGGCTCCGCTCGAAGATGGCCTTGGCCTCCGGGATGGTGTAGCAGTCAAAGTCATCAGTGAGGGCCGCCATCACACGGCGGATCTCCCTGGACGAAAAACCGCACCGCTGCATCGCGGAAATAACATAGCCCCGACAGGCCCCATCGCTCCATGCCTCAGTGAGTTGGGCGGCCAATTCCTGCGTCAGACTCATATTGCAGACCTCCTTTATAGGTGGGGAGCGCCACGCTCCCGTGTTGACCCGTCATAAGACAGCAAATAACGGCGTGGCGCTCCCCGGTTGATTGAGGGAGAACAACTCCTCTCATATACCAAGGTCAGATATATGCGTTTTGAGGGGGAGCAATCAGAAATTTTCCTTCAAATATTTCCGCATGGCCGTCAGTCCCACCCGGACGGACTCGCGGACGGAGCTCCAATCCACGCCCTCGGCGCGGGCAATCTCCCGGTAGGTCATGCCAAGCATAAAATGGGCATCCACCCGGCGGCCCTGCACTTCCGGCAAGGTATTCAGCGCGTTCCACAGGTGGTAAAACAGCTCCATCCGCTCCAAAAGCTCCTGGGGCGTGGGTTCGTGCAGACAGGCGGAATATTCGATCCCGTCGTCACAGTCAAGGGAATACTGCGCCTTGTTCCGGGTGACACGGCGCTGGTGAGCGGCCTCGGCCCGTCTACCGGCCCGGAGCTCCTCGGCCACTTCGTCAGTGACCTCGATAAACTGATCCTCTATGTACCACGGGTAAAACTCCCGCAAATTGATGGTTGTCATTTGTAATTCCTCCGTTCAGATTTTGGGGTGAGTGATCTGGACGGAGGCCCGGTGGAGAACGACAGCCGGGGGTGCCGACCTTGGGACAAAGTGTCTCAAGGTCAGGGAAGATAAAAAATATGTCCGTACAGCGCAGGGCTACACGAACACATGAAATATTATAGTCGTTTGTGTACTGACAAACTTCGCTTTGAAGGCCGCAGTTGGATTGTTCTACGAGTTCACTTTTTTTGACCGCAGGTTTTCTGTCGAACTATGTCGATATTGGATTTGCTTCATGGCGGCTGCCTCCTATCAGCCGCCGTACTTATAGGCGATCAGCCAGCAGTTTCTTTCGGGGGTGAAGGTCATAGAAACGGCGGCTTCATATTGAAGAACAAAAAGAGCCGATAACAGCAGTCTTAAATCTGCTTGTTATCGGCTCTGCGTCTGTGCGTCTGGCTCTTTGATAACTGTGGTGTTTAATTCTTTTACATTGATTAGGGTTTCCTGCTTACATTTTGGACAGAATAGAGGGAAGTTCTCAAGTACGGTATCCATGCGTATCTTAATCCGCGTTTTACTCTTGCAGACAGGACACAAAACCCATTCGGTTCTGCCCATGTGTGCCCACCTCCTTTTTGAACACACATTTCTACTATTAAAACTACTTTTTCACAACAAACCCCTTGATAAATCCCGATTTGAACTCGATAAAATCTTAGAGTGTTACCACTCATTATAGAGTGACATAGAATTCTCTAAAAGCCTTGCAAATAAAGGAGTTTTCACAGCTTCTTCACCGCATCTCATTATCTGTTTTCACACATTATTACCCTTGCGCTGGCAGCTCATAAAGGAAAAAGTAAGGGAAGTAAAATCCCACAACAAGCTATCATTTCTTATAGATAGAAATGGATGACAATTTCTGTACCCATCTCAATAACACTCTCCGCTGTGATGCTCCATCCATGACGCTCTATGATTGTTTTTGCAACAGATAAACCCAGTCCAGCTCCACCCGTTTTCCTGTCTCTGGATTTGCTGACACGATAGAATGGTTCAAAAATAAGTGGCAGTTCCTCTTGTGGGATGCCTTTTCCAGTATCTTTGATGCGGATTTCGCCGATATTGTTTTTGACACTTGAAGAAATTGTGATAGAACCACCCTCCCGATTATATTTCACAGCGTTTTCAACCAGATTAAAAAATGCTCGGTATAAAAGCCCGCAGTTGCCCATTACAACAGGATATTCCGCACAATCTGTTTCAGTTTGTATGTGTTTCTCCTTTAATAATGGCGTAAGCTCTGTAAAAATGGCCGAGAAAAGCTCAGATAGAGCTATTTCATCTATTTCAAAGTGTTCCTGTTCGTTACAAAGCCGCATCAGATCTTCAATGATTTCCCGTAATCTCCCGGTGTTTCGCTCAACGGTGTCAAGCATTTTTTCCCATTCATCCGGCGTAGGGGTCTGGTCTAATCGCATTACCTGTACACTGGCCTGCATAGTTGCCAGCGGCGTTTTTAGTTCATGCGCTACATTGGCGGAAAAACGCTTCTGCATGGAAAAAGAGTTGCTCAGCCGCTCCAGCATAATGTTGAAAGAGCGGCACAGCATCCCAATCTCATCTTTTCTCTCACCGCCGCTGACACGCTCATCGAGATTGTTTTCGGTGATAGCGGCAATCTGTTCGCCCAAATTACGAATCGGTTGTAGGGCTCGCCTCGTGGAAAAAAAGACCGCACCTGTTCCGAGTATGGAGATGACAATCAGGGCTACCAATCCCGCCAAATTAAAATTGCGCTGTGCCGCCATTACGGTCGTAGGCCCTACCATTGGCGTATAGATAGGATCGTCATCCCCCGCCATCGGTGTCAAAACAATTGTAGCATCGGACGCTGTTGAATCGGCGATAGCCGATAGTTGTTTCCCTGCGTTATAGGAAGCTGCCAAGGTAAGCACGACAGAACACAGGAACAGGATGAAAGCCGTTATCACGGTGAGCCGAAAACACAAAGACCTCGTTTTCATTATTTTTCATCCCCTGCCATATATCCAACTCCGCGAACATTGTGAATAATGTTCTTTTTGCATCCTGCCTCTGCCAATTTTTTCTTGATCGAATGAATATGATATTTTACTGTATCAGGAAAGAAATCAGCCTCGCTGTCCCATGCGTGTTCCATCAACTGTCTGGTGCCAATGACTTGGTTTTTATGCAGAATAAGGTACTCCAAAATAGCGTACTCCTTTTTTGTCAGGGGGAGTTTGATTGCGCCATAGGATACCGACTTGGCTGCCATATCAACTGTCAGACCATTACATTCAAGGATATTGGCAATCTGAATATAGGAAATCCGGCATAGCGTTCTAATTCGTGCCTCTAACTCCAGAAAATCGAAAGGCTTTGTCAAGTAGTCGTTTGCACCCATGTCCAACCCCTTGACCCGGTCATCCACAGCACTTCGTGCCGACAAGATGAGAATTTTGGCTTTTGCGTCCATCTGCCTGATACGGCGCAGCACCTCTAAACCATCGATAATCGGGAGATTCAGATCCAGTACAATCACATCGTAATCGTATGTTCGATAAAATTCCAGCGCATCCTCGCCGTTATAGGCAGCATCCACCGAATAGTTGCACTTACGTAGTCCGGTGCATACGATGTCGGACAACTCTTGTTCATCTTCAACAAATAGAATTTTCATGACACAATTTCCTTGCTTTCAGTGCATACTCGGCGCAATCGGGGCAGCCATAGGCTGCCCCGATTGCGCCTTATCTGACAAGTTTCTCCGAGGGCAGATGCTTACCTGTGTCTGCGGCTCAATCCGCTGCCCCCATTACCGTAAAGGTTCCGCCGGTAATCCCGTTGTCATAGACAAAATCGGGGGCGGAGAGTTCGATTTCAACCGGGGCTTTGTCCACGCCAGCGTTGTCGGGAACATCGGCAGCAGACGCAAACGCAGCGACGCTGAGAGAGGCGGCCACCATAACGGCAGCTCCAATGGCGAAAATTCTTTTCTTTGAGATTTTCATGGGTAAGTTCCTTTCTAATTAGATTTTATAGCAAGGTTGCAACCATAATTGAAGTATAGCATGGAGATAGTTGAGAAATGGTTAGAATTTATATATTTTTCAAATTCCGTCACACTACCACACCCTTTCATTTATACGACTTCGCAAAACAAAAATCTTGCATATTTCTTTTCTAAAAAGCGTTAAACAAAAATGTACCAGATAATTATAATCTCAATATACGAGTATTTCAACGATTGCCTTTCTCTAATAATGCCAGAAAGAGAAATAAAATACTACCAAAACATAAAATTGCACTTCGTTCTCATAATCTCACCCGAAATGTAAAATAATATACAGGTGATATGAGAATGTACCAATACGACAAGCACCTTGATTTTCATGCCCTCGGACTGGAGATCAAGCGGAAACGGGAGGCCAAAGGCTGGACACAGGAATACCTGGCCCAGCTTGTAGACCGTACCCCGCGTTCCATCATGTATATTGAAAACCGGGGCCAACACCCCAGCCTCGATACCTTTTATCCACTCGTCACCCTGCTGGACATTTCCGTGGATCAGTTTTTCTATCCAGACGCGCAGACCAAGGAGAGCGAAAGGCGGAAACACATTGACACCATGCTTAACGGCATGAATGATCGAGATCTTTCCATCATAGAGGGCACCGCAGAAGCGATCAAAAACAACCGTGAAAGGCCGGATGCGTGAGAGAACACGCAAACGGCCTTTTTCGCACCAGTTTCCGGGCCACGCGCTAACGGCAAGCAGGGCAAGTGTGGACACACTTGCCATTTTCGCGTCGCCGGAGGCCCCGCGAAAATGCTTGTTGGGGAGCCTCCCCAAACCCGGCCTTTGGGACTCGTCGGCACAAACTTCACTCCGCTCGCTTCGGGACATTTTGTCCCAAAGCTCGCACCGTTCCGTTGCGCCTCCTCTCCCCACAAAACAGAGTTTTGCGGGGGCCCCTTTCCCAAAGAATTGTCTGCGTCACCGGCGCTTATCGCGCCTGTTCCTTATCGTCCCGTCCGCCGGTCACGTTCAGCAGATGCTCCACGTTCCCCTTGACGGCGACGAGCTCCCGCATATCCCGCTGGGCGGCCCGGTACTGCTCCCGGAGCTCCCGCCGCTTCACGGAGAGGTCGGCGCGGGATTTTTTGAGCGCATCCATCCTGGGGAGCTTGGCCCCGTTTAGAATTTCATTGATCGTTCTCCGCGCCGCCCGGTAGGTGTCAAGCTCCTGCTCATGGGCGGCCAGATATTTTTTGGAATACTTGGCGGCCTTATAACCGTCGAACACGGGCCGGGTCTTGGCGTAGTTCACCACAGCCCCCATCAGCGCGGCGGTCTTTTCAAGCTGTTCCTCCACGGCCCGGAGCTCTCCGGCCAGCGTGTGGGCCCGGTCAACCGCCGCCTCCGTCCTGGCCGCCAGAGCGTCATAGTCGGTCAGGCCGTTCTCCTGGAGAAATTGGAGGGCGGCGGCCATCTGTTTCAGATTATAGACCTTGGCCCACCGCTCATAGCCGGGGCCCTTGCCCTGGGCCATGCGCCGCTGGATGTCGATAATCAGATTGACCTTCTGCCTGGGTGCGGGGCCGCCGCCCTTGGGCGCGGGCCGGGCCGGAGTCCCGCCGCTGATGACGGCCTCCACGTCCTCCGGGCCGTAGCCGTTCCCCAGCGTGGAGCTCCGCCAGCGGGCGGCCCGCTCCTGGCCTGGGACACGGAAAGAGATCACGCCGCCCCGTCCATGCAGCACTTGAACGCCAGCGGACTCCAGCAGGGAGAGAAACGCCGGTAGGTCTGCCGGACGCTGGGCCAGCGCCGTGTCGATGGCGGCGCGTATCTGATCCTTATAGCACGGCTTTCGGTTGTCGCCCAGCCATTGGCCGTAGTGCAGAAACCTCCCCTTGCTGTGGAGCCGGGGACTCTGGATCACGGACAGGTCATGCTCCAGACACACCCGGTCAGAGAGTCGCCGCAGGGCGCGGGCAGAGCCGAGGAAATCCCGGTATTTCCGGGTACAGTCCAGCGTCGTGGAATTGTAGTAGATATGGACGTGGGGGTGGGGCCGGTCAACATGAGCCACCACGAAAAAAGCGTGTTTCCCCTTTGTCCAGCGCATAGCCGTTTCATAGCCGACGGCCAGCGCCTCCTCCGGGGACAGTTCACCGGGCGGGAAGGACTGCCGGATCTGATAGCACAGCACATCGGCATCCCGTTTCTGCTCCCGGCCTGTTATCGCCTGATACTTGGCCTTGCTCAAAAGAAATTCCGCGTCGGCGGTCATAGGGTCGCACTCATAGGCGCGGATCAGAGCGCCGTCCAGGGTTTTCTCCGGGTTCTTTCCATAGTCGAAACGGTCAGAGAGGGATTGCAGGATCGTCCTGCCGGAGCTGATATGATGGGCTTTCAGAAATGTGGTCGCCGTGGGCGTCGCCTCCTTCCGGGACTTCGGGACACTTTGTCCCAAAGGTGAGATCATCATATTGAGAAAGCCTTTGATATGTGATAAACTGATATAGAAAGGGGTGGCTGGAATGGGAAAGCAGATCAAATTTTCAAGTACAATAGAAGTACTAAACAGGTACTATTTTTCTTTTACACTCGTTCCGCTTGATAAGCAGAGTGACAGCATAGAAATATCCGCGTCTTATTCCCCGTCTGTTGAACAGCCGGACTTGATTTTTGCGGATGTATGGGCCGGGATCGCTGATGGAGATACAAAGCGGTTCCTTTACACAGAGGTCATTCCCAAAAGTGAAATCGACATAGTGGACTACGCGAAGATTGCCGCAAGAGTACATAATAGCCCACAATTTCTCCGGTCCCTCAACAAAATCTATAATGAGTTATAGCGGTTACCGGCTTCGGGACACATTGTCCCATAGTAAAAATACGGGGAGCGGCCACAAGGCCGCTCCCCATCGCGCTACATTTTTACGATCTCCGTCAACTGTTTGAGCAAATCAGACAGCGGCCCCCACAGGTCTGCATAGTCCTTCTGCAAGGATTTGATGTCCTCCGGGTAAATGCCGCCGTAGGTGTTGGCCTGGATCGCCACCTGATTGAGATTGTTGGAGCACCGCCGTTGGAGGGACACCAGCTCCTTGACCGGGGACAGGTCAACATGGAGCACATAGCCGTTGAGGGCCATCTTGCGGATATAGGCCCCCATATTCTGAATACCTGCTTCGGCCATGCGATCCCTGATCTGCTCCAGTTCTTCCTCGGACACCATAACGTGCAGGTGGACGGGTCGGCGGCGCTTCTTCTCCGGCACGTCACCGGCCCTCCCGGTCAGGGGTGTCCTTGCCCGGAGCCAGAGGACGGGCCTCCCGCTGGGCCTGCTCCGCCGCCTCCTTCATCTGCTGGGCTATGGGACGCTTGGGCGTGTCCTCCCGCCACAAGTCCGCAACCTTCGGTGCAGGCCGCAGCTCATAGTCCGCCGCCTCCTTCCGGGTCAGGGGCTTGGTGTAGGTGAGATAGCCCCAGGCCAGGAACGCGCCGCCCTCCACGGGGACGCGCCGATCAAAATTCACGATCTCGTCCGGCTGGTTATCACGGGGCTTGGGGAACGTCCCGATGTCCACGGGCCGCTGGGTGGAGTAATACTTGTAAAGGCCGGGGGCCTCGATCTGTACGATTTTGGCCTTATAGGGAAAGTCACGCATATATTCCGTGACGCGCTGGGAGAAGTCCGCCTCGGCGGAGCTCCTGTCCCCCCGGTAGTGGCCCCACTCATAATCACGTCCGCCGTCCTTGCCCTGGGTGAACATCCACGTTACAAAGGGGTCAGGCGCTTTCGGGTTTTCCCCCAGCGCCACGCCCCGGCCATTGTCGAACAAAACGGCCTGTTTGATCTCATATCCCGCGTTCTTGTCCATAGCTCCTCCTTATCTGTCCCCGCCCACGTCGGGGGCGTTCCGCTCCTGTTTCCGGGCAAAGGGCTGGATGTCATAGACGTGCCCGCCACCCTCCGGCCTGATGAAGCCGATCCGATCCGCCGCGTATATGGCGTTTTTGTTGAGCTGCCTCTGCCACGCGCCCTGGCTGGGGGCCCAGCGGAAACCGTTGGACTTCAACTCCTGCCGCTGTTCCGCCGTGGGCTTTTCATCAAAAATGAGCTGCAAGCGGTTCTCCCCCTCGTTGACCACGGCCTCGCCGCCGGGGAACTTCCAGCCCACGAACTCGGCCCGGTTTTTCAGATCGTCGATGCGCTGCTGTACCCGGTGGATGTTGGCGTTGTTGTTGGAGAGCATATAGGCCGGATAGGGCACGGGGTCTTTCCGCCAGTCGCGGGCCATGGACGCCTGGAGCTGGGCCGCCTGATCAGTCGTCAGGCCGGGACAGCCCTCCAGCGTCTTGTGCTTGCGGTAGTAGGCGTTGACGGCCTTCATGGACTCCTGCTCCGCTTTCAGCCCGTCCAGCTTGGCCTCCAGCTTCTCCACGGCCAGGGCGTCGTCGGCGCTGATCCCACCCATGCCGGTGGAGCGTATCTTATCCAGAATACCCTCGATCTCCATGTACTCGCCCATATTGCGGTCACGGGCGGCGTTCTGCTTGTTTTTCTGCCGTACCGGGAAATTGGAGCCCCCGGCGATCAGGATGGACGGGACGCGGCCATCGATAGAATACCGCTGGTTGATGTTCTCCGCAAGTTTGCGGGCGTAGCGGTCAAGCAGGGCGTCGATCTTGTCATGGTGCATGGGGTCAACGCGCCGCTTCTGCTGTTCGCCCAGCTCATAGGCCGCATCCACCTTGGCCCGGTATTCCGCCGTAGCGGAGCCGGGCCGGTAGTCGTAAAAGCTGTTCATATCCTGGGCGCGTTTCGCCGCGCCCTCGTTGATGGGATAATATTTCGGCATCACAGCCTCCTTTCAAAAAGTCGCCCGAAATTTAGGACAAAACGTCCCAAAGCCGGGTATCAAATGTTGACAGCATCCCCACCAATGCCGGGGGGAACGTAAAAAGATATTACCCAGCAAAAAAGCGGTCCCGGAAAGCCTTGCAGTCAGCGGGTTTTCCGGGGCCTAATTGTCAACGGGTCAGCCCCGTTTCTTTCTCATGTGATCCCGCTGTTGGCGGCGATGGGCGGCCTTGGCACAGGCCGGGGAGCAGTAGCGCGTCCGCCCGTCCACCGGGACGGGGCCCCCGCACACGGGACAGGGGCGCTTTTCCACGTTGGCCCCGGCGGACAGGGACGCCGCCAGCGCCGGGTCAAGGGGCAGCACCGCCGCCTCAAAGTAGCGGCAATAGGCCCCCGTCCAGCACTTTCCCAGCATATAGCACGGGCAATCCAGCGGCAGGCAGCCATATTCCGGGTCATAGTTGGCGCACCATTTTGTCACCAGCGCCCGGATCGCGGACTTCTCCCACCGGGTCAGTTCACGGCTCACACGGTCATCGGTCATCGCGTCCCCCTTTCAGAAGGTCACGGTAGCAGGATACACACCTGATTCCCCGCCAGTAGGGGCAGCCGTGGCAGCGCGTCCCCTTGGGGGCGGGCTGGGGCGGCTCCGGCCGGTAGCGCGGGATCTCCTGCATCAGTTCCTCAAAGGGGCTGTCGGTAAACTTCATTCGCCGTCCTCACCGTCCCCGTCGTCGCCGCCCCACAGGGGCTCCGCGCCGTAGTCCTCCATATCGGGGCCGGGGCCGTCGCTGTCCGGGTAGTCCTCCAACTCGGCGGCCTGCTGGTGCTTGGGCCGGTAGACCTTGAAATACCATCTGGCCCCGCCGCCCACGGCGATCACCGCCACGGCCAGCGCCAGCATCCCCACGTTGATCCCGCCGCCGTCGTCCCGCTCCGGCTCCGGGTCGGGCTCCGGGGTCACGTCGGGCGTGGGCTCCGGGTCAGGCTCCGGGGCCCCGCCGGGGGTGATGGTCGCGCCGCCCTCCGCCAGCGCCATCAGGTCGGCAATCGTGACGGTATTCAGAAAATACACGTTGTCGCCGCTCTTTTGCCTGTCGATCACCAGATAGAACACAGAGCCGTCCTCGGTGGTGACGGTAAAAAACTCCTTGCCCTCGCTGTCGTCGGCGTTGTCCAGCACCGAGCCCTGGCCGTCCGGGGTCAGGGGGTTCATCGTGGAGGGGTCAAGCCCCTCCCAATCGAGGCCGCCGGTGCCCTCCGGGGCCTCATCTTCCGGGGGATCGTCTGCCGCCCCGTTCTCCGGGGCCTTGCCCGTCCCGGTCTGGCTCGCCGTCCCTGCGGCGGGCGTGGTGGCAGCCGTTGGGGTGGTCTTGCCCGTGGTGCCGCCCTTGGCGGGGGCAGCCGTCCCCGTCCCGGAGGACGCGGCGGGCTTCGCCGCAGGCGTGGCCGCCGGAGTGGGAGCGGGTGTAGGCTCCGGCGTGGCCGTGGGCTTCGGCGTAGGGTCAGGCGTGGGTTCCGGCGTAGGGGCTGGGGTCTGCTCCGGCTCCGTGGTGCTGGTTTCCACGTCCTCCCACGACTCGCCGCTGGCGTAGGCCGTGGCGCAAATGCCGCATAAGAGAACGGCGGCGCACAGCGCCGCCGCCAGATACCGGGTCATTTTCCTCATTCGCCAGTTTCCTCCTTCCCGTCAGACTTCGGGACATTCTGTCCCAAACTCCCGGCCTTCATGGTCTGGAGCAGGGCGGGCAGGTCGGAGAGGGAAATGCTCATGCCGCGCACGATGTCCACGATCTCCTCGTTTTCCGCCTCCCGGTGCTTCTGCTCCAGCTCCTTCAACCGGGTCTGCTGTTCCGCGATCTTGGCCTTGACCTTCTCCATCTCGGCCATGATCTTCGCGCTTTTGCTGATTGCCAAAATAAAAACCTCCTTTTCTCTCAGGGCAAACGCCCGTAGCAGTAGAAATGTTCCCGCCAGTAGCTTGTGTTCAAATTAGCGTACTGGATGGGGTCGCCACAGTGGATCATCCAGCCGTCCCCCACATAGATGCCCACATGGGTGGGCTTATCCGGGTAGGGCGCGTCGTAGGTATGCCAGAAAAACACCAGGTCGCCCGGCTTGGGATCGCGGACAGGGGTGCAGATGTCGCACAGCGCCATAGCGCCCAGCCGCCCCACGTTCCAGCCGGAATGGTTGATCACCCAGGACACGAAGCCGGAACAGTCAAAGGACGTGCTGGGGCTTGCGCCGCCCCACACATAGGGATAGCCCAGGTACTTCTCCGCCTCGGCCAGCATCGCCGCGAACTGTTCATCCTCCAGCGCCTCCGGGGGAACGGTATAGGCGGGCGTCGTGGTGTCGCCCGTGTACCGTCCGACGTAGGCGGAGCCGGGGAACAGGTCGGGCCGGTTGCCCAGCGACGCCATAAAGATCGCGTACCGGGATAGCTGTTCCTCGCCCATGATGTAGACGGGCAGATGGGACAGGTCGGTGTTTTCCAGCGTGACGGTGCAGACGTACCAGGTATAGGGCACCTCCACCTCCTCGCCCTCCTGAAGCTCCGTCCGATAGCGGGTTTCCGGCGTCACCGTTTCCGTGAGGATATACTGACGGTCAGAGATGGCTTGCAGCTCGTCCTCCACGTCGGCCAGCGTCCAGCCGTCCCCGTGGAGCGCGGACAGGATGGACAGGAGCACATAGGGATCGTGCTCGATGTCGTCCAGGTCGAAGTGGTACTCGTCGTAGTCGTGGGCGGCTTCATAGGTATCAAGAGTTTTGCAGGTCGGCCTCCATCGCGCAGTAGGCGGCCTCGGCCCCCAGCAGGTCTGCGTCCTCTGCCGGGTAGGTGGCGGCGGCGACACCCCCGCCGATGCCGTTTCCGACGGCCACCAGCGAGGACGTGCAGGACTGCATCACCACCAGCAGCACCACCACCAGCAGGGCGATGGCCGTGCCCCCCGGATGCCGCTTGATAAAGCCCGCCACGGCCCGGCCCGCCGCCTCAACGGTGGACGCCGCCTTTTCCGCAGCCCTTGTCCCTTGCCTTGCGGCGTTGGCGCTCTGTTTGGCGGCCTCCTTCGCCCGCCTCTGAAATTGCTTGCGCTGTTGGTGCTTCCGCCACAGACGGGTCACGGGATCAGTCCCCATTTCCGGGTGATCCAGCGCGGCCTGTTGGAAGTGGTGATCCGCCGTGGCCCTGATATACCGCCGCTCCGCCTTTTGCGCGGCCCGCGCCGGGTGCTGCCGGACGCGCCTCTTTGTGAAGCGCAGCGCCCCGCGTCCCGCCGCCTCGCCCACCAGCTCGGAGCGGTGGGCGGCCTCGATGCCCACGTTCTCATGCTCATTCTCATAGATTTTCCCGTGGACAAAGCCGTGGACGCTCCACCCGGCGAGGCTGGCCGCCTGTTTGACCGGGCCGGGAGGCTTGCGGGGCTTCTGTCGGGCCCGCCTGTCCGTGGCCGTTTCCAGCTTGGACTGGCGGTATTCCATGCGCTGGCGGGACTTCCGCAGCTTGCCCGGCTCCGGGGCGTCCTTGGGCCGTTCCGGGGTGCCGTGGCCGCCGCCCCCATCCCGCCGCAGCCGGTCAGAGGGGCGGGGCTGTCCGCTGTTCTGGCGGAACTTCCCACCGGCCTCCTTTGGGACACTTTGTCCCGAAGTGACCTCGCGCTTGCTGTGCTGCCGAAACTTGTGGACATTTTGTCCCGAAGTGGCATTGTCCCGGCCAGCGTTGCCCTTGGCCTGTCCTGGTTCCGGGCCGTCGGGCTCCGCCTCTGGCCCGGTATTGTCCCCGGCCTGTTGAGGTGTGCCCTCCAGAACAGGGGCCCCCGGCTGGGCGGGGTCATACACGGTATCGGTATGCTGTTCCGTTTCCGGCCCGGCGGAAGCCTGGGCTGCCGTGGGCTCCGGGGAGGGCTCCCGCCCACCGCTGGCGGCGGGTGCCGGGGACTGTTGCTCCTTCACCATGCGGGCCGCTGTTTTCTTCCACGCCCCATCAGGGCGGCCCTTGGCCCTGGGCTCCGCCCCCGCCGCGCCCTTTTCAAAGCGCAGCGGGGACTCGGCCTCCTGCCGGGGCTCCTTCCCCTTACGCTCCGGCGTCATTCTTCAAATCCTCCGGGCGGGTGGTGAGCAGGTCGTAGATCTCACCCTTGGGGAAACGGTCTACAAAGGGGATCGTGGTGCTGCCGTAGAACAGCAGGCCCTCGCCGGAGTTGCTGTGGGTGATGTAGGAAAGCTGGTGCTCACTGATACCGAGCTGCTTCGCCAGAATTGCCCGGTCGCTCTGCGCCTGGGACAGCAGGATCATAAAATCGGTGTTGTCCAGGATGTTCTCGATCTCCCGGCTGGCCAGCAGGTCTTTCACGTTCTGCGTCAGGGCCGAGGGAACGCACCCCTTTTTGCGGAGCATCTTCCACACGGCCACAAAGTAGCTGGCGGTCAGGGGATCGCGGAGCAGGATATGGAACTCGTCGAAGTAGCACCACGTCGCCGCGCCGCTCTCAAAATTGGTGTTCACGGCCTCGGTGACAAATTCGTTGGTGACGTGCATGGCGATCTTCCGCAAGTTTTCTCCCATGCCTTTCAGCACCACGCACACCACACGGGAATTGAGGTTGACGTTGGTGTGGTGATTGAACAGGTTGAGGGAGCCGGTGCAGTAGAGCTCCAGCGCCGTCGCCACCCGCTGGGCCTCCGGCTCCGGCTGTTTCCGCAGCTCCTCGTATAAATCTTGGAGCAGGGGCATTTCCCCGGCGCCGATCCCCAGGGCCAGCTCACGGTAGACCTGCCGCACACAGCGGTCTATCACCGTCCGCTCGATGGGCTGCAAGCCGTCCTTTCCGCCCACCACCAGCTCACACAGGGAAAGCAGAAAATCCGCCTTCATGGAAAGCGGGCTCTCCCCGCCGTCCAGATCAAGCTGGATGTCCATAGGGTTGATGTGGTGGGGGCTGTCCGGCGCGATCTCGATGACCTGTCCGCCCAGCCGCCGCACCAGCGGGGCGTATTCGCCCATGGGGTCAACCACGATGATCCGATCCTGTGTCGCCAGGAATACGTTGATCAGCTCCCGCTTGGCGGCGAAGCTCTTGCCGGAGCCGGTGGAGCCCAGGTACAGGCCGTTGGCGGATTTCAGCTTTTTGCGGTCTGCCATGATGACGTTGTGGGACAGGGCGTTCATGCCGTAGTAGAGGGCCTGCCCGCCCATGCGGAGCTCCCGCGTGATAAAGGGGATGAAGATGGCCGTGGAGCTTGTGGTCATGCCCCGCTGGATCTCCACCTCGTTGTACCCCAGCACCAGGGAGGACACATAGCCCTGTTCCTGCTGCCAGTCCAGACGGCGCAGGGCGCAGTTGTATTTCTGCGCGATGCCGGACACGGTGAACACATCGTTTTCCAGCCGCTCCCGCGAGGGGGCCAGATTGACCACCGTGAACGTCAGCAGCAGCATCCGCTCATTCCGGGACTGGAGGTCGGCCAGCAGGTCGGCGGCGTCCTTGGAGAAGGTGATCAGGTCGGGCGGCAGGATGTCCGGGTCATACCCGGCCCGCATCGCCTTTTTCTGTTCCTCCACCTTCATGCGGTCAATGTCGCTCACCTTGCCCTTGATGGTCTTGATGGCGCGGGTCTGATCCACCGTCTGGATGTGCATGGTGACGGTCAGCTCCGCGTCCAGCTCCAAAATTTCACGCAGGAGCCGGTCAGAGAGCTCCGACGCCATGATCTGCAAGTAGGACGCCGCGCCCCAATACCGGCCCACCCGGAACAGGCGGGAGTTGGAGAAGTCGAAGCCCTCGAAGGGGGCCACGGCATCCTTGGTGCTCTGGCCGGTCTTTACAACGTCCTTCCAGTTGAAGCGGAACGGCTCCGGCTGGGGGCCGGGGTGGGTCTGGCCGTAGAGCACCGCCAGCCGCTCCCGCCCGTCCATGGGCGAGGACTCCACCCCCAGCCGTTTGAAGTTGCCGATCACGTCCGCCTCCACCCGCTCCAGCCGGGGCCGGGCGGCGGCCAGATCATCGGCGGGGACGCCGAAGGTGATGTACTTGGCCCGGTCAATGCCGTTGTTGCTCTTGGCGACCTGGCCTTTCAGCATCCCCGTGAACTCGGCCCGGATGCTGTCAAAGTCGTCGTGGGCCGGGGGAATGTTGATCTTGTACCGCCCGCCGGAGTGATTGCGGCGGTTGATAAAGGTGAGCTGGAACGGGATGGAGGCGTCAAAGTAGTTGAGGAACGCGCTCCAGCCGTTGAAGATAGCGGACTGATCCTCGGTGGACGCCACGGAGTAGTTGATGTCCTCATAGGCCAGCGTCCGGGTAAACAGCCCGCCGGGGAGCTGGCACACGCCGTCCGGAAGCATCCGCACATAGGGGATGGTCTGCTGGGCGGACAGGGCCGCCCGGCGCTTATCTCCGTTTTGTTTTGCCGGTTTTCTTTGCTTTTGCAACAGGAACCTCCTTCCTCACAAATGGGGCGTAGATGTTTTCCGTCTTGTAGGGCCGGTGTCCGGGGCGCAGGAGCTTGGCCCGGATGATGTTCCGCGCCACCTTCTCCAGAGGCAGGCCGTCCCGCTCATACATCGCCAGCAGGAACGCCGGGAGCATGACGGCCAGCATCAGGAACAGGGCGGCGGTGTTGCCCACGGCCCCTCTGGTGAGCAAATACAGTGGGATGCCCACCAGCCCGCCGCCGCCAAAACAGATGAGCTGCCGCCTGGTCAGGTTAAAGGCGATTTTCGTCTTGATCTTGGACAGGTCGTTGGGGACGTTCACATAGGCCATGTTTCACCACCCTCTCTCATGTCGCTTTGGGACAAAATGTCCCGAAGTCCCGCCGTGGGCTCCACCTCGTTCCCCCACACGTCCCAGCCGGGCGGGGTCTGGCGGGCGAACAGCTCCACGCGGGGAACGTCCCCCATGAGGGCCGCGATCTTCACCCGCGCCTCGTCCGGCTTTTTGCTGTGTTCCTCAATGGGGGAAATGATGAATTGGTGGACGTTGGCCGCCTGCCGCCTGGGGTGGCCCCGTGTCGCCAGCAGGCACACCTCCGCGTTGCCCCGCGTCCAAAAGCCCAGCCCGTAAAACCAGCCGGGGGATCTGCGGTTTTGTTTCAGCCAGACGAAAGCCACCGTCTTATACTGAAAACCCCACGCCTTGATCAGCCGCAGGGCCTCCGGGAGCTGGGGGAAGGTCGCCCACAAAAAAAGCGCGCTGTCCTTGGCCGCAAGCTCGGCCACAGGCAACGCGCACAGCTCGTTGACGCTCATGGTGGGATAGTGCTTTTCCGCCGCCCCCTGCAAACTCTTTTGGGCGTACCGCCAGGGTGGGTCGGCGTAGATCACGCTGTATTTTCCGATGGTTTTTCACACTCCTTTCCCGCCCCCGGCCACGGCCTCCCGCGCCAGAGCGACGCGCTCCAGCGCGGGGGCGTAGATGGCCGGGGCGGTTTCAAAACAGATGTAACGGCGGCCTGTGTTCAGCGCGGCCACCGCCGTGGTGCCGGAGCCAGCGCAGATGTCCGCTACCACCTCGCAGGGGCGGGTGTAGGTCTGGATCAGATACTCGCACAGCTCCACGGGCTTTTGCGTCGGGTGCATGGTATGACTGACCGCCGGGAATGTCAGCACATTCTCCGGGAACCGTCTGCCATCCTCCGAGCCGCCGGTGGTACGCTCAAATTTCCCGTAGTTGGGACTCCCGCCGCTCTTGTGGTAGATGCGCTGATAGGGCTCCCCCTGGGTGAACTGCGGGAAGTAGGCCGGGCGCTTCTGATAGAACACCAAAATGTTCTCCGTCTTTTTCAGCGGAGCGCGGCGGGCGTTGAGAAAACCCGTGGCCTTGGACTTGTACCACACCCATTCATAGCGGAGCATGGACAGGTTGGAGGCCCCCAGCACCTTGTCATAGGGGCATTGGGCGAAGAAAAGGGCCGCGCCGTCCGGCTTCACCGCCCAGCGCACCGCCTCCCACAGCTTTTCCAGTGGCAGGGGCACGTCCCAAAAGTTGCGGGTGGTGCCGTAGGGCGGATCGGTCAGCAGCATATCCACCGAATGACGGGGCAGGGACAAAAGGCCCTCGATCCCGTCCATGAGGAAAAAGCCCTCGCGTTCCTTTGGGACATTTTGTCCCGAAGCCGGGCTATCTGCCATCCCGCCCCTCCTGCGCTTTGGCCGGGGCGGGGCGCTCCGCGTTGACCTTTTCAGCGGCCTTGGCCGCCTTTGCCATCTGCTCCCGGATGGGGGCGGGGCGCTGCACCGCCTGGGCGCGGGCCAGCAGCTTCTCCACCGCCCGCCCGTAGGCGTCCACCGTCAGGGCGTCCAGCCGTTGCTGCAATCCCCGGTCTGTCACCCGCGCCGTGGAGCGGTAGCCGCTCCGGGTGCTGGGATCGGCCTTGCTGGGAGCGCCGAGAAATACGCCGTTTTTGCCGTCCACCACCTTGAAATCGTCGATCACCACGCCGCCGATGTTCACCGACGCGAAGCCCAGCAGCTTGCCCTGGGGCTCGATGGGCCGCACCGACACCTCGATAGGCAGGGGCGCGGCCTCCAGATTTTTCTCCACCCGCAGGGCCACGGCCTCGTCGATGCTGATACCCTGGGACTGCGCCAGTTCCACGATAGGCGCGTCAAAAATCAGGCGGCGCATTTCCGCTATCGCCGCCTCGTCCATGGCGGGGGCCTGGGCCCCCGCCTGCGTTTTCGCCATAAATCAAAGCCTCCCTTTCTCCATATTTTTTAATGCGCTCCAAAAATACTTTTCGCTATGCTGCCCGTCTTGAACAGCATGAAGGTCAACAGGACGGTATAGCCCACGGTGCTCCA
>CANQBA010000018.1 GCA_947589545.1 uncultured Oscillospiraceae bacterium | reverse complement strand
CTGGACACCATTCGCACGGTCAGCACCTACGCCATCACCAATCACGATGAGTTTATCGAAAAGGTGCGGGCGGCATCTCAGATCCGGCAGGCGGAGGCGGCAAAAGAAACAAAGCAGAGGCTGAACAAAGACAAAAAGCGTGTTGCCGAGCTGGACACTATTATCAAGAAGCTCTATGAATCTTTCGCCGTAGGGCGGCTGTCCGAGGAACGCTTCGATAGTCTGCTTTCCGAATATGAAACGGAGCAAAAATCCCTCAAGGAGTCCGTTTCGGATGCGGAGGCACGGCTGGCCTCTTTTGAGGAAGATACCGTCCGGGTGGAACAGTTTCTCGCGCTGGCAAAGAAGTACACCGATTTTTCCGAGTTGACCACGCCGATGATCAACGAGTTTATAGACAAGATCGTTGTCCACGCGCCGGAGCGTGTGGATGGCGACCGGGTGCAGGAAGTAGAGATCCATCTGAAGTTTATCGGGCGGTTTGAGCTTCCTCCGCAGGAGCTTACGCCGGAGGAAATCAAGCGGCAGGATCAGCTTCACAGGCACCGGGTCAAAAGCCGTGAGCGGTATCAGTTGATCAAAGCGGGCGAGCATACCGTGGGACAACCGTTCAAGCTGACCTGCAAGTGCTGCGGCAAGACATTTGAATCCAAACATTCCAATACGCTGTTCTGCGGGCCGAACTGCCGGGCGAAGTATTACCGGCAGGAGGCGGCGGAAAAACGGAGCCGGGAATGTGTCTGCGAAAACTGTGGCAAGGTCTTTACCACAACGAGGAACAACGTCAAATATTGCTGCGACGATTGCCGGGTGGAGGCAAACCGAGTCGGGCAAAAGAAACGCAATGCGGAGAAACGCAAATCTAAAGTGCCGGAACTGACCGAGGCAGCTCCAAAAACAGCATAACGAAAGCGCCAGAGGGCGGCTTGTGAGAGAAATCTCATGAGCCGCCCTTTTTCTGTGCGTGGGAAAGGAGATTTATTTTGACAGAAAACGAAAAGAAGCTGGAGCAGCTCAAGCACCAATACGAGGAAGCCATCATGCGGGAACGTGCGAAAGAACGGAAAGCGAGGACGCGCCGTTTGATCCAGGAGGGAGCTATCTTGGAGAAAGCATTTCCGAAAGTGACGGGTATGAGCTTGGAGCAGCTGGAGGATTTTTTATGGGAACTGTTCAAACCTGTTCGATGATTTTGGAGCGTTCCGGGCAACCGGGACGCTTCTCTTTTTTCCCGAAGGGCGCACTTACTCACCACCCGCAAGCGGGCGGTGGTATCCCTCCCGTTGGTCGGGCTCGTGCGCTCTTCACGAAGCGTCCACAGGACGCTTCTCCAGAGGGGGCAGACAATGCCGCAAGCCGTCATTGTCTGTGCAGCCGACAAGGTGTTTCCAAGATAGAAACGCCTTGCCGACTGCCTGCGAAAACCTGCCACCGGCAGCTTTATCGCAGAGATGGGCGCGCCATATTTGTACGGCGCACCCATTTTCTCTTTTATCAAAAGAGAAACAGAAAACGAAAGACGAGGTGATGCCGAATGGCGGATTTTCATTTAGAGGCCAAAGTTGTCAGCCGGGGCGCAGGCCGCTCCGCTGTCGCGGCTGCGGCATATATGAGTTGCTCAAAAATCCTTAACGACTACGACGGTGTTCAGCATGACTTTACCCGCAAGCAGGGGCTTGTCTGGCAGCAGATTTTTCTCCCGGAGTATGCTCCCGCCGAGTGGAAAGACCGCAGCGTTTTATGGAACGCGGTGGAGGAAAACGAGAAAACAAAAGACAGCCGCCTTGCCCGTGAGTTTGTGGCGGCGCTGCCCATCGAACTGAAAAAGGACGAGTGGATCGCCTTGCTCACAGAGTTTATCCAGCGCAATTTTGTGTCCGAGGGAATGTGCGCCGATGTGTGTATCCACGATACTGACGGACACAACCCCCACGCCCACATCATGCTGACCGTGCGCCCGTTGGACGAAAAGGGCAAGTGGCAGTACAAGACCGAAAAGGAATATCTGTGTGTCAGGGACAGCGAGGAACGGGGCTTCACCGCCGCCGAGTTTAAGGCAGCGCGGGCCGACGGTTGGGAGAAGCAGTATCAATACAAAGTGGGCAAAAAGAAAGTGTATATGACACCCTCCGAAGCAGAGACGCACGGCTATGAACGAGTAAACAAGTATCCCAAAAGCACGAAGTACGGCAGACAGAACCCCATCGCCGTCCGTTGGAACAGCGAGGAGCAGCTTGTCCTCTGGCGGGAAACATGGGCAAATGTGGTCAACCGGCATCTGGAGCTTGGCGGCGCTGAAGTCCGCATCGATCATCGCAGTCATGCCGACCGTGGTCTGGACGAGCAGCCCACCATCCATGAGGGCGTGGTTGCCCGCGCACTGGAGAAAAAGGGCGTCGTCTCTGATCGCTGCGAGATCAATCGCCAGATCCGGCGCGACAACGCTTTCCTGCGTGAACTGAAAGCACAGATGAAGAAGCTGGCGCAGACGGCCAGGAACACCGTCCCGGCGCTGGCCGAGGCGATGGAAGCCCTGCGCGGGAAGTTGATTATTTTCCGCTATCAGGTGCTTCGCAGTCAGAGCGGCAAACGACGTATCACGAACAATCTTGCCATTCTGCGTCCCGACTATGAGCGGTATGTCGGGATTGTTGGCAAGATCAAAGACAAGAATACGGAACGAAAAACGCTCCTTGCCGAAAAGAAGGCAACGCCGGTTTTGCAAATGCGAAAGCACAAAGAACTGTCTGCCCGTATCGCTGAGCTGACCGAGGAATTGGAAGAGCTGCGCTCCGAAAAGTCCCGGCTTCTGCAATCTTTGGACTATGCCGAAGATACAAGTGCAGAAGTCATCCGCAAGGACATTTCCGCGATGGAGTCAATGCTCGAAAACCTGTCCCGGCAGGAGCAGAAATATGCTGCCGAGCTTGACAGCGCCCTCAAAGAATACGCCGGTCTGGAGGAACAGGGGGCGGAGGTTGATCCCGATGAGCTGATGACCCAGCGCCTTGCTATACGCACAGAGACGGAGAAGGACGCCGCCAGCCATGTGAAGTCTGCCTATGGGGATCAGTATCAGCCCCTTGTCATGTCAGATGCGAAACGGGATGTGGCAAAAATGCTCGGCGAGGAAACAGAGAGAAAGTCTGTCCGGGAGCAACTCAAAGAGAAGCGACCTGAGCAGAAAGCACCGCAGTCCCAAAAGCGTAGACGGGATGAGTGGGAAAGATAAAACAGACTGTACGGGAACGCATTATCAGTGCGTTCCCGTACAACGCTGTTTTTATCGCAAGAATCGTTATATGTCATCTATCTACAGGGGACTCACGCGACCTGTTGATGGGCTGTCACCGGCTCTAAACTGTACACGTTCGTGAACTGCGCTTTCCTCTCCGGGGACAGGTGATGGCTGACAAGGATCAGCGTAAGCTCCGGGTTTGCAAGCAGGCTTTCCTCCACGATGCCCGCGTTCTTCTGATCCAGGGCGCTGGTGCCCTCGTCTACAAGGAGGATGGAGCGGTTATGGATCAGCGCCCTGGCGATAGCGACACGCTGTTTCTGCCCGCCGGAAAGATTGCTGCCGTCCTCGCCCACCGGGGTATCCAGGCCCTCCGGCATGGCCATGAGGTCCCCCGCAAGGGCGCTGTCCCGCAGGGCCTTTTCCATCTGAGCCTCGGAAAAGTCCTCGCCCAGGGTGATGTTGTCCCGGATGGTGGTGTTAAACAGGAACACGTTCTGCTCAATGTAGCTCATCTGCTCCTGAAGCTGCTCCGGCGTGCACTCATGGGCGTCCGTGCTGTCAAAGCGAATGGTTCCTCTGTAATCCGGCAACCAGCCCAGCAGGAGCTTCAAAAGTGTGGACTTGCCGCACCCGGAGGGGCCGGTCAGAGCGTACTTGCCGCCCTTTTTGAAGGTCAGAGACAGGTCGTTGAGGACGGGCTTCTCGTTGTACCGGAAGGACAGATTCTTTACGGTAATGGTGTTGTTGATCTTGGGCAGGCCGCCGCTTTCTTTGTCCTGCCCACTGTCGCCGCGGACGGTAATCTTGTCAAAGTAAGGTTTCGTGGATGAAAACGACAGCAGGACCTGCGCCGTGATGCCAATTCCGTTGGAGAGATTTCCGCACAAACTCCCTCCACCCATCAGGGAGCCCTGGAGTATTACACCCCGGATAGACAGCACACCGATTAAAATATTCAGCAGCATTTGGCAACCTATGTTGACGCACTCGAATCCTGCGCTTATAAAGCCACTCACATAGGTCAACTTAAATTTAGGCTTTTCAATCTTCTCGCTGGCCTCCTCCGCGCCCTGGCGGAAACGCTGTTCCCGGCCAAAGGAGCGCAGGACGTCATAGCCTGCCAGAATATCCTTGAGTTTCCCGGTGGCCTTGGCCTGCCCCGCCTCGCAGTCTGCGCCCAGCTTCTCCATACGCTTATTGCAAAGCTGCGGGAGAAGCAGCATAACTACAACATTTACCAATGCCGCCACCAGCAGGGACCAGTGGAGGGTCAGCAGAGCGATGGCACTGAACAAGGCACTTGACGCGGCATCGATACACCGATAGAAGGGTTTCCAGGCAAGCTCCTCGATTTGGTTTACGTCGTTTGTGAACCAGGAGAGATATTCCCCCGTATCCTTTCCGTGGAAATCCGTATGGGATTTGTGAAGCAGTGTGGCCGTCATGTCCCGACGGACCGAGTTGTTCATCATGCGTACAGCGCGGCCCTGGAAAAACTCAACAAGACCTTCGAGCCACAAAAGGAGAAACCATGTGCCCGTCATCATTAGCATCCAAAAGAAAAAGCTTCTTAAATCACGATCGATGATTCCCTGGAAGGTCCGGATCATCAGAAGATTGTTCACCGTCCGCAAAGCGCTCGCCAAGAGTCCCGGCAGGATCGCCAAAAGATTGGCCATCCAGTGCTTTTTCAGATAATACCGCATTTTGCTCCCTCCTTTGTTATTCCGAAATTTGTTTCGCATCTTCCCATTTTTCACCCGGCTCAAAGAGCGGCACCGGGGCGTACAGCCGCAGGTAGTTCGACTCGTACTGCGCCAGCGTCCGGGTGAGCAGGAGGAAGGGAATCAGCTTCCAGGGCTCCGAAACCTCATAGACACTCGTCTCGCCCTCCTCCAGCTCAAGCTCCATGGAGGATACCAGCTCCAACTCCGCCAGCGCCTGAAGCAGCTCCTCCACGTCCTCCCGCGCCATTTGCAGATGCTTCGTCACGACGTTTGCAGAGAACCAGCCGATTTTCCGGTTATAGATGTACTCCATCAGCTCCAGGCACCCCGGCCTTGCCAGGACCGCGAAGAGCCGCCGGTACTCCTCCTTGGGCGCCAGCCATTGCCCCCAGCCGCCCTCCGGCCTGGGCCACAGCGTCACAAAGGACAGGTCCTCCGCGTGGACGTCGAAGAGAATCCCGCCCTCCGTGGCGATTTGCGAGAGCTGCAAAAGCTCGTCGCCGTCGCCATAGGCGCATTTGCAGGATTCGGGATAGTCCGTTACAGGCAGTCTGATCTCGCTGTCCTCGTCCGGCAGGAAGTGTTGTTTGACCCTCCAAACCAGCTGACAGAACTGATTCAGCCTCTCCTTCGACGGGAACCCCCGGAGCCACCGGCCCACTGCCTCCGCCGGGTCCTCCTTCTCCCCGTCCTCCATACCAAAGAGGGCGTCGATAGTCACGCCCAACTGCCGTGACAGGATTGGCAACAGTTCCACGTCTGGTGTACCGCCCTTTTCCCATTTGCTCACGGCCTGGGCGGATACGCCCACCATGTTTCCTAACTGTTCTTGCGTGAGTCCGCGCTCTTTTCGTAGAGCGGCGATCCGCTCGCTAAGTTCATTTGCCATTCAAAGCACCATCCTTTCTGCTTTCTGGTTGAATTATACAAAAAACTGCGGTTGAATACAATGGAGGCGCTTTTGCGTGTTTTCAACCGATGGTTGTTTCCCCGGAGTTTACGTTGTATTCTGTAACGTCGTGGTTTTTCTCTCACTTCTTGATAAGTATTGATATAGCCACGTTGCACAATCATGTGTAGAACAATCCCGCCGAAATACACCGGCGGGATTGTGACAAATACAGACTATGAAATGGCACCTTTTGTTTTGATTGCAAACCACGCCTCGGAACAAATCCTGGTTATTTGCCTATTGTGGCAAGGATACACTTCAATATCAGGGAGCTCCGCATACTTATATTTGGAGCCAAACTAAAATCTCATTTCAGCTTGCTTGTGTCTTCAAGATAAATCGATACTTCTCCACATTTAGGGCAGATTGCCACTTTTGGCGGTCCCATTCTGCCTCCGAATCTCTTGTTTTCATCAGAGGTTAAAACAATTCCGTATCCGTAACCCCCTACTTTAATTCCGCAGCCTTCCTTCATATCAGAACCACATCTGATACACTTTCTCATAATCGACACCTCCAATCATTTTTTGTAAAATGATGTGACTTGCTTTCTTTCTCAACATATTCAAGAATATCGCCGGGCTGACAGTGTAGCGCCTTGCATATCCTTTGTTGAAATTCACTTCTGCTTTCTACGATGTTGTACGGCATCTATGACGGTATTTATTATAGCGATAATCAGACACACAGCGGCTAAAATCAACAATAATTGTTGCACAGGTTCGCCGTTAATTTGCCAATCCGTACTTGTATAATTAACCTGTGCTATGATCAATCGTACATGGCAAGATGTTTCGATAGCTTCTTTACAAAAACACATGATTGCGTAAAGCAAAAGTGAAATAACGGATAAAACTGCAAACTTGTCTTTAAGCATAATCTGTCCTCCTAAAGTTGATATTGTATTATGAGTTCATTGGGGAACCAACTCAACGCGGTATGCATAGACCTTATTTTCATATCCTCTGTTAGCATCATATTTCTCGTAGACACCAAAGCTAACCTCAATGACGGAATCTACTGGCCATTCAATATTGCTTGTTTGAATTTCACCATAGCCATAGCTTGTTCCATTACCAAGCACGATTTCTGTATTGTATTCTCTAAAAATAACGGATAATTCAGCACCGACCGGGAATATGTTGCTGTTCCCTGTGTCAACTACAACAGCTTTGAAACCATCACTTTGCCATTCAATCAACTCAACATTGATTATTTCTAAATGGCCCTCGACGGTAAGTAGTTCTGGTTCATCTCGATGTAAAATAATAGCACTCAAGCTGATTACAACACACAAACAAGCTGCGATAGCTCCCCATGTAAACCAGCTTTTTTTCTTTTTTTCAGTTTCGCTTTGTTCTAAAATGTCATCATCCAATTTACCAATGGCGTTGTACAGATCCTTGCTGTTCATAGATACCCCTCTTTCATGAGTTCAAGTTTAAGTTTCTTCCGTATCCGACTAAGAATTACCATAGCGTTGTTCACAGTCAGGTCATACCGCTCCGCAATTGAGGCCACAGGTTCGGTAAAAAAATATCGGCGCACAAACACATTCCTGTCCCGTTTCGGGAGTGCTCGTACAAAACGGCGGATACACTGTTCCAGTTCCGTAACCTCATAAGTAGCTTCAACATCTGCTTCACTGGCAAGACACTCCGACAGTTCATCCAGAACAAGGGGAATCTCACCACCGCCGCGCTTTTCCACGCTTCTGGCATTGAAGCGGTTAAATGAAAGATTGCGTGTAATTTTCGCCAAGAACATCCGAAGCACATTTGGCTTTTGAGGAGGAATTGCGTTCCATGCGTGAAGCCAGGTGTCATTGACACACTCCTCAGAATCCTCAATGCTGTGCAGGATATTATCGGCTATCATGAAGCAGTATGCGCCGTATTTATTGGCAGTTATGGATATGGCATCTTCGTTTCTCTGCCAGTAAAGTTTTATGATTTCACTATCTTCCAATGCATTGCCTCCTAACCGCAAATTGAAGGTTCCTTCACCCTATAAGACAGGAAATTCCCGAAAACCTTACAAGATTTTCATGAATATTTTTCCTTGGCAAAAATCGTCCCCTTTGCCCAGCTTGAGAATATCCATCCCATCAAAGAGGATTTGCCCCTCCGTCCTGGGGATGTTGTCTGTCAACAGGTTCATCATCTTCCAGTTCTTCTAAAGCCACCTCATAATAGGCCGGAAAATTGCCCTATCCGTTACGCTTTCTCAAAAATCATTATAACTTTTTCCTGATAGCTTTTCAATCATGGTCATAAGGTTGCAAAAATAATAGCAATAGGGTGAAAACCCCCTTGACAAATCTCGTCTCAAAGACTGCTCTTAGAGAAGTACGCCGCCGACAAAGGGTTCACCAACACAAAATTTATATACGACGACGGTTACACCGGCACCAATTTGAACCGCCCCGGCTGGCAGGAAGTCATGGAGCTCATCGAGTCCGACCAGGTCGCCACGCTGATCGTCAAGGATATGTCCCGCCTCGGCAGGGAGTACCTGCAGGTTGGCCAGTACACCGAATTGGTTTTCCCCAACTACGGCGTGCGGTTCATAGCCGTCAACGATGGTGTGGACAGCCTCGTGGAATCCTCCAACGACTTCACGCCGTTCAGGAACATCATCAACGAGCTGTATGCCAAGGACACAAGCCAAAAAGGCCGTTCATCGGTGAAAATCAAGGCCGAGACAGGCGCGAGGATCGCATCACGTCCGAATTATGGTTACATGAAGGACCCGGATGACCCAAAGCGACACCTTGTTCCTGACCCTGAAACGGCGCCTGTGGTCAAACGCATCTTCGACCTCTGCGCCTCCGGCCTCGGCCCAACGAGGATAGCCAACCAGCTTCGGCAAGAGGAGATCCCTTCACCGGCATACCACTATTACGCAAAATATGGCGTACAGCTCTCAACCCTCGATATTTCAAAGCCATATGCCTGGTCGTCAGCTACGGTGAGTAAAATACTGGAGGATGAGGTGTACCTGGGCGTAACGGTCAATATGAAGACGACCACGATCTCTTACAAGAACAAGAAAAAGATCAAACGCCCTGAGTCAGAGCAGCTCCGCTTCGAAGGAACTCATGAGCCGCTTATCGACAGACAGACATGGGAAATCGTGCAGGACAACCGCAGGCACAAGCGGAGATACACCAGATTCGAGGAGCCAAGCCTTTTCTCCGGCCTCGTCTACTGCATGGATTGCGGGGCGGTGATGACGTACCACAGAACCCACGGAGAGAAGGAGGCCAAAGCCCGGTTCATATGCTCCAATTACCGCAAGAACAGCAAAACCACCTGCTCGGTTCACGGCATCCGGGAAGAAGACCTCTACGCCATTGTCCTTGACGACCTCCGCCGGATCACCCACTTCGCGAGGCAAAACGAGCGCAGGTTTGCGGAATACATCGGAAAGAAGCGCACAAAAGAGTCGCAAAAGGAGATACGGTCTCTGGAAAAGCAAATCTCCGCTATGACCAAGCGTCAGTCAGAGCTCATGTCCCTGTTCAAACGTCTCTATGAGGATAACGTCTTAGGCCGCATCCCGGATGAGCAGTACAGAATCCTTTCCGCCGAGTACACCTCGGAGCAGGAGAGCATCAAAACCGCCCTTCCAGATCTGATTGCCCGCTTACAAGAATTGAAAGACTCCACCTCCAACTTTGACCGCTTCCTGGAGAACGCCCACAAGTACACAGAAATAGACGAACTGACCCCCGACCTCCTCCACACCTTCATCAAACGTATCGAGGTCGGCGAGTGCGCCAAAAAGTATTCCCACAGCGCCCCACAGGAGATCGTCATCCACTACCGTGACATCGGCATCCTGGACGACATGCCCCAGGAGCTGGAGGATATTCTCATAACCGGAAAAATAAATTAACATAGGGGTGTTCACAATGTTTCCCTACGGCACCGCCCCGGAAGGGCGGCCCCTACGGCATTGATTGAAATTATATCGGGAATTCGATGGACGGACGGCCGGGGACGGCCGCCCCTACTACGGATTCGTCTTCTCATCTCTGCACAGCAGATAATCCGTGGTCACGCCAAGGATGTCCGCGATTTGGACGAGCTTGTCCACCGGCGGAAGGGCCCGTCCGCTTTCATATTTTCGGTAATTGCTTAACGTGATGTGGAGCTGATCCGCCATTTGCTGCGCGGTGTAGCCTTTTTCCTTGCGCGTCATATTCAGTCTTTTTCCAAGCATGACTTTCCTCCTAAATTGTTCTTGACAGTATCACTACATTACACTATGATAGGAATTACGTACAGTGGAATTAAATGATACTATCTAAAGGAGGCAATGCTATGCCGCGCACATACGATGATGAATGGGTCAAAAAATGGCTGGACGAATGGCCGCCGGAGTGTTACAAGATGACAGTCTTTGAGGCCGCCGGCTTTCTGGGGTACGGGGAGGGCGTTTTGTACGCCCTGGCCACCTGCTGCAACTACGGCTTTCAACGGGGACAGAATTTTGAGCGAAACGCCGCCAAACGGAAGCGGTTGAGCCGAAAAAACGATTTTCGCCGTCTCTCCCCTCTTTTTCCGAAAACGCAAAAATCCCTCCCCGCCGGGAGCGGGAAGGAATGGATACATCATAATAATTCAGACTCATTCATAGACTTCACGAATAATACTTAAGATGGATGTTGACGCTGTCCGGGCCGCATCAGGCCCACACGCCGCACTGCCGAATAAAAGGATTGCGGCATCACCGCCATTTGATTGACGGGCAGGCTTTGAACCCGCCCCAATGGTGTCTTAAGGGAGAATTTCGCGAAATGGTGCGTCGGGCCGCCGAGGGCGGCGGCCCCTACGGCTTCTTAGGGAAGTTTCCCAGGAATTCGAAGGACGGGCCGATGTGGTCACCGGCCCCTACAGGCAACCTTTTTAAACATAATTCGCCAGGAAGTCGTCGTGCGCGGGAAAGCCCATTTCCCGCACTCGCTCCCCCGCGGGCGCTCCCCGGGGTTCTCCACACAGGGGCCGCGGCCCCTGTGTGGTCGTTTTTAAAAGGTGGGGTTCAGGGGAGGACAGGGCCCCCATCGGGCGACAGCCCGATGGGGAAAGGAGGAGCGAAGCCTGCGCCTGAGGGCGAATACTTGGAGCCCGAGGTTAAGCGGCTTCCGCGACGACGTGGAAATCCCTCCCCTGGTTGTTTTTCACCTCTTTGTTGCTTTCGCCTCTTTTGTCAATACAAAAGAGGTGAAAGCAAATCCCTCCGCCCTGTGAGGGCGGAACCTTATAACCCCCCGCCGGGGATAGGGAAGGACAGATACGTTAGAATAATTTATATTTATTCAAAGCTTGCATGAATAATGCTTATAATAAGTGTTGACAGATGCTTATTCTTATGTTATATTACTATCGTAATCGTTTATTCCAACCGTACGCGGCCCAGATCATCCCAGCGGCTTTTCCATCCTTTTCTCCAGCAGTTCGAGGTATGTTTTGTCGGGAAAATCCGCCGTAGGGATCATCTCCCCCGTCCAGGCGGACAGCAGGGCGGCGTTGGCCAGGGTCAGCGCCCGGATGCCCTCCGCGCCGGGGGCCAGGAGGGGCGTGCCGTGGAGGACGGCGCCGGTAAAATCCGCCAGGATGCCCGCGTGTCCCGTCAGCACCGGCTTTGTGAGCGGCACTGTCAGCTTTTGAAAAGAGGGCCTCGCGAAGGGCTCTGTGTTCGTGCGCTCAAATTCCCGCTCGGAGACGCTGTTTTTCCAAAAGGTCAGTATTCCCTCCTCGGCCACCAGCTTGCCCATGTCGCAGGCGATCTCCAGCCGGTTGGTACCCGGCGTCTCGCCGGTGGAGGTGATATACTCCCCCGTGAGGCCGTTTTCGTACCGGAAGAACACGGCCACATCGTCCTCCACCTCGATGTCGTGGTACTTGCCGAAGCCCGCACGGGCCTCCACGGTGTCCGGCATCCCGAACATCCACTGCCACAGATCCAGCTGGTGGATGCTCTGGTTCAGGAGCACGCCGCCGCCCTCGCCCCGCCAGGTGGAATGCCAGGGGCTGGAGCGGTGGTAGGCCAGGGAGCGGTACCAGTCGGTGACGATCCAGGTGACGCGCTTCAGCGCCCCCAATTCCCCGCTTTGCACCATCCGCCGGAGGGCGGCGTACAGGGGATCCGTGCGCTGGTTGTACATGATGCCAAAGACCTTTCCGGAGGCGCGGGCGGCCTCGTTCATGGGCCGCACCTGGGCTGTATACATCCCGGCGGGCTTCTCCGTCAGGACGTGGAGGCCCTGGGAGAAGGCGAAGACCGCCTCCCCCGGATGGTTCCCGTGGGGGGTGGCCAGGATCACCGCGTCCACCGTGCCGGAGGACATCAGCTCCTTTTCGTCGGCAAAAAGCTCGACGCCGGGGCAGTTTTCCCGCGCCGCCCTTTGCCGCGCCGGGGAACGGGCGCACACCGCCGTCAGCTCCGCTTCCGGGATCGCCCCGGAGGCGATGATCCCGGCGTGCTTCTCCCCGATGTTGCCGTAGCCGATGACGCCGTATCGTACTTTATCCATTTACTTGCCCTTTCCCAGCGCCACGGTGCGGTCAAAGGACGCCTGTACCGCCCTCTTGACCTCCGTCTCAAAGGCACCGGCCTCCAGGGATCGGACGCCCTCGATGGTGGAGCCGCCGGGGGAGCAGACCTGGTCGCACAGGATCTGGGGATCCTCCCCGGACTCGACGGCCAGTTTGGCCGCGCCCAGCACCGTCTGCCGGGCCAGCTTCAGGGCCGTATCGCCCTCCAGGCCCACGTTCTCCCCCGCCCCGGCCAGGGCCAGAATGAACTTATAGACGAAGGCCGGCCCGCACCCGGAGATGGCGCATCCCGCGTCCATGAGGGCCTCCGGCGTCTCCACCAGCTCCCCGGTGGGCCGGAGGGCCGCCAGGATCGCGTCCCGATCCTCCGCCCGGAGCCCGTCCCCGGCGGTGTAGAGCATACAGCCCGCGCCCACGGCGGCGGGCGTGTTGGGCATGATCCGCAAAACAGGGGCCGCGAAGCCCAGCATGGCGCGGAGCGTCGCGATCGTGATGCCGGCGGCCATGGTCACCAGGGCGTAACCGTCCCGCTCCTTCAAAACCGGGCCGATATCCGCCGCCAGCTCCGCCATATTCTGGGGCTTGACGCCCAGGAGGATAGTGCGGCACCTCTCCGCAATCTCCCGGGCGGACAGCACGTCACAGCCCTTGGCGGCGGCGTAGAGCTTGGCTCTGCCGTCGTCCGCGTCGCAGACGGCGCATTTGCCGCTGCCCACGGCCCCGATCACCGCGTTGGCCAGCGTGGCGCCCATGTGCCCCACGCCGATGAATCCGAATTCAAACATGTTTACCTCTCTCCTTTTCCATGCGGGCCCGTTTACCGCACATGCCCGTTGCCGCGGACGACGTATTTGTAGGTGGTCAGCTCCCGCAGGCCCACGGGGCCCCGGGCGTGGAGCTTCTGGGTGGAGATGCCCATCTCGCACCCCAGGCCGAACTCGCCGCCGTCGGTAAAGCGGGTGGAGGCGTTGACGTACACCGCCGCGCTGTCCACTCCCCGGACGAATTTCCCCTGATTTTCCGCGCTCTCCGAGACGATGGCCTCGGAATGACGGGTGGAGTGGGCGGCGATGTGGGCGATGGCCTCCTCCACGCTGTCCACTACCTTCACCGCTAAGATGTAATCCAGAAATTCCGTGTCGAAATCCCGCTCCCCCGCCGGCGTGCCGGGGATGACCGCCGCCGCCCGGGGATCCAGCCGCAGCTCTACGGGGATCTGACCCGCCGCCGCCCGGTCGTCTGTCAGGGCCTTTTTCAGCAGGGGCAGAAACCTCTCCGCCACCTTTTCATGGACAAGGCACACCTCCTCGGCGTTGCACACCGAGGGACGGCTGGTCTTGGCGTTGACGATGATCCTCACCGCCTTGTCGAGGTCGGCAAATTCGTCCACATAGACGTGGCAGATGCCCGTCCCCGTCTCCAGGCACGGCACCGTGGCGTTCTCCACACAGGCCCGTATCAGCCCCGCGCCGCCCCGGGGGATGAGTAAATCGACATACCCCGCGGCCGTCATCAATTCATGGGCGGAAGCGCGGGTGGTGTCCTCAATTAAGTTTACATAATCTTCGCAAAGCCCCGCCTTTTTAAGGCCGCGCCGCAGGGCGGCGGTGACCGCGTGGGCGCTTTGCCACGCCTCCTTGCCGGAGCGGAGGACGCAGACGTTGCCGGACTTGAAGGCCAGCACGGCGGCGTCGGAGGTGACGTTGGGCCGGGACTCGTAAATGATGGCGATGACGCCCAGAGGCACCGACACCTTGCAGATCTCCAGGCCGTCGGGCCGGGTGAAGAGCTCCAGGGCCTTCCAGACGGGGTCGGGGAGCTTCGCCACGTCCCGCATCCCGCCGGCCATAGCGCGGATGCGGCTCTCCGTAAGCTTGAGCCTGTCCAGCATCACGTCGGAGATATGGCCCCGGGCGGCCTCCATGTCCCTGCCGTTAGCCTCCAAAATCGCCCCGGCGGATGCCTCCAATTCCGCCGCCATAGCCTCGATGGCCTCATTTTTCCGCTCCGTGGACAGGTTCCCCAGCTCCGGCGCGGCGGCCCTGGCGCGTTTTAAAATATCCAGTGTAGTCATTTATACCTCCTGTTCTGTAAGCCAGCCCCTGGCCGAGCCCACCTTCCCGCCGTTCAGCAGGAGCTCCCGGACGCCTCTTTGAAGGCTCGTCCTGCCCGGAAGCTCCCAAAAGGGCGTGTCCTCCGAAGCGTCAAACAGCCACGGAATAAATTCAGTCCTGTCCGCGTCCCACTCCACGATATCAAACCTGCACCGGAAGGCCAAAATATTCGACCCTTCTGATAAGAGCGGCGCCAGCGCCGGAGACAGCAGCCAGGAGGAACACATGATCCTTCTCCCGCCGCCAAAGCACCCTTCCATGAGCTTCTTCCCCCGGGAAAGGGATTTGTCCACGGCATCAGGCGAAAGATCCGCGTCCGAGGGGATGTGGAGAGAGAGAACATGCTCGCCGTCGTATTCCCGAAGCTCAAATTCCAGTTCTCCCACGCGAAAAAGCGTCATTGCTGTCTGCCGCCAGGTCCACCAGCCTCTGTCAAAGGCAAGACGCCCGGTGCGCCTTTCGTTCTCGTGGATAAAGCGGGAAAAGCACCTCATGGTCGCAAGATAGACGTCCTCCGAAATGCCCAGGGCGGCGTAACGCTCCCTGTCGCGGTGGGCGCACGCAAGCTGGCAAAGCAGCATTTTTGCCCCATCCGGGTCGTCGCCAAGCCTTTCGGAGAGCTCCGCGCAGGCCCTCCCCGCCGTTGCCGGATCCATAAGGCCGTCAAGATATGTTTCCAGCGCCGTGAGATCCACCGTGTTCTCCGCCCGGCGCAGGCTTTGGATCATTCCGGGCCGGAGGCCGATCAGGTCATAAAACCCGTTATGTTCCATGGCTCTTTTTGAGAAACCGCGTTCCCACGCTCCGGCCCTCCGCGATGTCGTAGAGCCGTTCGGGCTTGCTGCCGTTCATGATGATCATGTCGATGCCGGCCTCCGTGGCGATTTGGGCGGCGTGGAGCTTCGTTCGCATACCGCCGGTGCCCAGGGCGCTGCCGCTCTCCCCCGCCAGCTCTAAAACGGCCGGGGTCAGCTCCGGGACAGTCTCGATGATCTCCGCCCTGTCGTCCCGGCGGGGGTCGGCGGTGTAGAGGCCGTCGATGTCGCTCATGAGCACCAGCAAATCGGCACTCACCGAGGCGGCCACCACGGCGGCCAGGGTGTCGTTGTCGCCGATGACGATCTCCTCCGTGGCCACGGTGTCGTTCTCGTTGACCACCGGCACCGCACCGATCTCCAAAAGCCTCAGCACGGTGTTTTTGAAGTTCTCATGCCGCCGCTGATCCTCGATATCCGACGCCGTCAGCAGGATCTGAGCCACGGTGTGGGAATACTCGGAAAAGAGCTTGTCGTAGGTGTACATCAGCTCGCACTGGCCCACCGCCGCGGCGGCCTGCTTGCCGGGGATATCCTCGGGCCGTCTTACGAGCCCCAGCTTCCCCACGCCCATGGCGATGGCACCGGAGGAGACGAATATAAGCTCGTGCCCCGCGTTTTTAAGGTCGCTCAAGACCCGTACCAGCGTCTCCACCCGCCGGAGATTCATCCGGCCCGTGGGGTAGCTCAGGGTGGAGGAGCCCACCTTTACAACGATCCGCATTGTATGCCTCCTTTTTCATCCCAGCAGCCACTTCTCGCCGTTGGGCATTATCTGTACGTCCCCCCGCAGGAAGAAGAGCTCGTCCCCATCGAGATTGCGAACCACCGTCTCGTCCCAATAGCGGTACGTCCCGCCCTCGCCCTCCTCGTTCCAGCGGCTCGTCCAGAGCTCGTCGCCGTCCCGAAATCGGAGGCTCTCCCGCTCCCCCAGCTCAACGCGCCGCCGCTCCGGCCAGAGGATCTCCAGGGTGTTCCCGGCCTCACGGGTCAGCATCAGGGGCGCTGTTTTCAGCGTCAGGTTATAGCAGTCCTCGAACTCCGAAAGCGGGACTGACGCGTGGATCTGGGCGCTTTTCAAGGCGCTGTCCAGCTTCAAAATCCATATCTCCCCCGCCGGAAAATCCGCCAGCAGGGCGTAAACGCTCCCGTCCCAATAGACAGGATCGCCGAAATACTGCCCCGGCCCCGCCTTCACCGGCTCCGTGACCTGGCCGGAGGGGTATTTCACAAAGATGAGCCTGCCGGGTGCGATTCTCCCGCCGTCCCGGTAAAGCTCCTGGGCCTCGTAAAGGTCGCCGTGGGGGATCTCCGTGCCGAAATAGAGGTTTTCCGCGCCGGAGAGGGGCTCCAGACAGGTGATCCCGCCGGTGGAGATTTTCTTCATCGTTTTACCTCTTTGAATTAGATTGCCTTCAAAAGGGGGCCGGCGCGTGTCCGGCCCGGTGACGGTTTATTTTCTCGGGACGATATGATCCCTGTCCTTCCAGATGTGGTTTGCCGGCACCACGCCCCGGACGCAGGAGGTGGGATAGACGCTCACCGCCCGCCCCAGCACCGTGCCGGGGTTCAGGACGCTGTTGCAGCCCACCTCCACGAAGTCGCCCAGGATCGCGCCCAGCTTCTTCCGGCCCGTCTCGATCCTCTCGTCCCCGTTTTTGACCGCTACCGGGGTCTTGTCGGACTTGACGTTGGAGGTGATGGAGCCCGCGCCCATGTGGGACTTGAAGCCCAGAATAGAGTCGCCCACATAGTTATAGTGGGGGGTCTGGACGTTGTCGAAGAGGATGACGTTTTTCAGCTCCACGGAGTTGCCCACCACGCAGTTGTCCCCCACGATGGCGTTTCCCCGGATGAAGGCGCCGTGGCGCACCTCGGTCTTATGGCCGATGATGCAGGGGCCGGCGATCCAGGCCGTGGGATAGACGACGGCGTCCCGGGCGATCCACACGTTCTCCCCGCGCTTTTCAAATTCCTCCTCCGGCAGGCTCTCCCCCAGCTCCAGGCACCAGCGGCCGACGCTGTCCAGGGCCTGCCAGGGATATTCGCACCCGGCCAGGTATTTTCCGGCCAGGGAATGGCTCAAATCAAGAAGCTCGGAGGTCTTAACCATTCTCCACAAACCCCTTTTCCTTCATCACGTCCACCACGATATCGATGGCCTCGTTGCACTCGTCCTCGGTGGGGGCCTCCACCATCACCCGCACCAGCGGTTCCGTGCCGCTGGCCCGCAGCAGGACGCGTCCGTTGCTCCCCAGCATCTCCCCGGCCCTCTTCCCCGCCGCCAGCACGTCGGGATCCCGCATGGCCGCCGCTTTGTCCGCCACGCGGACGTTCCGCAGCACCTGGGGGAAGATCTTCACGGGCTCGGCAAGCTTGGAAAGGGGCAGTTCCCGGTCCAGCATGGCCTGCATGAGCTTGATGGCCGTCAGGACGCCGTCGCCGGTGGTGGCGTATTTGGCAAAGATGATATGGCCCGACTGCTCGCCGCCGATGAGGTTGCCGGTCTTGCGCATGTTCTCCCAGACGTATTTGTCTCCCACGTCGGTGACGTCATAGCCGATGCCCGCTTCGTCCAGGGCCTTGTAGAGGCCGATGTTGCTCATGACGGTGGTGACCACGCGGGTGCCCTCCAGCTTGCCCCGCTCATGCATGTGGCGGCCATAGATGTAGAGGATCAGATCCCCGTCGATGATCCGGCCCTTCTCGTCCACGGCCATACACCGGTCCGCGTCGCCGTCAAAGGCGAAGCCCACGTCCAGGCCGTTGCCCACCACCAGCCGCTGGAGCTGCTCGATGTGGGTGGAGCCGCAGCCCAGGTTGATGTTCAGGCCGTTGGGGGAGTTGTTGATGGTATAGGTGTCCGCCCCCAGGGCGTCAAAGACGCTCTTGGCGATCATGGAGGTGGAGCCGTTGGCGCAGTCCAGGCCCACCTTTTTCCCCTTGTAGGAGTGGGTGGCCAGGCTGATGAGGTAGCCGATATAGCGGTTGCGGCCGGCGGAGAAGTCGATGGTGCGGCCGATCTCCGCCCGCTGGGCGTAAGGGAGCTCGCCGATCTCGCCGTCCAGATACTGCTCGATCTCCAGCAAAATCTCCTCCTCCATCTTCTCCCCGGCGGAGTTGATGAGCTTGATGCCGTTGTCGTAGTAAGGGTTGTGGCTGGCGGAGATCATGATGCCGCAGTCGAAGTCGTCCACCCGGGTGATATAGCTCACCGACGGAGTGGTGGTGACGTGCAGAAGGTACACGTCCGCCCCGGAGGCCGTGAGGCCCGCCGTCAGCGCCGCCTCGTACATGTAGCTGGAGCGGCGGGTATCCTTGCCGATGACCACCCGGCACTTGTTGCCCTCCTTGCCGAAATGCCGGCCAATGAACCGGCCTATCTTGAAGGCGTGATCCACCGTGAGTCCCACGTTGGCCTCGCCCCTGAATCCGTCTGTACCGAAATATTTTCCCATACGGCCCTCCATAAAAAGCTGATGTTCTATTTTATGTAGTTTATCTCTTTCCGTGCCCGGTGTCAAGAAAATACTGCCCGTTCCGACCCCCGCATCGACATTTTTGTACAGTATAACAGGCCGGAATTTGCAGATACTTACAAAAAGCGGCCTGTCCGAAACCCGCAGCGTCCGTTTCAGAAGGGGGCATCATCCGTGGGCGTCAGTTTTGTTCGCGCCATTCTCGTCTTTCTATTGCTGATCGTATCCCTGCGCATCATGGGCAAGCGGCAGCTGGGGGAGCTGGAGCCGCTGGAGCTGGTGGTGGCGGTGCTGATCTCCAACCTAGCCTCCCAGCCCCTGCAGGATACCGGCACGCCGCTTTTATACGGCATCATCCCGGTGCTGACGCTTCTGTGCTGTCAGCTCCTGATCTCCGGGGTCAGCGTGAAGCACGGCCGTTTCCGCCGCCTGGTGTCCGGCAAGCCCAGCATCCTCATCGACAACGGCGTTATCGTCCAGAGTGAGATGAAAAAATGCCGGATCAGCATGGATGAGCTGTACGTGGAGCTGCGCATCAACGGCGTCACCGACATCTCCACCGTCCGCCACGCCATCCTGGAGACGGACGGCACCCTGTCGGTGCTCCCCTACGCCAAATTCGCCCCCGCCACGCCGGAGCAGCTGAACATAAACGCTCCGGACAACGGCCTGCCCGTCACCGTGGTCAGCGAGGGCCGGATCATGAGCGACAATCTGCGGCTCCTGGGCCGGGATGAGAAGTGGGTCAAAAACCAGCTGGCCCGCCGGGGCGTGGAGAGCTTCAAGGACGTGTATATCATGACCGTGGACGGCGCGGGAAAGATCTATTTTGCCAAAAAGGAGCGGAAAAAGTGAAAAAAGAGCTGTTCGCCGCCGCCCTTTTGCTGCTGATCCTGGGGCTGGCCCTTCTGAACACCGGCGTCATCGGCGGCCTGTGCGATGATATCACCGCCCTTGTGGAGCGCTCCGCCGGCGCCGCCGAGGCGGGCGACTGGGCGGAGAGCCAGGCGCTTCTGGAGGAGGCCATGGAGCTCTGGAAGGCCCGAGAGAGCTACACCGGCATCGTCCTCCGGCACACGGACATCGAGACGCTGACCGACGACTTCTACGAGCTCACCGAGCACATCTATACCCGCGACGGCCCGGCGGCCGCGGCGGCTTCGGCCCTGGTGCGGGAGCATCTTAATTCCATCAAGCGGATGGAGGGGCTGAATCTGTCCAGCATCTTCTGATAAAATCTGAAAGGGGACAGCCAACGGCTGTCCCCGGAGATGGGCGGTTTTTATTTTTCCAGCAGGAGCTTGTTCAGCTCCTCCATGAAGGTATTGATATCCTTGAACTGCCGGTACACCGAGGCGAAGCGCACATAGGCCACCTCGTCCATCTGCTTTAGGTGGCGCATGACAAGCTCGCCGATGTAGCTGGAGGGGATCTCCCTGTCGGGGTAGTTCTGGGCCTCCTGCTCGATCTCCACGGCCACGGCCTCGATCTCCGGCAGGCCCACGGTGCGCTTTTCGCAGGCGTGGAGCATGGAGTTGATGATCTTCACCCGGTCGAAGGCCTGGCGGCTCCCGTCCTTCTTCACCACAACGATGGGCATACGCTCGACGGACTCATAGGTCGTGAACCGCTTGCCGCAGGACATGCACTCCCGGCGGCGGCGGATATTGTCCTCTGTGGGCCGCGAATCTATGACTTTACTCTCGGAAAAACCGCAGTACGGACATCTCATAAAACTACCTCCCTGAACCGAGTCCCTGCTACATATCGTATTATATCAGACTAAATTTCCTTTGTATAGTGGTTTTTGAAAAAATTTTTGCAAATTTCTGTGGGTCTTGGGTCTGTGGAAATACTTACGCGTTGCAATTCCCGCTCGGGGCTTTTAAAATGGATCCGGGAGGGATGGAGCATGTCAAAGCCAAGCCGTTTCAAGGGCCGGAGCATCTCATGGCCGGCGCGTCTCCTGATCGAAGGGGGGCTGATCCTTTCCGCCGTCCTGCTGGCGGGGGCCCTGCTGCTGGCCGTCTACACGGGACCGCTGACGGCCCACAACGTACATATCCACCGGCTGATCGCCGATCTCTACCGGACGCCCCAGTCCGTCCTGCTGGTCACCCATCTGGGGGCGCTTATTCTGGAGGACCGTCTCGGGTGAGGGCCTCCAGCTCCTCCGGAGTCATCAGCGCGTTCAGCACCTCCAGAAGGGCGTTGGCGGTGAGGCGTTCGGGCAGGTTCAGCTTCTTTTTCAGGGCCGCGCGCCGCGCGCCGCTCCCGGGCGTGCCGGTGAGGCCCATGGCGTAGAGGCTGGCCTTGGTGATGCCGCCCCGGGCATTGGGGACACTCTCGTTTTCAAAGGTCGCGCCGGCGCGGCGCAGGGCGTCCAGGATGACCTGCCCCGGCACGCCCTCCACGCCCAGCTTCCCCTCCCGGGAGGGGGCGGATTTTCGCCGCTCCTTGCCGGGGATATCCGGGATATAGGCGTGCTTCACGTTCTCCCCCGCCAGCGCTCCCCGCAGATGATTGCGTATGAGAAAGCCGGCGGAGTCGGAGTCGGTGAGGATCACCAGGCCCCGCGTCCGGGCCAGCGTCCGCAAAAGCGCCGCCAGCTCCGGGTCGGAAAAGATACCGAAGCCCCGCGTCTCCAGGATGAGGGCGTCTAATATCTGGCTCACCGTGTTTTTGTCGTACCGCCCCTCCACCACCAGGGCCTCCCGGAGGACGGGCTTCACGCCCGCACCCCCAGGGTGAGCAGCACCCGGGCGGTCAGCTCCTTGGCCGCGCCCAGCTTGTCCTCCCAGGTGCTGTTCAGGCGCAGGACCGTCTCACAGCACAGCCGTGCGGCCCGGGCGCATTTTTCCAGGGGGATGGATCTTGCGGCGGCCATCAGGTTTTTGGCGGAGGTATAGTTTTTCACGCCCGCCAGGGTCATAAATTCGCTCTGGCCCACGCCCCGCGCCCGGCAGACGCAGGCGACGGTCAGCTGTCTTGTGACGGAGGCCAGGGCGTAGATCACGGAATAGGCATCGGTGTCCGGCATCCGCAAAAGCTCCCCCATCCGGGCAAAGGCCCTGTCGGCGTCCCGGGCCGCGACGGCGTCGGTGAAGAACCACAGCCTCGCGTCGGCCACGGGCGCCACCAGGAGCTCCACGTCCCGCTGCTCGATGGCCTCGCCCCCGGCGTAGGCGATGAGCTTGTCCAACTCCGTGCGCATATTGGTGAGAAGGCCGCCGGTCATCAGCACGAATCTGTCGGCGGCATCGTTGGTGATGCGCTTGCCCTCCCTGCCAAGCTCGCGGATCACCCATTGCCGCAGCTCCCGCTCGCCGCGCCGCTCAAACTCCACCTTTGTCACAAGCTTTTCCAGCTCCTGGACGGTCTTTGAGCGCCAGTCGGGCTTTGCCCCCTCCGGGCAGACGAACACCACGGTGGCGTAGTCCGGCACGTCCTTCAGCACCTCCACGATGCTCCGGCGCGTCTCCTCGCCCAGCTTGGAAAAGTCCGTGTCCCGCACCTCGATGAGCGTCCTCTCGGCGAACACGGGCAGGGCGTCCACCGACAGGGCAAAGGCGTCGGGGTCAAAGCTCCTGCCGTCCAGGCGGTGGTGGTTGAATTCCGCCGTCTCCGCCGGGATCAGATCCCGGAGCTTTTGAAGGCAGTCGGCCAGGATATACCGCTCCTCCCCGTAAAAGACATAGGCGCGCCGGGGCGTCCCGGCCTTCAGATCCTCCCGGAGGCGCTCGTATTCCACGTTGACCTCCCGCTCCTTTTTGCCCGTATAGGCCATCTCAGCTCACCGCCCTTACCGTGATTGTTCCGCTCAGATCCGTTCTCAAAATCTCGATCCCCCGCTCCGCCAGCCGCTCCAGGACGGCCCGGGTGGGGTGCCCGTAGGTGTTGTTCTCCCCCACGGAGATGACCGCCGTCTCCGGCGTCAGCGCATCCAGAAGCGCATCGCCGGTGGAGGTGGCGGAGCCGTGGTGGCCCACCACCAGACATTCGATATCCGGGAGGGTGCAACTCTCGATGAGCTGCCGCTCCAGCGCCGCCGGCGCGTCGCCGGTGATCAGGGTATCAAAGCCCGCCTGGGAGACGCAGGCCATCAGCCCGCGCTCGTTCTCCGTCTCCCGTCCCAAGGGCGGGTACACGGTCACGGAGGCGTCCCCCAGCGGGAAAACGGCGCTTTCCGTGATCGTTTTGATCTGACAGCCGGCCTTTTCGGCGGCGGCCAGGATCCGCTCGTCCAGGTCGCTTTCGTCGTTGCGGGGCTCAGGCGCCAGGAGAATTTTCACATCCAGCACCGCCAGAAGCCGCTCCGCGCCGCCGGCGTGGTCTTCGTGGTAGTGGGTCAGGATCAGCATATCCACCCGATCCCGGCCCAGGGAGCGGACGTACCGCTCCGCGATCTCCCCGGCGTCCTCGCCGGAGATGGAGCCGCAGTCTATAAGGGCCGTATAGCGGCCGGAGGTCACGGCGATGCTCTGCCCCTGCCCCACGTCCAGCACGGCCAGGGTATAGCCGGGGAGCGAGGCGGCGCGGACGGCATTGACCGCGATGATGGCGCACAGGGACGCCGCCGCGGCGGAGGCGATCCAGACGGCCCGTTTGGGCCGCCATTTGAAGACGGCGAAGGCCAGCACCGCTAAATACACCAGCACGAACCAGACCTTCATGGCCGCGCCGTCCAGATAGACCGCCGCCAGGAAGGGCCTGGCGGCCAGCTTCACCACCAGGAGGATGAGCCTCACCAGCACGGCGGGGTAAAAGCCCAGCACGCGCCCCGCCGGGAGCCACAAAAAGGACAGGCCCACCGCCGCCGCGCCCAGGATGAACGCCGGGGACACGGCCCAGAGGATCAGCAGATTGGTCAGGGGCGCGATCAGCGACACGCACCCGAAATAGTAGGCCGAGAGGGGCGTCGTCAGCAGCAGCGCCCCGAAGGTGGCGGAGACGGCGCCGGAGGCCCAAAGGAGCGCACCGCGCCGGAAGCCCTTTTTCTTCGGGAGCCGGTCGGTGAAAAACTTCTGCATCCGGGGCGTAAAGAGGATGATGCCCAGGGTGGCGGCGAAGGAGAGCTGAAACCCCACCCCGGCGATGGCGCAGGGATTTTGGAGAAGCAGCAGGAGCATGGCCAGGGAAAGGCTCGTGAGGCTGTCGCTCTCCTTATAAACCAACGGCGAGAGCAGGACCATGGCCTGCATCACCACGGCCCTGATCACCGAGGCGGCAAAGCCCGACACCGCCGCGAAAACAAGCAGTACCGGCAGGACGATCAGTACGGCCAGGGCCGAGTGGCCCAGCACCGTAAAGAGGAAGCCCGCCAGGATGGAGACGTGCATCCCGGACACGGCCACGATATGGGTCACGCCCGCCCGCTCCATGGCGGCGGCAGTCCCCGGATCCTCGTTGAGCTTCGACCGGTCGCCGGTGAGGAGCGCCCGCATAAAATCCGCCGTCCCCAGGGGGAACGTCCTGTCGATCCGGTCCCGTATGGCCTTCGCCAGGTAGACGTGGAAGTTGCCGATCCCCATCCCCGGCGAGGCCGTCACCGTCAGATCCTTGGCGCTCCGGGCAAAGAGGAGATAGCCCCGGGAGGTGAAGGAGGTGATCTTCTCCTCCCGCACCTTGTCCGCCGTGCCGAATTTGGCCCGGAAGACGATCCTGTCCCCGGGCCGCAGGCCGGCGGGGTCATCGTTATAGAAATACGCCCGGGTTTTGATGCCGAACCGGCCCTGGCCGGTGATCTTCACGTCCACGGTGAAGCCGTAATCCGTCCGGGCGGGGAAGTCCAGCACGACGGCTTCTACCTGCCCCTCCGTGCCGTCCATGGCCCTTGCTCCGGAAAAGAAGACCGTCTCGCAGCCGTAAGACCACAGGATCCCCAGGGCCAGCCCCACCCCCGCCAGTGCCGCCGCCCTGCGGACGTCCCGGCGGATCAGGGCGTACAGCGCAAGGCCCGCCGCGGCGCAGGCCAGGGCCGCCAAGGGCATGAACCGCAGGGGTAGAAAATACTGGCAGAGAAATGTGCCGAAAGCGAAGGAGAAGGCAAACCAGGCAAGCTTTCGCATGATCTACCCTCTCCCTTCTTCTCTCTTTCCGGGGGTCAGCCGATGCGGGTCAGCACCCGGGCGTAGGCCGCTTCCGCCATGGGGACATACTTCTCCTCCAGCGCGTCCAGCTCCCGGAGGAGCGCCTGGGCATAGGCCCGGTCGGCCATAGCCTTTGCGTTGATGCGCACGTTGAGTCCGGCGGACAGCAGGGCGGCTCTGGCCAGCTGCGCCCCCACGCCCACGTCGGAGACGGCGATGGCGCTGCCCTTTTCCGAGAGCTCAAAAAGGAGCTCCAGGACTTTACCGCAGCGCTCCGCGATGTCCATGGGGGTTTGGGACGCGGCTTTCAGGGCCGCCTCCATGACCTCCGCCCGCTCCGGCGCGTCCCTGGGGATGGCGTAGGCTTTGGAAAGGGGCTCAAAGGCCGCCGCGTCGGCGTCGATCCCTTCAAGGAGCTCCCGCCGAAGGGCCTCCGCCTCCCCTGTTATGCGCTGTATGTCCCCCTCATAGGCGGCATATTTCTTCTTCCCCGCGGTGAGGGCGCAGACCATGGACGTAAGCGAAGAGGCCAACGCCCCCGCCAGCGCCGCCGCGCCGCCTCCGCCGGGGACGGGGGCTTTGGAGGCCAGGAGCTCAGTGAACTCCGTAAGAGAGAGCTTACAAAAACTGTTTTCCATGTATTGCTCCTTGCTCAGGTAAACCATTTTACCTTCATCACAAAATTCGAGGCGTCCCTGTAACCGGCCTTTCCGTAATACCGCTCATGGAGCTCATCCTTCACCGCCTGCAGCTCCACGCAGGACGCGCCCTTTTCCCGGGCCCTGTTCTCCACTTCCTTGAGCAGGGCGCTGCCCAAGCCCCTGTGCTGGTGCTTGGCGGCAATGACGATCTCCTCCAGGGTATACCCCACAATATCGTCGTACTGCTTGAAATAGCCCATGACAAACCCGACGGGCTCGCCATCCTCCCCCCGCATCAGGAGCGAATAGGAGCCCTCCATCGTCAGAACCTGACGGATCCGCTTCCCCGCTGTCTCCTCCGTCCAGCAGCCGCCCTCCCGGCCGTTGTACCAGTCGATATAAAGGGGAAGGACAGCGCTGACATCCTCCAGGGTCATTTCAGATATGTTCATGACATCTGTTTTTTCCATCTTGTCAAAGGCTTAAAACAGCCCGGAGATGACGCCGTGCTCATCCACGTCGATCTTCTCCGCCGCCGGCACCTTGGGAAGGCCGGGCATGGTCATCACGTCGCCGGTGAGGGCAACGATGAAGCCCGCCCCGGCGGAGACCTTCAGGTTCCGCACCGTGATCTTGAAGCCCCGGGGCGCGCCCAGGAGCTTGGGATCGTCGGAAAAGCTGTACTGGGTCTTGGCCATGCAGATGGGCATACCGCCAAAGCCCAGCTCGGTCAGCTTTTTCGCCTGCTTTTTGGCGTTGGCCGTCAGCTCCACGCCGTCGGCGCGGTAGATCTTGCGGGAGATCTCCTCCAGCTTCTCTACGATGGGCTTGCCGGCGTCGTAGGAGAAGGTGAAGGCGTTAGGCGTCTCGCAAAGGCGCACGACCTCCCTGGCCAGCTCCACGCCGCCTTCGCCGCCCTTGCCCCAGACCTCGGAGAGGGCCACGTTGACGCCCAGCTTCCGGCACTCGTCCTCCACAAGCTTCAGCTCCGCTTCCGTGTCCGTGGGGAAGCGGTTGACGGCCACTACGGCGGGGAGACGGTAGACCTGGGTGATATTCTCCACGTGCTGGAGAAGGTTGGGAAGGCCGCGCTTCAGGGCCTCCAGATCCTCCGTCCCCAGCTCCTTTTTATCAAGGCCGCCGTGCATTTTCAGCGCCCGGACGGTGGCGACGACGACCACCGCGTCGGGCCTCAGGCCGGCCATGCGGCACTTGATATCCAAGAATTTCTCCGCGCCCAGGTCGGCGCCGAAGCCGGCCTCCGTGACGCAGTAGTCCCCCAGCTTCAGGGCCAGGCGGGTGGCCACGATGGAGTTGCAGCCGTGGGCGATGTTTGCGAAGGGGCCGCCGTGGACGAAGGCCGGGGTGTGCTCCAGGGTCTGCACCAGGTTGGGCTTCAAGGCGTCCTTCAAAAGGGCGGCCATAGCCCCGGCGGCCTTCAGATCCCCGGCGGTAACCGGCGCGCCGTCGTAGGTGTAGGCCACGATGATGGAGGCCAGGCGGCGCTTTAAGTCCAGAATATCGGTGGAGAGGCAGAACACGGCCATGATCTCGCTGGCCACGGTGATGTCGTAGCCGTCCTCCCGGGGGGTGCCGTTGACCTTGCCGCCCAGGCCGTCCACCACATACCGCAGCTGGCGGTCGTTCATATCCACGCACCTGCGCCAGGTGATGGTCTTGGGGTCGATGTGGAGGGCGTTGCCCTGATAGATGTGGTTGTCCAGCATGGCGGCCAGCAGATTGTTGGCCGCGCCGATGGCGTGGAAGTCGCCGGTGAAGTGGAGGTTGATGTCCTCCATGGGCACCACCTGGGCGTATCCGCCGCCGGCCGCGCCGCCCTTGACGCCGAAGACCGGGCCCAGGGACGGCTCCCGGAGGGCGATCACGGATTTCTTGCCGATCTTGCGCAGAGCGTCCCCCAGGCCCACCGTGGTGGTGGTCTTCCCCTCGCCGGCGGGGGTGGGGGTGATGGCGGTGACCAGAACGAGCTTCCCGTCAGGTCTGTCCGCCCGGTCGGAGAGGAGCTTCAAGTCGATCTTGGCCTTGTAATTGCCGTACTGCTCCACATATTCCGGCCCGATGCCGCACTTTTCCGCGACGGCGGTGATGCGCTCCATTTCGCTCTCCTGGGCGATCTCAATGTCGGTCTTGTATTCCATTTTATCCTCCGCTCCTTTGGTCATAGAAAGAGTGTTCCTTACGCCGTATTCTATCAAAAAAGGGCGCGATAGTCAACACTATCACGAGACTGTCGAAAAAGCCCGGACGGGCTTTTTCCGACAAGGGGAACGTGCGGGAGAAATTACTGAATTTCGCAAAATTCAGTAATTTCTCCCTGCCGTCCCGCCGCGCGCACGGGCATGGCCCGCACACTTGCGTGACAAAAGGGATTTTTTCCGACGCACATGTCGCCGGAAAAAATATCGAATTTGAGTTTTTTGACGATCTAACGTCACCGCGTCCATATTCTCACCGCGCGTCCGGCGGCCCGATCATGCGCAAAAGCTCCGTGGGGGTCATGGGCGGGACGGGGCCGGGGGCGGTCAGGAACGCCTGATCCCTGGTGACGATATAGTCGGCGTCCTCCCTGGCGGCGCAGACGGCCAGGACGGCGTCCTCGTAGTCGGTCATGGGCTCGTCCAGAGCGATGGAGCATGCCTCCCCGTCCACCGGGATAACGTCAAAAATATACAGGGTGTTCTGAACCACCTCCCTAGCCGTGGCGTCCCCGCACCGCTTTTTCACGATATAGTGGATATCGGTGATGGTGTTGGCCGTGACAAGTCCCGCTATCTCCTCATTGACGACCGCCATAATAAGCTCTTGTGAGTCCTCGGAGCCCGGCCTTCCCATGGCGGCGTCGAGGATCACGTTGGTGTCAAATACGACTTTCATTTTCCGAGGATCCGCTCCTCTCTCATGGCCTCGACTTCCTCATCGGAAAAGCTTATTCCCTTAAATAATTCGGTCAAATGGTTCCACGCGGCCTTTTTGTCCGGTTTGGCGCTCACGATTTTCGCCACCACCTTGCCGTTTTTCGTGATCAGGATATCCTGATCCTTCGCCATGGTCACATATTTTCCGGCGTTGGTCTTCAGCTCGGATACTGAGATCTGCGTCATGGGTATTTCCCCTTTCCCATCAAATTTCGGTCATTTTTATTATAGCGGAATAGACCTATTTTGTCAACAGATCCGGTCTTTTATTCTGTGCAAAAATAGACCCCCAAGCGGCTGTTTGAAGGTCTATGTGCTCTATTGAATAAACATCGCGTCGCTGTTCGTCATGTGAACCGCGAAGTGAATAAATTGCACCTGTTCATTCATTTAAAACAAATCGCTGTGGCTTCCGGTTCGAATCAGTCTCAGGATAAGCGTATCCCGGTACACCTTGTAGACCAGAAGCCAGTCCGGGTCGATGTGACGCTCACGCATACCCTTATAATCTCTGGAATTGGTCAAATCATGGTCGCGATATTTCTCGGGCAGCGGCTTTTCGGCCTGGAGGATACTCACGACCTCTTCCAGCTTTTTGGGGTCGCAGCCCCTTTTGACCGCCAGCTTGTAGTCCCTCTTGAATTGGCTTGAGAACTCAAGCTTAAGCATTGAGGGCCTCCATCATATCTGCCGCACTGTCAAAGGGGCCGAACATATTCTCTTCATTTTCCGCATCGCCCATGGCCTTCAGCGTCGTCTCGTTCGGGACATCCCGCCCGATCGTAAAGGGGATCCGCCTTTCGTAAATCGACTGCTTCAGGAACACATTGACGGCCGTGGACAGATCCATCCCGAATTCCGCAAACAGCTCCTGCGCTTTTGCCTTTACATCGGCATCAACAGAAATGCTTGTCGAAACCTTTGCCATGTCTTATCCCTCCTTGCCTCATTTATTATATTATATCACATTATACCCGGATGTCAATATAATGTGTTTATATCTTAACAAACAGCGGGGTAAGGAATTCCCTTGCCCCGCTGGTTAACTCATTTTTCTGTTTTCACTGAATCGTCGATCCCGCTTGCTATGAACATCGCATCCCCGAAGGAGAAAAAGCGGTATTTTTCCCGCACAGCCTCGGCGTAGGCGTTGAGGATGTGCTCCCGGCCGGCAAGGGCGGAGACGAGCATCACCAGGGTGCTTTCGGGGAGGTGGAAGTTGGTGATCAGGGCGTCCACGCATTTGAAGCGGTAGCCCGGGTAGATGAAAATATCCGTCCAGCCGGAGGCGGGCTTCAAAAACCCGCGCTCGTCGGCGAAGGATTCCACCGTCCGCAGGGACGTAGTCCCCACGCAGACGACGCGCCCGCCCCGCTCCTTCGCGGCATTGACGGTTTGGGCGGCGGATTCGGGGATCACGCAGAATTCCGCGTGCATGTCGTGGCTTTCCACGTTCTCCTCCTTCACCGGGCGGAAGGTACCCAGACCCACATGGAGGGTGACGAAGGCGGTCTCCACGCCCTTTGCCCGGATCTCGTCCAGGAGCTCCGGCGTGAAGTGGAGGCCCGCCGTGGGGGCGGCGGCGGAGCCGGGCTCGCGGGAGTACACGGTCTGATACCGCTCGGCGTCGCGGAGCTCCTCGTGGATATAGGGCGGCAGGGGCATACGGCCCAGGCGCTCCAGCGTCTCCAGGAAGATGCCCTGGTAGTCAAAGCGGATGAGGCGGTTGCCGCCCTCCAGCACCTCCAGGATCTGGGCCTCCAGCTCACTGTTTCCAAAAATGAGCCGGTCCCCGGGCCTGGCCTTTTTGCCTGGCCGCACCAGGCACTCCCAGCACCGCTCGCCCTTGTCGTTCAGCAGAAGCACCTCCACCGCGCCGCCGGTGGGGCGGCGTCCGAACAGCCGCGCCGGCAGGACGCGGGAGTCGTTCAGCACCAGGCAGTCCCCCGCCCGCAGAAGGCCGGGGAGCTCGTAAAAATGCCGGTGCTCCGTCTTCCCTGTTGTTTTATCCAGGAGCATGAGCCGGGAGGCGTCCCGCTTTTCCAGGGGCGTCTGGGCGATCAGCTCACGGGGGAGGTCATAATAAAAATCCGAAGTCTTCATGGTTCAATATGTCACGCCTGTGCTTGTCACCTGGGTGCCGGTGTAGTAAAAGCTCAGGATCTCCTCGCAAGTCATTCCGTAATTGAGCGCCATGGAGTACGCGCCCCACTGGCTCATGCCCACATTATGGCCCCAGCCGGTGCCGGAAAATACAAACTTCCCGGAGGCGTTGGGCCCCACGGAGGCGTTGGCGTCCACGGCGCCGTCCCCCACCTTGCCGATCTCCCCCGCGCCGGTGATGGCGTAGAGATCCCCGGAGGGGAGCACGTCCACGCCGCCCGCGCCCAAGACGTAGAGGCCGCCCAGGGAGTCCACGGTCTGATCGTTGATGTAAAAGCCCTCGCTCTGGACGGGGCCCAGGCCGTTGACGGCGAACCGCTGGGAGCGGCAGCCGGTGACGCCGCGTGTATCCGATTTGCTGAAGGTGAAGTTCCTGCCCCGGGTATCCGTGAAGGTGATGGTCCTCACGTTCCCCACCTCCGTAAAGGTCATACGGATGGAGGCGATATCCGAGCAGTTGCTGCCCCGGTCCCGGAGCCTCTGGGCCAGCTGGGAGGGCGTATAGCTGACGGTGTAACGGTACTGGGAGGGGATGCTCTCGATGTTCTTCTCGTAGGGGTCGGCGACGCCCCGCAGATAGGGGATTGCCTCCGTCCACACGTTCTCGCTGTTTTCCGTGGCCCCGCCGTCGGAGGACATATAATACGTCTCGCACAGGGCCCCCTGATAGGTCAGATACTGCCCCGCCGTCTGATCCACGGCCATATCGGAGTTGGCGTTGGCCCGCTGGTTGCCGTGATAGGCCTGGCACTCGGCGGTGTTGCAGATGTCGAAGCCCAGGGCGCGGTGCTTGGTGAGATTGGCCATCAGATACGTCCTGGCGGTGATGGCCTGGGCCTTCAACGCCTCCAGGGGCCAGCTGGCGCTCATCTCCCAGGGGACGACGCCCTTGACGTAGTCCTCCACGTCCACATAATTCACGGTGGTCAGCTTGTCCCCCGTGTTGCGCAGGAAGGAGAAGCCGCCGTAATACTGGCAGTCCCTATGGTACGTCTGGGCCTTGACGCCCTCCGGCGCGATGGGCATGATGCCGATGGATTTTTCCGTGCCGCAGTCGAACTCAAAGAGGATCCGGTTGGTGCCGGTCTCCACCACCGTCACGGTGTAGGGACTGCCGCTGTCCACGGACAGGCCCTCCGCGCCGGCGGCGTCCCTGGCGGATGCGGAGGAGGTATACTGCCCCTTCAGCACCATGAACATGCCGTTTTCATACCGCACGAAACCGTCCGGGTACTGGGCGGCCTGCTGGGCGGCTGTGGCAAAATCCTCGATGCCCGCGGCCACCGTCAGGTGGAAGCACCCCAGCACGACGCCGCCGCTCCCCTCCTCCAGGGGGATATACCGTCTGGAGCCGGCGTCATAGACCATGTTCTTGTCCATGGTGGCGGTGATCTTGTCGGTGTCCGTGATGGAGGCGCCGATATCCACAAAGCTCCTGTTCTCGTCAAAGTACCCCAGCCGGTAGCCGTAGCCGCAGCCCGGCACGTTCTGGAGGTTGGACGAGGTGAAGGTCTTCTCACTGGGACTTCCGCTGCCGTTGTATGTATAGATCCCGATCCGCACGGTGGTGTAGGGCGGCGTGTACGACGCCTCCGCCCGGGGGGACGCGGGGATCAGCGCCGCCGCCAGCAAAAGCGCCAGCGCCAGAAATAGAGCGGTTTTTCTTCCAAATCTCATCGGAGTCCTCCAAATTCAGGGAAAGCAAACTTTTTTCCACGGACACAATGGCGATTTAACACGCCAACGCCGTAGATTTGCCCCGATTTTGCGTCAATTCGCCGTTGACAGGCAAGCCGGTTTTGTGTTAGCATAACAAAAAGCCGGAACGCATACTGTTATCTATTCTTATGTAAACCCTATTATACAACATCTTTCCCGTTTTGGCTACACCTTTTCGCGTTTTTCTGTAACTATTTTGTTTCTTTTTCTCAAAGCCTTGGAAATGGAGGGAATTTTTATGAAAAAATACAAGGTGGGCGTTATCGGCGCCACGGGCATGGTGGGCCAGCGCTTTGTGACGCTGATCGCCAACCACCCCTGGTTTGAGCTCACGGAGGTGGCCGCCAGCGCCCGCAGCGCCGGCAAGCCCTACGAGGAGGCCGTCAGCGGCCGGTGGCTCATGCAAGCGCCTGTGCCCGACTGCGCCAAAAAGCTGGTGGTCAAGTGCGCCGAGACGGACATCGACGCCATTGCCGCCCACGTGGACTTCGTCTTCTCCGCCGTGGATATGAAGAAGGAGGAGATCAAGGCCCTGGAGGAGGCGTACGCCAAGCGGGAGTGCCCCGTCGTCTCCAACAACTCCGCCCACCGCTGGACCCCCGACGTGCCCATGGTGGTGCCGGAGATCAACCCGGAGCATCTGGAGGTCATCCCCTTCCAGCGCGCCCGCCTTGGTACAAAACGGGGCTTCATCGCCGTGAAATCCAACTGCTCCCTGCAGAGCTACGTCCCGGCCCTCCATCCCTTAAAGGACGAATTCGGCCTGACCCGTGCCTTGGTCTGCACCTATCAGGCCATCTCCGGCGCGGGCAAGACCTTCGAGACGTTCCCCGACATTGTGGACAACGTGATCCCCTTCATCGGCGGCGAGGAGGAGAAGAGCGAGCAGGAGCCCCTGAAGCTGTGGGGCCGTGTGGAGAACGGACAGATCGTCAAGGCCGAGAGCCCCTCCATCACCGCCCAGTGCTTCCGGGTGGCCTGCTCCGACGGCCACATGGCCGCCGTATTCGCCAGCTTCGCCAAAAAGCCCACCGTGGAGGAGATCAAAGCGCGCTGGGCCTCCTTCTCCGCCCTGCCCCAGGCCCTGGCCCTCCCCTCCGCCCCCAAACAGTTCATCCACTACTTCGAGGAGGAGAACCGGCCCCAGACAAAGCTGGACCGGAATCTGGAAAACGGCATGGCCGTCAGCGTGGGCCGTCTCAGGGAGGACACCCAGTACGACTACAAATTTGTCTGCCTCTCCCACAACACCCTGCGCGGGGCCGCCGGCGGAGCTATTCTCCTGGCGGAGCTCCTCTGCGCCCAGGGGTATATGGACTGATCGAATACCTCATAAAATTGAAGGATGGCGCGGCCGAGGCCGCGCCATCCTTTTTTGCCCTTATTCCTCCAGCAGATTTTTCAGGATCCTTCTTCTGTCCGTGACGAACAGCTTCACGATCTGATAGACCTGGGTGTCCTCGTAGGCGCAGGGGTGGATCTCTCCCCCGTCGAAGGACAGGATCTCCGCGTCCGGGATCCCCAGCAGGATCGGCGAGTGGGTGGCGATGAGGAACTGCGCGCCTCTTTCGGCGCAGGCGCAGATCTCCGCCAGCACCGTCAGCTGCATCTGCGGGGACAGGGCGGCCTCCGGTTCGTCCAGCAGGTACAGCCCGTTGGGCTCAATGAACCTCTGCACCACCGAGAGGAAGCTCTCCCCGTGGGACTTCTCGTGCAGAAGCTCGTCCCCGGGCCTTGCATAGTCCGTCTCCTTGGTGGCCACGTTGTAGAAGCTCTCGGCCCGGAGAAAATACCCCCACACCTCCCGGCGGCTCCCCCGTATGAGCCGTATGGCGTCGCACAAGCCGGAGTGGGAATCGTAGGTGGAAAAGCGGTAATTCCGGGAACCGCCCTCCGGGTTGAACCCGGCGGCCACAGCGATGGCCTCCAGGATCGTGGACTTGCCGGTGCCGTTCTCCCCGGTGAAGACGGTGACGGGCTTGTGGAAGAGAAGTCTGTCCAGCTTCCGCACCGTCTCGATCTCCCGCAGATAGTCCCCCTCCAGGATCCGGCTCCAGTCGATTTGGAATCCCCGCAGAAAGAGCCCGCTTGCCTGGCCGTACCCGGCCACGCGTCCTTCCCCGCTCTCCTTCATTCGGTTTTCCAGAAGTACACGGAATACGGCGCCAGCTCACTGCCGCCGCCGAAATCGTGGGGCTCCCCGGTGATCAGATCCACGCCACGGCCGGCCCGGGCGTCAAAATGCGCCCACTGGGGCTCCAGGGAGGCGTTGACGGCCACGATGACACGTTCGCCCCCCGTCTCCCGCTCGAAAACCAGGAATTTATTCTGGATCTGCAAATTCCGATAAGCGCCCCACAAAAGCGCGGGACTCGCCTTCCTGGCTTCGGCCAGCTTCGCGATAAAATCGGTAAGGCCGTTCCATTCCGGCTTTTGGAGGGCGGGCCGGAGCTCCCGGTCGCCGCCGGATTTGTGCCCCTCCAGCCCCCACTCGCTGCCGTAATAGACGGCCGGCACGCCCGGCATCCCGAACACCAGGCCCCAGGCGGCGGGCAGCTGCTTCTTGTCCCGGAGCTTGCTGGCGATGCGCTCCACGTCGTGGTTGTCCAGGAAGCTCAGCAGATGGCGGCCCTTATAGAGCGTCCAGGGCTCCGGCCCGAACTGGCGGGCCAGGGAGTGGCCGATCTCAAAGAGGTTCATATCGTTGAGGCTGGACCACAGGCCCTTGTAGCACTCATAATTGGTCACCGCGTGACACATCCCGTCGCTCATCCACCGGTTGTAGTCCCCGTGGAGCGTCTCGCCCATCAGGACGAAGTCCGGCTTCAGGGTGTTGGCAAACCCGCGCAAACGCTTTAAGTACTCCTGGGGCAGGCAGTAGGCCACGTCCAGCCTGAGGCCGTCGACGCCGAATTTGTCCACCCAGCCGCGGATGGCGGCGAATTGGTGCTCCACCACGTCGTTGTTCCACAGATTGAGCTCGGGAAGCTCCTGAGCGCCCTCCCAGCACTTGTACCAGAAGCCGTCGTTATAGGCCGAATTGCCGCCGAAATCGATGTGGAACCAGTCCTTATAGGGGCTGTCCCAGCGCTTTTCCAGCACGTCCCGGAAGGCCCAGAAGCCCCGGCCCACGTGGTTGAGCACCGCGTCGAACATCACCCTGAGGCCGGCCTCATGAAAAGCGTCGCAGACGCGCCTCAGCTCCTCATCCCCGCCCAGACGGCTGTCCACGGTGAAATAATCCCTGGTGTCGTAGCCGTGGCGGTCGCTCTCAAACACCGGGTTCAAAAGCACCGCCGTGGCGCCCAGCCTTTTGATGTGCTCCACAAAGTCCAGCAATTTCAAGATCCGGGGCGTCCTCACCCCGTCGTTTTCCTCCGGCGCTCCGCAAAGACCCAGGGGGTATATCTGATAGAGCACCGCCTCGTCAAACCACATATCGTTTCCTCCTATCGGATCCTCCCCCGCCCGGGGCGGGAGGAGGCCCGTGTTATTTTAAACCGTTTCCGGCATCTTGTCAAAGTCCCCGGCAAGGGCGCGGCCCAGCCTGGTCATAAGCTTGAAATTGGCGGGCGGCCGCTCCCAGCCGTCCTCGAAAAGGGCCCTGCGGGCGTAGAGGGGCGCGCCGCCCCAGCGCTCCCGGACGGCGTACCGGATATCCCGCTCCACGCTCCCCGGCAGGACGCCGTTCTTCTCGGCCAGGGTGACGTACACCGCCTTGGCGCTCATCCCCCGGCGGGCGGCGATGGGCAGGGCCTCCAGCAGATACCGCTCCCCCGCCAGCGTCCCGGTGAAGCCCAGCGTCTCCAGCAGGCTCGACGCCGATTCCTCCGGCGAAAGCGCCCCCGCCAGGGCATCCAGGTAGCGCTTGCGCTCCCCAGCGGCCTGACGCACCGCTCCCGCGATGCCCGCCGCGCCACCGTCCTTCCCCAGTCTCCGGCATCCGGTAGGCAAAAACGGCCCTCCCGGCGTAAAGGTGTCGCCCAGGATCACCGCCGCCGGCACAGTATTGGCGGGCAGGGCGGTGAGAATCCGGTAAAGGCCCCGGCACCGAAGATCCGCCAGCCGCACCGTATAGAGCAGTACCGGCGCGGAGAAGCGCTCCACGGCCTCCAAGGCCCGCGCGCCGTCCCGCTCCGCCGCCAGCACCGTCACGCCGTATTCCGGCAGAACCTCCAGCATCAGCTCCCGGAACCACGGGTTTTCCTCCAGCAGCACAACGCCAACCGTCTCTCTCATACCCACACCCCGCTTTGCCGTTTCATTCTTGAACTGTTGACTGTCTTTTTCATGAAAATCCGCCCGGAGGACTCCGGGCGGAAGCGTATTACAGGGGCTTATTCGTCGTCAGCGGCGGCCTTGGCCTCCTCGATAACCTTCTGCTGGACATTCAGCGGGGCCTCGTCGTAGCGGACGAACTCAAAGGTGAAGGAGCCGCGGCCCTGGGTCATACTGCGCAGGTCGATGGCGTAGGAGCCCATTTCAGCCATGGGTACCTCGGCCTCCACCACCTGCATACCGTCCTGGACGCTCATGCCCATGGGGCTGCCGCGGCGCTTGGAGAGGTCAGACATGATGTCGCCCATGTTGGCGTCGGGGATGGTCACCTTCAGAAGGCCGATGGGCTCCAGAAGGGCGGGGCTGGCGTTGACCAGCTCCTTGAAGGCCAGGTTGGCGGCGGTCTTGAAGGCCATTTCGGAGGAGTCCACGGGGTGATAGGAGCCGTCATAGAGGGTGGCCTTCAGATAAACCATGGGATATCCGGCCAGGACGCCGCGTCCCACGGACTCCCGCAGGCCCTTCTCCACGGCGGGGAAGAAGTTCTTGGGGACAGCGCCGCCGAAAACCTCCTCGCCGAAGATCATCTCCTCGCTCTCGTCCTGGGGCTCGAAGCGGATCCACACGTCGCCGAACTGGCCATGACCGCCGGACTGCTTCTTGTGGCGGCCGTGGGCCTCGATCTTTTTGCGGATCTTCTCGCGGTAGGGCACCTTGGCGGGCTCCAGCTCCACGTCCACGCCGAATTTGTTCTTCAGCTTGGAGCACAGCACGTCAAGCTGCATATCGCCGGCGCCGGAGATGACCATCTGGCGGGTCTCGGCGTTGTTGGCAACGGTGAAGGTCACATCCTCGTCCCTGAGACGGGCCAGGCCCTGGGCCACCTTGTCCTCCTGGCCCTTGGTCTTGGGACGGATGGCCATAGAGTAGCAGGGCGCCGGGAAGTCGATGCCGGGGACGGCCTCCACCGCCCTGGGATCGCACAGCGTGTCGCCGGTGCGGGTGTCGGTGAGCTTGGAGACGGCGCCGATGTCGCCGGGGCAGAGATCAGTCACCTCGATGTTCTGCTTGCCGCGCATGGTGTAGATGTGGCCCAGCTTCTCCTGGGCACCGCTGCGGGCGTTGGTCAGGGTCATATCGGCGGAGACCTTGCCGGAGACGACCTTGAAGAGGCTGAACTTGCCGAACTGGTCGGAGATGGTCTTGTAGACGATGAGCTTTGTGGGGGCGGAGCCGTCCACGGGCTTGCCCGCCTCACGGGGAGCCGGGAACAGGTTGCACACGCTGTCCATGAAGACCTCGGTGCCAAGGCCGGTGGCGGCGCTGCCGAAGAACACGGGGCAGATCTCCCCCTCGGCGATGCCGATGCCCAGGGCGTTGAAAAGCTCGCTCTCGGAGAGGTCGCCCTCCTCGAAATACTTCTCCATCAGCTCCTCGCTGGTGCCGGCGGCGTTCTCCACAAGCTCTGAGTAGTGCTCCTCCACCTTGCCGGAAAGCTCCGCGGGCATGGGCACCTCCTGGCGCTTGCCGGAGACGAATTTATAGGCCTTCTTCTTCAGGACGTCCACGATGCCCACGACCTTCTCGCCCTCCATAATGGGCTCGGTCAGGGCGCAGACGGAGGCGCCGAAGGCGTTGCGCAGAGTGTCGAAGGCCTTCTCAAAATTGGCGTGCTCCTCGTCCACCTTGGAGATATAGATGGCGCGGGGCAGGCTTCTTTCGTTCACATACTTCCACGCCTTCTCGGCGCCCACGTTCATCTGATCCTTGGCGGAGACGCAGATGACGGCGGTGTCGGCCACCCGCAGGGCCTCGAACACCTCGCCCACAAAGTCGAAGTAGCCCGGGGTGTCGATGATGTTGAGCTTATAGCCCTTGAACTCCGCGAACATGGTGGTGGCGGAGATACTGGTCTGGCGGCGGATCTCCTCCGCGTCGTAGTCGGAGACGGTGTTGCCCGCGCCGACGGTTCCCTGTCTCGTCACGGCCCCGGCGATGAAGAGCATGCTCTCCGCCAGGGTGGTCTTGCCGCTCCCGCCGTGGCCAAGGAGCGCGATGTTGCGAATTTTTTCAGCAGCGTAGCCCATAGATGTATGATCCTCTCGTAAATTTAGTTGAGCGGCTCAGGGCGGCGGGGGCCGCCTTGAGTCACATTATCGGCAATGAATACGAATGTCTATTTAAAAGAGACACAGAGCGCCGAGGATTTTTCGTGTCAGGCAAGGAAGGCGCCGCAGGGAATACTGTATGTATTCTCAAGGCGGCTGACGCGGCATGGCGCGAAAAGGACCGGCGAGAATGTCTTATTTTAATTAGACATTAGTATAAGCCCATCTGAAGATTCATTATAATACAGATTGACTGAATTGACAACATTTATTTTCTGTTTTTTGGGGATTTTTCTCTCAAGTCCCGCCCCGGAGCCGGTCACTTGATCCTTTTTTTCACGATCTGGCTCATTATGTAAACAAACGCGCCCACCAGGGACATGTAGAACAGGAGATTCAGGGCGCTGGCGGCGGCGAAGGCCCCGGCCCAGCACAGGTAGAACATGACCACGGCGCCGATGGCCGTCCCGGCGCAGGTGATGGCCGTATTGAGCAGGGTGGCCGTCCTCAGGAGCCGGCCCCGGGTGATGACCTCCGCGAAGGGGGCCAGGCCCCCCCGGCACAGGACGGCGGAGACGCCGCTGCCCTCCGGGAGCTCGTTCTGGCTCAGGGCGTAGGTAGTTTCGATGGGCAGATACTCCACCCCGTCCATAGACACCTTGAACCGCTGGGTGATGGTATTGGGCGTCACATTGAAGTCACGCACCGCCATCAGGATATTCGTCCTGGTGCCAAGCAGGGCAACAAGGGCGGACTGCACGGAGCTGGCGGGCACATAGGACAGGGTGAAGAAGCACGTAAGCTCGTCGTTGATGGCGGTAAACACGTTGCCGGAGGCGTTCATGGCGTCCGGCACCCGCAGGCCCATCAGGCTCATGAAGGCCCCGGTACCCACCAGCACCCGCTGGCCGTCCACCAATCCGCCGATGCCGCCGCCGTCATAGCAGGCGAAATCGTCCACCCGGCGGCGGGCCAGGTTCTGATTCTTCAAAAGCTCCTCAAAGACCCGCCGGAGGCCGGAATCCGAGGTGATGATCACCGACGCGGCGGCGGAAAGGGCCTTCTGCTGGTCAACGCCCTCGAACACCTTCACCCCGTCCAGCTTGACGCTGCCCACGGGGAACACGTCGAGATCGGTGATCAGCGCGCCGTCGGAATCATAGATATCCTGGGCCCCCACCCAGCCCGCCAGGGCCCCGCCGGAGCGCTTCACCGCGGCGGCGGCGTATTTGAAGGGCAGGGCGAACAGCACCGTGGCCGGGAAGGCCGCGCACACGGCGGTCATGATAGAAAATGTGTGGGCAAAGCCGCCGGCGTTGCCGTGTCCCACGGTGGACAGGAACGCCATCACAAAGGAGACGATCACCAGAAGCGGCGCCAGATCGTCGTAAAACCGTTCGGCGAAATCGGGGCTGGTGAGCTTGGTATAGAAGCCGAAGGTCTCCCCGGACACCTTCTTCAGCACCCGCCGGCCCTCCATCCCGTCGGCGTCGGAGGCGACGCCGGAGATGTTGGAGGAGGCCCTGGCGCCGCGCAGGCTGTCGCAGTAGGCCATGTACATGGATTTTCTGGCGCTGACGGCCGCCATCAGGGAGATGACGGACAGCACAGCCATAGGCAGTCCCCGCTCATAATTACCGGTGACCAGCATCACGAAGCCGTCCATCACCGACATCAGCGTTGAGACGAACACCAGCGACTCTGCCCCCGGCTGGAGGGTCAGGATGTCCTGGAAGCCCCGGGTCAAAACATCCATCCCCAGGGCGGCGGCCAGAAGCTCCATGATGAGCAGGGCGGCGGTGTTGGCCTTCCAGGTATGGCCCAGAAGGGGCATGGCGTGGCCCGTGGAGAAAAGCCAGGTGGTCAGGACCATCAGCACCGACAGGACGAAGAGGCCCAGAAGCCTGAACCGCAGAGACGGCACCCGGGCGGCATATTTCATGGCCGTCCGCTTGAAGTCGGGATCCGGCTCGATGTCGTAATATTCCTCTTCCTCTTCTTCCCCGTCCTCCAGATCCTCCTCCGGGGGCTCGTCCCCGAAGGGATCCTCCCGATCCTCCGGCAGGGCGGCGCGGGCGTTCTCTCTCCCGGCGCGCCGTCCGAAAAGCCCGCGGCGGGGCCTCTCCTCTATGGGCTCTTCCTCCCCGTCGAAGTCCGCCGGCTCCCCGTCGTCCTCCTCCGGCTCCGCCTCCAGGTCGCGGATCTCCTCCGCGCCCCGTTCGGCATAGCCCGCGCCGGCCTCGCTGTCCCGCACGGGCGTGTCAAAACCGGCTCCGCCCAGGGAGTCGATAAATTTCTCAATGCCCTCCCGCCTTGTGGGCTCCGGTTCCTCAAAAGCGGACAGGTCGATCTCCGGCGGCGTCTCATAGGCCGGCTCCGCCGCCGTCTCGCCGTATTCCCGGCGCGGCGCGGCCTCCCGGCGTGACTCCTCCGCCTCCGGCTCCGGCGTGGGCCGATCCTTGGCCTTCTTCCGGCGGAACAGGCCCCGGCGGGGCTTTTCCGGCTCGGGTTCGGGCTCCTCAGGCTCCCGGTCAACCGGCGGGATCTCCTCCCGGGCGGAGGGCTCCGGCCCGGGCGCTATGGGCTCTGCCGGCCCGGATCCGCCCGTGGAGCGGTTCAAGCTCTCAAAGGCGGGGGAATCAAAGAGCCGACGGATATCGTCGTCGGTCACAGGCCGATCGCCGGTCACAGGCTCCGGGGCGCTCTTTTCCTGTTTTTCCGGCTCCTCCGGGCGCGCGGGAACGGAGGCCGCCGGAGCGCTCTCCCCCAGCACCTCCCTCAGGATGTCGTCGGTCTTGCGCTGCAGCTCCTCCGCCGGGGTCTTTTTGTCCCCGTCCAAAAAGGCGTTGCCCTTGTACTCGGCCAGAATGGACTCCAGAGAGAAGCCCTCCTCCGCGCCGTAGTCCCCCGACAGGTCAAGATCGTCCCAAAAATTTTTGTCATTTGCCATGCTTGAACCCTCCTCATCGCCGGGTTTGCAGTCTCTAAAGAGGTATCGCAACTTTTATGACAGTCTGTCAATTTAATATTTTTTCCGGCGACATGCGCGTCGGAAAAAATCCCTTTTGTCACGCAAGTGTGCCGCTTTGCGGTGCGCGCAGCGTGACAGCAGGACAAAATTTCTGAATTTCGCAAAATTCAAAAATTTTGCCCGCACGTTCCCCCTGTGAAAAGCCCGTCAGGGCTTTTCGGACATCCTCTGCCGCGCCGCCTCGTACAGCACGATGGCCGCGCTGGCGGAGGCGTTCAGGGAGGAGATGTGTCCCTTCATGGGGATGGACAGGGTGAAGTCGCAGCTCTCTCCCACCAGCTTCCTCATGCCATCCCCCTCGGAGCCGATGACCAGCGCCATGGGGCCCCGGAGATCCGTCTCGTAAAGGCTCTTTTCCGCGTCCGCCGCGGTGCCGTAGATCCACACCCCGGCGTCCTGAAGCTCTTTGATGGCGGCGGTCAGGTTGGGCACCCGCGCCACGCGCATATATTCCACCGCTCCGGCGGAGGTCTTGGACACCACCGCCGTCAGGGACGCGCTGCGCCGCTTGGGGATGATCACCCCGTGGGCGCCCACGCACTCGGCGGTGCGGATGATGGCCCCCAAATTGCGCCCGTCGGTGACCTCGTCGCACAGGACGATCAGCGGCGCCTCGCCCCGCTCCCCGGCGTAGGCCAGGATGTCCCGGATCGAGCAGTAGTCCTTGACGGCGGCCAGCGCCACAATGCCCTGGTGCGCCCCCGTGACGCTCATGGAGTCCAGCTTGCGCCGATCCACCTCCACCACCACTGCCCCGGCGTCCCGGGCCTGGGCGGCCAGCCGCTTGAGACCCATGTCGGTGTCCCCGGCGGCGATAAAGACCTTGTTCAGCGTCCTGCCGGCCTTCAGCGCCTCACCGACGGCGTTCCGGCCCTCCAGACAGCTCTCCTCCCGCTCCGGCTCCCGGTTCTCCCCGGCCGCCTGAGACGGGGGTCTTTTATGATCCCTGAAGGGGCTTTTCCTGTTGTCCGTCATTTCCGCTCCCTCAGCGCGTCCACCATATCCAGCTTCTCCCAGGGAAGCGCCACGTCCGTTCTGCCAAAGTGGCCGTAGGCCGCCGTAGGCAGGTAGATGGGGGCTAGGAGGCCCAGGCGGGAGATGATCTTAGCCGGGCGCATATCGAAAAGCTCCTGGACGATCCCGGCCAGCTTCTCGTCCTCAAGGACGCCGGTGCCCATGGTGTCGATGTGGACGCTGACGGGCTTCGCCACGCCGATGGCGTAGGCGATCTCGATCTGGCATCTGCGGGCAAGGCCGGCGCCAACGATGTTCTTGGCGATGTACCGGGCCATATACGCCCCGGATCTGTCCACCTTGCTGGGATCCTTGCCGGAGAAGCACCCGCCGCCGTGTCCGCCCACACCGCCGTAGGTATCCACGATGATCTTGCGCCCGGTAAGGCCCGAATCCCCCACCGGCCCGCCGATGACGAACCTGCCCGTGGGATTGACGTAGATCTTCGTGTCCCGGGTGATGTATTTTTCCGGGATCACGGGCTTGATGACCGCGTCCACGATGGCCTCCCGGAGACGGCCGGTTTCGATCTCCGGCGCGTGCTGGGAGGAGACGACGATGGCGGGACAGCAGGCCACGCGCCCGTCGTCATCGTATTTCACCGTCACCTGGGTCTTGCCGTCGGGCCGCAGGAAGGGCAGCTCCCCGCTCTTGCGCGCCTGAGCCAGCCGCCGGGACAGCTTGTGGGCCAGGGAGATGGGCGCGGGCATCAGCTCCGGCGTCTCGTCGCAGGCGTAGCCGAACATCATGCCCTGATCCCCGGCTCCCTCGTCGCCGGCGTCGTCGTAGGCGGAGTTGACGCCCCGGGCGATATCCGGCGACTGCTCGTCGATGCTGGTCAGCACCGCACAGGAGTTGCAGTCGAACCCGTACTCCGGCTTGTCGTAGCCGATCCGGCGGATGGTCTGCCGGGCGATGGCGGGAATATCCGCGTAACATTCGGTGGTGATCTCCCCCATCACCAGCACCATCCCCGTGGTGCAGACGGTCTCGCAGGCCACATGGGCCGTAGGGTCGTTTTCCAGTATATAGTCCAGAACGGCGTCGGAGATCTGGTCACAGATCTTGTCCGGATGGCCCTCCGTCACCGATTCCGAGGTAAATATTCTGCTCGCCATATGGTTCCTCCCGGTCATAGTCATAGTTAATCTACTATATTGTAACACAAATCGGCGGATAAAGCCATATCCTTTTTAAATTTTTTGCCTTAATTTTTCCTTTTTTTCGCGTTTCGCATAAAAAATCCGTCTAAGCCGCCCTTTTCCCGTCCCTGTGGGCGGGAAGTTCATGAAATGTTTCCCATTACCCTATGGACTTTTGGGCAAAAGAGGGATATAATAAAGTTAAAATTTATCCGCGAGGTGAGTCCGGGTGAAGGCCATTGACCGCGCCGTAACAAAATTCTGCTATAAGCACCCCAACTTCGGCATCCGCAATCTGATGCTGTATCTTGTGGCCGCCAGCGGGATCTTCTATGTCTTCTACATGATGGATACCACAGGCTCGCTGATGTCCTACATCACCTTCAACCCCGCCATGATCCTGCGCGGGCAGGTGTGGCGGATCTTCACCTTCCTGCTCATGCCCATCGGGGACAACATCTTTTTTGAGATCGTGGCCCTCTACTTCTACTATTTCATCGGCTCAAGCCTGGAGCGGCAGTGGGGCACGGCGCGCTTCACCATCTACTACCTCAGCGGCATCCTGTTCAACGTGGTCTACGGCGTCGTCATCTATCTGATCCTGCTCCCCTCCATGGGGCCGGTGGCCGGGGACTTCGTGGGCTTCTCCATGAACGCCTCGTATCTGAATCTCAGCATGTTCTTCGCCTTCGCCTCCATCTGGCCCGACGCCCAAGTGCTCCTGTTCTTCTTCATCCCCGTGAAGATGAAGTGGATGGCGTGGCTGGATGCGGCGTTCTTCCTCCTGTCCATCCTCCGGGGCATGGGCAGCTTCCCCATGAATCTCCTGCCCGTGGTGGCGATCCTCAACTTCTTCCTCTTCTGCTGGGGCAATCTGGATCTGAATTTCAAGCGCGACCGGGGCTACTCCAAGCGCCGCTCCCAGTTCAACTCCGCCATCCACCAGGCCAAAAATGAGGAGCGTATGCACGGCTACCGCCATAAGTGCGAGGTCTGCGGACGGACCGATGTCTCCGACCCCGATCTGGAGTTCCGCTACTGCTCCCGCTGTCAGGGCTACCACTGCTACTGCGCCGACCATATCAACACCCACATCCACCATACGGAGTGAGGCTGTTGAAAAAGCCCGGACGGGTTTTTCCGGCAAGAGGGAACAAAAAGGAATGACGCCCCGCGTTTGCGGGGCGTTTAGACTGTCGAAAAAGCCCTGAGGGGCTTTTCCGACAAAGGGAACATGTGGGCAATTTTCTCTGAATTTTGCGAAATTCAGAAAAAATTGCCCTGCCGTCACGCCGCGCGCACCGCAAAGCGGCACACTTGCGTGACAAAAGGGATTTTTCCCGACGCACATGTCATCGGGAAAAATATTGAATTTGAGTTTTTTTGACAAGCTGGACGCCCCGCAAACGCGGGGCGTTTTTGTGTGCGTTTTAAAATTTTGAACGGGATTTTCCGCTCAGGTGGGCGACGGTCAGCTCCAGGACGGCGGCGGCGTCAAAATCCGCGTCGATGTACTTCTCCCGGTGCTCGCCGGTGTCGGATGGAGCGTATTTCAGGGCCAGCGTGCGCAGGGCCGCGCGCTTTTCCGCCTCGTCCGTGAGTTCTCTCACCGTGCCGAAGGCAATGACGCCGCGGTAATCCGTGGTGTACTCCAGGGGGATCACACGGTCTTGCGTCACCACGCAGAAGGAGGCGCGCATGTCGCGCCGGAGCGCGTCCAGCTTATGGCCGCTCTTGGCGCCGTGGAAGAAGATTTTCCCGTCTCGGTAGACGTAGCTCAGGGGCACGCCATAGGGCCAGCCGCCGTCCCCCCGCAGGGACAGGACGCCAAAGGTGCCGTCCTCCAGGAGCTTCTCGCACTGCTCCCGCGTCAGCTCCCGGTCGTGCCGGCGCATGGGCCGGAAGGCCGTATGCTCCGGGTGGGCGTTTAAGAATCTGTCCGCCGCCAACAGCGTCTCCCGATCGGAGAGGTGGGTCAGCTTCACCAGGGCGTCCGCCAGGGGCGTCCACTCTATGGCGGCCACCTCCTCCGGCTGGGCCGTCACGTCCATGGACTCCGCCCGCGCCAGGAAGAAGATCACGTCCTTCAGGCACCCCTCATAGGGGGAATAGCGGATCGTCCGGGAAAACCCGTCCAGAAACGTCACCTCCAGGGCCGTCTCCTCCCGGATCTCCCTGACCGCCGTCTCGTGCTCTGTCTCCGTTCCCTCCATGTGACCCTTGCAGAGGGAGGTGTGGCCCTTTTTCATGTGCTCCAGGAGGTAGAGCCGCTCCCCCCGGGCATCGGTGAAGATCACCGCGCCGCAGCTTTTTTCCAGCTTCATAGCATCACCTCACGCAAATCTGGCCAGGGGCACGACGCATCTTTCCAGTCCCGCCCTGTCCTCATCGGTAAAACGGCCGGTCAGGGTGCTGTCCATATCCAACACGCCCCAAAACCGCCCCGCCCTGTCCCGGAGGGGGATCACGATCTCGGAGTGGGTGTCGCAGTCGCAGGCGATGTGACCGGCGAAGCAGGACACCTCCTCCACCACCTGGGCCCTGTCCTCCCTCCAGGCCGTGCCGCAAACGCCGGCCCCGAAGGGGATGCGGCTGACGGCGGGCCGGCCCTGGAAGGGCCCCAGGAGCAGCTCCTCCCCCGCCGCCAGGTAGAAGCCCACCCAGTTGGCCTCCGGAAACGCCTGGGCCAGCACGGCGGAGAAATTGGCCAGCGCCGCCGTCCTGTCCGTCTCATCGCCGGTGTAGAGGGCCAGCTGGCGCTCCAGAAAATCGTAAAAGGCCGGTTTCGTCCGGGGGTAGGTCACGGGTTTGTACATAGCGTTCACATCTCTTTCGTTAAATCGGCAGCTATCAAAAAAGGGGCCGAAAGCCCCTTTTTATGCGGTTTTACTCTTTTTTGTGCCTGTCGAAGCAGTCGCGGATCCGGGAGAAGGTGTCGGCGCTGATGTCGTGCTCGATCTTGCACGCCTCCTTGGCGGCGGTCTCCGGCTCCACGCCCAGGCTCTCCAGGATCTCGGTCAGCAGGACGTGGCGCTCGTAGATGCGCTCGGCCACCTCCCGGCCCAGGGCCGTCAGGTGGATATCCCGGCGCTGATCCACGTCGATGTAGCCGTTCTCCCGGAGACGCCGCATGGCGATGGAGATGGTGGGCTTGGCGTAGCCCATCTCGGTGGCGATATCGATGGCGCGGACGTACCCCATGCGGTTTTCCAGCATAAGTATAGTCTCCAGGTAATCCTCCCCGGATTCATGTATCTCCAAGCTCGTCCACTCCCTTCAACGGCAAGGCAGGCAAACCTCCAAGGCGCCGGGGCGTCAGGCCCACGGGCTCACCGGAGGTTCAAAAGATCAGAAGAACTTCTTGATGCCCTCGGTGGCGGCGCTCTCGTCGGCGCTGATGGTCATGGTGAATTTTACGTCCTCCCGGGCGGAGAAGGCGTCGCACCAGTCCAGGAACTCCTCGGCCTCGTTGAGGGATTCGGTGCCGGCCAGCTTGAAAAGCCCATCCATGAAGATGTGGGTGATATCGTAATTGCCGGCGCAAAGACCGCTGAGGAAGCCCTTGAGGGCGGTGTAGCCGGTAAGCTTATAGTCGGAAAGCTTGATGAGACGGACACTCATGGGGACGTCATACCGAAGGGCTGAATCGCGCTCGATGCAGATCACATTGCCGTGCTCCTCCTCCGACGCCTTGCGCACCAGCTCGATGAGCCGCTTCGTTTTTCCGTGACCCTTGAGTCCCATAATGACCTTAACCATAGGGAACACTCCTTTCAGTTTTGGGGGTTGGGGAACCTGGCCGGGCGCATGTCCGGCCGCTCCTCTATGGTTATTTTACCATTTTTCCGGGGACGATTCAACAGGAATTTTCGCTGTTTGCGAAAAATTTATAATTTCTCCGGTTGGGAGAGGGCGGGCCGGGGCACAAATGGACAGCGGACGGCGTATTATGGAACGAGGCTCCATTTGAGCCCAGGAGGATTTGGATGAAAACACCCAATTGTTTTGACACAAACGAGCCCTGCGGCTGCGGCGGAAACGTCATCAACTGCGGCGGCGCGGCCACCCCCTGCCCCGGCCCCCGCGGGCCCCAGGGTATCCCCGGTCCCGTCGGCCCGCAGGGCGTGCCGGGGCCTCAAGGCCCCCAGGGGGAAACGGGTCCCATCGGCCCCCAAGGCCCCGTCGGCCCCACGGGCGCAACAGGCGCTACGGGCGCGACAGGCCCCGCCGGCCCCGCCGGTCCCCAAGGCCCCGCCGGCCCCACGGGCGCAACAGGTGCCACAGGTGCAACCGGCGCGACCGGCCCCCAAGGCCCTGCCGGTACGGCGGCCACCATTGAGATCGGCACCGTCACCACCGGCGCGCCGGGGACGCCCGCCAGCGTCACCAATACCGGCACCGACACCGACGCCATTTTGAACTTCGTCATTCCCCAGGGAGCCGCCGGGGCAACCGGCGCTACAGGCGCCACGGGAGCGACCGGCCCCGCCGGCCCCCAAGGCCCCCAAGGCCCTGCCGGCCCCACGGGCGCAACAGGTGCCACAGGTGCAACCGGCGCGACCGGCCCCCAAGGCCCTGCCGGTACGGCGGCCACCATTGAGATCGGCACCGTCGCCACCGGCGCGCCGGGGACGCCCGCCAGCGTCACCAATACCGGCACCGACACCAACGCCATTTTGAACTTTGTCATTCCTCAGGGAGCCGCCGGGGCAACCGGCGCTGCAGGCGCCACGGGAGCAACCGGCCCCGCCGGCCCGCAAGGCCCGCAGGGGCCTGCCGGTACGTCCGCGCCCGTGGGCTACGGCGACTTCTACGCCCTGATGCCTGACGACAACGCCACGCCCGTGGCCGTGGGGGACGCCATTGAGTTCCCCAACGACGGCCCCACCGCCGGAGGGGTCGCCTCCGCCACCGACACCACCTTCACCGTGGCTGATGCCGGCACGTATCTGGTGCTCTTCCAGGTCAGCGTCACCGGTGCCGGACAACTGGCTCTGGCCGTAAACGGCGCCGAGGTTGCCACCACCGTGGTGGGCCGCGCGGGAGGCACCGATCAGATTGTAGGCGTCAGCGTCCAGACCCTGGCCGCCGGCGACGCGCTGTCCGTGGTCAACTCCTCCGGAAGCGCCGCCGCCATCACCGTCACCCCCGCCGCCGGCGGTAATAACCCCGTCTCGGCGCACCTTGTCATCGTCAGAATTGCCTGAAAGACCAATGTGGGGCGGGTTTGAAACCCGCCCCAACGATTTTAAAGGAAAGCTTTCGTGGCATCCGGCGGTGCGGCGTGTGGGCCGTACAGGCTCTCGTGCGGACGCTCCCCCGGGGGAGTCCAGATGGGGGGCGCAACCCCCTCTGGTCGTTTTTTAAAGGTGGAGTCCAGGGGAGGGCAGGGCTCCCATCGGGCCGTTGCCCGATGGGGAGAGGAGGAGCGAAGCCTGCGTCTGAGGGCGAATACTTGCAGCCCGAGGTTAAGCGGCTTCCGCGACGACGTGGAAATCCCTCCCCTGGTTGTTTTTCTCCTCTTTGTTGCTTTCTCCTCTTTTGTCAACACAAAAGAGGAGAAAGCAAATTCCCGTCCGCCGTTAAGGCGGACAACCTTATAACCCCCTCAGTCCTCCGCGTGATCCGCTTCCACGCGCTGGCCGCTCCAGATGCGCTTCTGCGTCCAGGGCTCGTCGGGGTCGGCCCAGAAGGGGTGAGTGCCGGGAAGGCCCAGGGGCAGGAAGACCGTCTCGCAAAGATAGAGGCTCCCCACGCCGATGTAGCCCTCCGCCAGCTCCGGCTGAAAGCCGCTGATCCCCGGCAGGAGAAAGCCGTTTTCGTCGTAGATATCCCCCCGGTGCACCCGCCGGATCACCGCCGTCAGGGCGCAGCGGGCCTGGGCAGGGGTCACATACGCGGGCAAAAAGCCCTCCAGGGCGGCCTGGGACAGAAGCTGGAAGGCCCCGTAGCGGTAGGTCGAGGAGCGGCCCAGAACGGGGTACGCGCCGTCGGGCATGATGAGCCGCTCCAGGATCCCGGCGCATCTTGCCGCGCGTTTCAGCTCAAGGGCGTATAAGGACGCGTATTTTGCCTCCCCCTTCAGCTCTCGGAGGATATCCGTCATCATGGGGTGGATGACAAAGGAGTTGTAGTAGTCGGCGTGAAAGCGCTCCCCGTCCCCGTAGATCCCGTCCCCCACATACCAGCCCCGGAATGCGTCCAGCGCCCTGTCCACAGGCTCCGGCTCCCACGCCTCCCCCACATGCCGCAGGAAGATCTCGATCATGGCGGAAAAGAAGAGCCAGTTGGAGCTGTAGGGGGTAAATTTCCGGGTGGAGCGCAGGGCGGCGGCCAGGCGGCGCCGGGCGGGCTCCTCCAGGGAAAACCAGAGGGCGCCGGGGGCCCGCAGCAGGGCGTGGGCCAGGAAGGCCGCGTCCACCAGGGACTGCCCATACCCCTCCGTAAAGTTCACCGCGTCCGGGCTTTGAGGATCCACCGCGTTTTGAAGGGCCGCCCGGGCCAGGGCCCGAAAGCGCTCCCGCGCCGCCCGTTCCCCGGAGGGCTCCTCCGCCTCCAGCCACGGGGCCATGCCGCACAGCGTCCTGCCCAGGGCCTCCAGCGGGGCGTAGAGGGCGCGGTCGGGATGAAACGCCAGGGGGAGGTAGGCTTTCAGCCGGTTCTCCGCCAGGGCGGACAGCACGGGATACGCGGTCTTCAGCATGGCGTCCAGCCAGAACTGCCTTGTCACCACATAAAGACCCCCTTCCCCAGCCGCTTCAGCACCGCCTCGGTGAAGAAATAGTCGGCGTAAATGAGGGGGTGGTTGTGCTCCCTGTCGTGCCAGCTCACCGAACAGCGGCGCAAAAGGAAGTCGGTATCCGGTGAGAGCTCCAGGCGTTCTTCCGAAAGCGCGGTCAAAAGGCGCTCCGCCGCGTCCCTGTACCGGCTCTCCCCCGCCGCCCCGGCCAGCTCCAGAAGCCCCGAGGCGGCGATGGCGGCGGCGCTGTCGTCCTCAAAGGCACAGTCCGCCCCCTGGGCAAAGTCCACGGGAATAAGGCCCGAGGCGGGGATATGGGCGATGAAGAAGTCCGCCGCTCTCCTGGCGCAGGCGAGGAAAAGCGAATCTTTTGTGTGAAGATACGAGAGGGTGAAGCCATAGATTGCCCACGCCTGCCCCCGGGTCCAGGCGCCGCCGGCGGCCATCCCCTGGCCCGGAAGCGTCCCCCGCTTTTCCCCGGTGACGGGGTCGAAGACCGCGATATGCTCCACCGAACCGTCGGGCCGCTGGAAATGGGCGGCCGCAGTCCTGGCGTGGAGGGCGGCGATCTGCCCGAAGCGGGGGTCGCCCGTCAAGGCCGAGGCCCTGTACAAGAGGGGCAGATTCATCAGGCAGTCAATGATGGCCCAGCCGGCGTTTTTCCCGTCCCGGTCGTTCCAGGCGCGGATATACTTCCCCCCGGGGTTGAAGCGGCCCGCCAGGTTGGAGGCCGCCAGCAACAGGCGGTTCAGGGACGCGGGGTCTTTTGTGAGCGTGTAATTCGCTCCGGCGGTAAGCAGCCACTTAAAGCCGCTGTCGTGATCCATCCCCCCGGCGTCCAGAAGCGCCGCGTCCAGCTTCCGCTCAACAGCGGCGGCGGCGCTTTTCAGCTCCGCCGCTCCCGTCAGGGCATAGATCTGCCACAGGCTCCCCGCCCAAAAGCCGTTTGTCCACCAGGAGATGTTCTCCCCCGATTGGTCGTCAAAGCGCCCGGCGGCGTCCGTCCGGTAGGGGATCCTTCCCCCGCTCCGGCGGCACACCAGCAGCGTCTTTTCACCGATTTTCCGGGCCAGTTCCTCCCACATAGACGGGCCTCCAAAAAAATAATTATTTTTACATAAAATCTACTTGACAAATTAGCATATTTGTGGTATAATGCGACCATCCCAAAGTATACGGAATAGGCCCTATTTGACCACCACGTTTTCCTCGCCCAAAAGCTCCCGGAGCTCCTGCACCAGGGCCGGGTGGATGATACAGTCGGCGCCCACGCGGCGGCAGGTGTCGGCGAAAAAGACCACCATCTGCTGTTCGCCGGGGAACATGATGAGCAGGAGGCGGATCCTGTCATACGCCGGGCAGTCCTCCGTGGGGAGGCGGACGTAGAGCTTTTTGTTGGCCTCCGGCCCGGTGTCCCCTATGAGATCCGGGCGCAGATCGGTGATGGGGCGCAGGAAGGTGACCACGGCCTGGGGATCCTTCCCCTCCCGGATGGACAGGCGCGCGCGGATCATCACCAGGGCCCCCTCCCGCATATAGACGCCGGACTGATCCAGGATGCGCTGGAAGGCCAGCATCTCCATGCTCCCGGTGCCGTCGTCCAGAGTCAGATAGGCCATCAGGCCGCCGTTTTTGGTGGCGCGGGTGCGGCTGGAGATGATGACACCGGCGAAGCCCATCTCCTGGTCGTCGGCAAAGCGGTGGGTCTCCCGCTCCTCGGCGTAGTCAGAAAGGACGGAGCCGATATTGGTGGCGCCAAGCCGGCGGACGGCCTGCCGGTAGGCGTCCATGGGGTGGCCGGAGAGGTAGAGGCCCGTGACCTCCCGCTCCATGGTCATCCGCTCCAGGGGGGAATAGTCCTCCACGTCAGGGAGGGGCACGGCGGAGGCGGAGGAGGCGCCGCCGGCGGTGAAGGAGCCGAAAAGATCCATCTGGCCCTCCACGTTTTTGCGGCGGCTGTCGGCGATGGACTCCAGGGTGCGGCCGGCGATGAGCGTCAGCTGGCGGCGGTTGGCGCCCAGAGAGTCGAAGGCGCCGGCCTTGATGAGGCTCTCCAGGGCGCGGGAATTCATATCCGTCCCGTAAAGGCGCTGGCAGAAGTCGTGGAAGGAGGTGAAGGGGCCGCCGTTTTCCCGCTCCTCCACCATATTTTCGATGAATTTGGCGCCGATGTTCTTCACCGCCACCAGGCCGTAGCGGATATCGTTCCCCTCCACGGTGAAGCGGCTGCGGGAGTGGTTCACGTCGGGGGGCAGAAGGCCGATGCCCATGCTCTGGCACTCGGCGGTATATTCGGCCACCTTGTCGGCCTGGCCCAGGACGGAGCTCATCAGGGCCGCCATATACTCCCGGGGGTAGTGGCACTTCAGGTACGCCGTCTCATAGGCCACGATGGCGTAGGAGACGGAGTGGGCCTTGTTGAAGGCGTAGTTGGCAAAGGCGTTGATCTCGTCGTAGATGCTCCCGGCCACCTCGGCGGAGATGCCGTTTTTCACACAGCCGTGTATCCCCCGGGCCTCGTCGCCGTTGATAAAGGTCTCCCGCTCCTTCTGGATCTCCGCCATCTTCTTTTTGGACATGGCGCGGCGGATCATATCCGCCTGGCCCAGGGAGTAGCCGGCCAGGCGCTGGAAGATCTCGATGACCTGCTCCTGATAGAGGATGCACCCGTAGGTGACGTTCAGGATCGGCTCCAGCATAGGGTGCTTGTAGGTCACCGTCTCCGGGTGCTGGGTGGCCTCCAGGAACCGGGGGATGGAGTCCATGGGGCCGGGGCGGTAGAGGGCCACCACGGAGGAGATATCCTCAATGCTCCTGGCCTTCATGCCCACGGCCACGCCGGTCATGCCGGCGGACTCCAGCTGGAAGACCCCCGAGGTCTTCCCGGCGGACAGCATGTCGTAGGTGGCCTTGTCGTCCGTGGGGATCCTCGTGATGTCGAAATCGGGGACGTTCCTGCGGATATCCTGGACGGCGTCGTCGATGATGGTCAGGTTCCGCAGGCCCAAAAAATCCATCTTCAAAAGGCCCAGCTCCTCCACGGTGGTCATGGTGTACTGGGTGGAGATGGTGTTGTCCTTTTTGGAGAGGGCCAGGGGGACGTAGGTGTGGACAGGGTCGCGGGTGATGACCACGCCGGCGGCATGGGTGCCGTAGTCCTTGGGCATGTCCTCGATGGCCCGGGCCGTCTCGATGACGCGTTTATACCGCTCGTCCCGGTCCATCAGCTCCCGCAGCTGCGCGGAGACGCGCACGGCGTCGTCGATGGTCATTTTGGCGTCGTCGGGCATGGATTTGGCCAGCTCGTTCTCCTCGGCGAAGGTCAGGCCCAGCACCTTGGAGACGCTTCGGACGGCGTTTTTGGCCTTTAAAGTGTTGAAGGTGATGATCTGGGCCACATGATCCGCGCCGTACTTGCGCTTGACGTAGTCCATGACCTCGCCCCGGCGGCGCTCGCAGAAATCCATATCGATATCCGGCATACTGACCCGCTCGGGGTTCAGAAACCGCTCGAAAAAGAGGTTATATTTGATGGGATCCACGTCGGTGATGCCCAGGGTGTAGCTGACCACGCTCCCCGCGGCGCTGCCCCGCCCCGGCCCCACGGGGATGCCGTTCCGCTTGGCGTACATGACGAAGTCCTGGACGATCAGGAAGTAGTCGGTGAAGCCCATGCGGTCGATCATGTCCAGCTCATAGTAAAGCTGTTTTTTCGCCCGGTCCAGCGTTTCCCCGGCATACCGGCGGCCAAGGCCCTCCAGGCACTGCTTTTCCAGGTAGTCCTTGGACGTGACCCCCGCCGGGAGCTTGAATTCCGGCAGGTGGTAGTGGCCGAATTCAAACCGCATATCGCACATTTCCGCGATCCTTTCGGTGTTGTCCGCCGCCTCCGGGTGGTCGGGAAAGAGGGCGCGCATCTCCTCCTCGGACTTCAGATACAGCCCGTCGCCCTGGAATTTCATGCGGTTGGGCTCGTCCAGGGTCTTGCCGGTCTGGATGCACATCAGCACGTCTTGGGCGTAGGCGTCCTCCCGCCTCAGATAGTGGACGTCGTTGGTCAGCACCAGGGGGATGCCCGTCTCCCTGGAGAGCCGGATGAGGCCCCGGGCGGCGGTGCGCTCCTCGGCGATGCCGTGATCCTGGAGCTCAAGGTAATAGTTGCCCTTCCCGAAGATCTTTTCGAACTCCAGGGCGGTCTTTTTGGCCTCGTCGTACTTGTCCTCTAAGAGAAGGCGCGGCACCCGCCCCTGGATGCAGGCAGACAGGGCGATGAGCCCCTCGGCGTGGGCCCGCAGCAGATCCATATCCACCCGGGGCTTCATGTAAAAGCCCTGGACGAAGCTCATGGACACCATGTAGCAGAGGTTTTTGTAGCCCGTCTCGTTTTTGCAGAGCAGGATCAGGTGGTAGCGCACCGAGTCCTCCCCCCGCTCCATGTCGAAGCGGGTGCGGGGGGCCACATAGACCTCGCACCCGATGATGGGGTGGATCCCCTCCTTCAGGCACTCCTTATAAAAAGCCACGGCCCCGTACATGACGCCGTGGTCGGTGATGGCAAGGCTGGTCTGGCCCAGCTCCCGGGCGCGTTTGGGCAGGTCCCTGATGCGGCAGGCCCCGTCCAGGAGGCTGTATTCGGAGTGGACATGCAGGTGTGTGAAGGCCATGGGGAGGCTCCTTTCGAGGAAAAATCAGGAAGTTTTACAGGGCCGGGGATCCGGCCCGTTGAGGTCATTTCAGGGAGGAGGCCAGCTCCGACAGCTTGCGGAGACGGTGGTTGAGGCCGGATTTTGTCACAGGCGGCGTACACAGGGCGCCCAGCTCCTCGATGGACAGCTCCGGGTTCTCCTCCCGCAGTCTGGCGGCCTCCTGGAGCTTGTCCGACAGGGCAGAGAGTTGGCCGCTCTCCCGGAGCTTTCGGATATCCGCCAGCTGCTGGGCGCTGGCCTCCACGGTTTTTAAAACGTTGGCGGTGTCGCAGTTGACCTTGCGGTTCACCAGGTTTGTCATATCCTTCTCGATCTTGGCGTTCATGACGGACATGGCGGACACCGGCGCGCCCATGGTGGTGAGCAGATCCTCGATGAGGTCGCTCTGCTTGAAGTAGAGGATGTAATTGCCGCCCCGTGTGACACAGCGCGGCTCGAAGGTCATATCCAGAAACAGGGCTGTGATCTCCCGGCTGACGGAGAAATGGTCGGTGACCAGCTCCAGATGGTAGCCCTTGTGAGGGTCGGTGACGCTTCCGCCGGCCAGGAAAGCGCCCCGGAGGAAGGCGGCGCGGGAGGCGTCGTCCTCCAGAAGGCCCAGGTTCACATGGTGGGTCAGCAGGCCCGCGGGGGGATACCCCAGGGCGTCCAGGACGGCGGAGAGGGCGGCGGGATCCCGGAGGATCAGAGTGCGCTTGCCTGTCTCCCCCTTCCGGGGCAGCTCGTCGAAGGATACCCGGAAGGCCCGGGAGAAGATCTTGGGCAGGCGCGTGATGAAGGCGTCGGAGCCGGTGACAATCCGCGCCTCGGTACGGTCAAACCGGTTGCAGAACAGCAGTACCCCGTAGCACTCGGCCAGGGCCGTCCTGGAGGACAGCTCCGCCCGGCACAGCTCCGCCTTCACCTGGGAGGAGAAGGACATCCCACGCACCTCGCTTTCTCCGGGAGCCTGGGCCGGACAGATCGCCCGGGCAGGCCCCTTTCATCGTACAAAAATCAGTTTTTGCCCACGTCCCGGTGGACGTATTCCACGTCGTGGCCCATGCCGGTAAGGTAGGCCCCCAGGGCCTCGGCCACCGCCACCGAGCGGTGATGGCCGCCGGTACAGCCCACGCACACGGTAAGGGTCATTTTGCCCTCCTCCTCGTAATTGGGCAGGAGGAAGTCGATCATCTCCTCCAGGCGCACCAGGAACTGGCGCGTCACGTCGGAGTTGAACACATAATCCCGCACGTCCGGGTCGGTGCCGTCCCGCTCCCGGAGCTCCGGCACATAGAAGGGGTTGGGCAGGAAGCGCACGTCGAACACCAGGTCGGCCTCGATGGGGATGCCGTACTTGAAGCCGAAGGACATGACGGTGACGCGGAGCTTCTGCTCCTTTCCCGTGCCGAAGAGGTGGAACAGGGTGCGCTGGAGGCGGCCCAGGGTGAGGCCCGTGGTGTCGATGATGTAGTCGGCCCGCCGGCGCACAGGCTCCAGCATCTGGATCTCGCGGCGCACGGCGGCCTCCAGGCCCCCGGCGTCGTCCAACGGGTGGCGGCGGCGCGTCTCCTTGTAGCGTTTGACCACCGTCTCCACCGTGGCGTCCACATACAGGATCTTGTAGTCGAAGCCCCGCTGGGACAGCTGATCCAGCGCCGAAAACAGCTGGTTGAAATTGTCCCGGCTGCGGATATCGGACACCAGGGCCACGCGCTCGTAGCGGCCCCGGGTGGCGGCGCACAGCTCCGCGAACATGGGGATCAGGGGCGCGGGCATGTTGTCCACGCAGTAGAAGTCCAGATCCTCCAGGGCGGCGGCCACGCGGCTCTTTCCCGCGCCGGAGAGGCCGGAGATGATGAGCATTTCCATAAAATTCACCCTTTCACTGCCGGCAAAGGCTTTTGTTTTTGCGGACGAATTATCAACGCCACGGAAATCAGAGGATGATCCTGACCTCCGGCTCCAGGGTGACGCCGGAGGCGAGATAGACCCTTTCCCTGACCTGATCCATGAGGGAGAGGATATCTTCGGCGGTGGCGTTCCCGGTGTTGATGAGGAAGCCCGCGTGCTTCTCCGAGACCTGGGCTCCGCCCACGGTGAGGCCCTTCAGGCCCGCCGCCTCGATGAGCCGCGCGGCAAAATCCCCCTGGGGGCGCTTGAATGTACTGCCGGCGGAGGGGAAATTCAGCGGCTGCTTTTCCCGGCGGCGGCGGGAGAGGTCATCCATCTTCTCCCGGATCTCTTTTGGATCGCCGGGGCGGAGGCGGAGGACGGCGGAGAGGATCACATCGCCGCTGTCCTGAAAGCGGCTGTGGCGGTAAGCAAAATTGCACTCCTCGCCGGGGACGGTGCGCAGAGCGCCGCCGGCGTCCAGGTAGGTGACGGCCTCGATCACGTCCCGAAGCTCCCCGCCATAGGCCCCGGCGTTCATGTAGATGCCGCCGCCCAGGGAGCCGGGGATGCCGTGGGCAAATTCCAGGCCCGTCAGGCACGCCTCCGCGGCGGCGGAGGCCAGCCGCGAGAGCAGGACGCCGGCCCCGGAGACAAGGCTGTCGCCGGAGAGGCGCAGGGTATCGAGCCGGGCGGTGGACAGCACCGCCAGGGCGTGGGGTCTGTCGGAGAACAGGAGATTTGAGCCGTTGCCCATGACAAGGCAGGGCAGATCCCGGCGTTTCAGCTCCCGGGCCGCCCAGACAAAAGCCTCGATGCTCTTGGGCTCGGCGAAAAGGCTCACCGTGCCGCCCACCCGGAAGGTGGTGTGCTTGCGCATGGGCTCCCCGAAAAAGACGGCGGTGCCGGGAAAGCCGGCGTTCAGATCTTTGGCGAAGGCGTCAAAGGCGTTTTCCATCAGTTGTTCTCCAGGCTGTCAAAATAGTCGTCCAGCTGTTCGGCGAAATCCTTGCCGGAGTTGAGGCCCATGCGCTTCTGGCGGTTGTTCATGGCGGCCACCTCGATGATGACGGCCAGATTCCGCCCCGGACGGATGGGGACTACGATGTAGGGCACCTTGACGCCCAGGATGTCGATCTGCTGTGTCTCGCTGCCCATGCGGTCGTAGCTGTTTTCGGCGTTCCAGTTCTCCAGCTTGATGACCAGATCCACCTTTTCGCTCCACTTCACCGCGCCGTTGCCGAAGATCCGCCGCACGTCCACCACGCCGATGCCGCGCAGCTCGATGTAGTTGCGGATAAGGTCGGGGGCGGTGCCGGTGAGGGTGGTGGAGTTGACCTTCTTGATGATCACCGCGTCGTCGGAGATCAGGTGGTGGCCGCGCTTGATGAGCTCGATGGCCGTCTCGGACTTGCCCATGCCGGACTCGCCCAAAATCAGCACGCCCTCGGAATAGACCTCCATAAAGACGCCGTGGCGCATGATCTGGGGGGCCAGGGCGTTGGTGAGCTTGGTAGTCAGCTCGATGATCAGCTCGCTTGTCTCCCGGTGGGACTTGAGGATGGTGATGTCGTGCTCCCGGGCGGAGTCCAGCGTCCCCTCCGGGATGTTCACGTCGTGGGCGATGATGATGGCGGGGACGCCGCTGCCCATCAGCCGGTCCAGCCGGGCGCGGCGCTCCTCCTCGGAGAACTGCTGGAGGTAGGCGTCCTCGTTCCAGCCCAGGATCTGGAGGCGCTCGGTGGTGAAATTGGTGTAGAAGCCCGTCAGCTGGAGGCCGGGGCGGTTGACCACGGCGGTGGTGATGAGCTTTTTGTCATAGTCCGCGGAGGCGTTGAGCACCTCCAGGCCCACCTGCTCCGCCAGTGTCTTCAATAACATTCCCTGCTGTGATTCCATACGCGTGTCCCCCTCGGTAAAAAAATAAAAGTGGATGGGCGGCTTTTTGTGGCCGCGCACAATTTCTCTTTTATAATATTATACAAAAACTGTCGATTTGGCAAGAGCTTTGAGCCAATTAAAAAATTTTCTTCCTGTCGAAAAAATGTTCTTGCATTTTTGGGGTATTTCTGCTATTATATACAGGCTATGATTTCACTGCAAGGAGGTGCAGCAGATGGCAAAGTGTGAATTTTGCGGAAAGGGCGTCTCATTTGGCATTCAGGTGAGCCACTCCCACAGAAGATCCAACCGTACCTGGAAACCGAATGTCAAACGTGTCAAGGCCGTGGT